>CACZZU010000012.1 GCA_902785765.1 uncultured Ruminococcus sp.
CAGAGCAACAAGCCGCTGCTCATTGCCATGATCGCCATCGTGCTCGCGCTGCTGGTGGTCACGTTTCTGGCCTTCACCGGCAAGTTCACCCCGCACGATGACGAGCCTGAGCCCGTTGCCGCCGCCACGATGATCCCGGCAGAGGAGACGCCGTCGACCGAGCCGACTGCCGCTCCGACGGCAGCGCCGACCGCCGAGCCGACGGAGGAGCCCGCTCCCACGCCGACGCCCACGCCGGAGCCCACTCCGACTCCCGAACCTGCGCCCACCGGCGGGACTTACATCCTCCCGGACAGCAACAGCCGCGCGCTCTCGGAGGCAGAGCTCGAGGGGCTCAGCGACCGCGAGCTGATGCTCGCCCGCAACGAGATCTTTGCCCGCCACGGCTTCATTTTCACCACGCAGTGGATTCAGGGCTATTTCCTCACGCAGGGCTGGTATCGCGGCACGACGCCCGCCTCGCAGTTTGACAGCAGCGTCTTCAATTCCTATGAGCGCGCAAACGTCGACCTGATTCTCAGAATCGAAGCAGAACGCGCCGGATAAGAAAAAACCGCACCCCATCGGGTGCGGTCTTGCTGTTTCTGTTTATGCCTTGACGGTGCCGTCGGGGTTGAACAGCGGCAGGGGACCGAGCACGATGATATCGTCGCGGTCGATCGCGTCGCCCTCGGCGAGCACGGCCATCTTCGCGACCACCTCGCCGCCGGCCTGACGGACCAGCTCTTCCACTGCGCGCAGGCTCTCGCCGGTGGAGATCACGTCGTCCACGATCGCGATGCGCTTGCCGCGGATCATCTCGGCGTCCTCGGTGTCGAGCACGAGCGTCTGCACGCCCTGCGTCGTGATGCTTTTCACGTTCACGGTGAACACGCCCTGCATATAGGCCTTGGCCTTCTTGCGGGCGATGAAGTATTTGTCCGCGCCGCTCTGCCGCGCCATTTCATAGATCAGGGGGATGGCCTTCGCCTCGGGGGCGATCAGGTAGTCATATTCGGGTGCGCGCTTCAGAAGCTCCGCCGCGCAGTGCACGGTCAGCTCCACATCGCCGAAGATGACAAACGCGCCGATGTACAGGTCGTCAGAGACCTTGCACAGGGGCAGATCGCGTTTCAGCCCGGCGATATCCATCTCATAGGTCATGAATGGGTCCTCCTTAAAATATAGTATCCAACAGGATATCAATTTACATTATACAGCCTTTTCGTAAAAAAGCAAGGGCACGGCATACCAGCAACTTCCATCTAGCAAAAACGAACAACGAAAAACTGTCAGATGTAGCAAAATAGATAAAGCGCAGTGAATAATCACCGAAATCGTTGTGTTAATTTCCTAACGCCGTCAAGTTGTATAAATTTGGTGGGGATTTTAGGGGCGAAATTCCCGCCTTCGTCGAAAATGAATAAAATGTGAACAAATTGATTGCGGTTTTCATGGAAATCGTGTAAAATAGACCCATCCAAAAGGTTTCTCTATGGTCAAGTCCACGGCAGACGATCGCGGTTGTCATCCGCCGGACCGGGAGGGACCCCGTTTGTGTTTTGGAAAAATGGAAATGGAGGAATTCACTATGGCGAAACAATCTATGCCTGTTCCCGAACAGGGGAACGATCGTGGCTCCTTCGGCTCGAACATCGGCTTCCTGCTCTCCGCCATCGGCTCTGCGGTCGGCCTCGGCAACATCTGGGGCTTCCCGTATAAGATGGGTAAGAGCGGCGGCTTCTCGTTCCTGCTGATCTACCTGCTGCTTGCGATTTTCGTCGGCTTCGTTATCATGCTCGGCGAGCTCGCACTCGGCCGCAAGACCGGCTTCGGTCCTGTGAATGCGTACGCTGCGGTCTCCAAGAAGTTCAAGTGGGCCGGCTGGCTCGGCGTCATCGTTCCGTTCCTGGTCATGACGTTCTACTCCGTCCTCGGCGGCTACTGCATCTACTACATCATCGTCAACGTCATCGGCCTGTTCTCCGGCGGCGCCCCCGGCAACGAGGTGTTCGGCGCTCTGCTGCTGACGCCCGGCTTCGGCATCGGCTGCACGCTGCTGTTCATGCTCATCTGCTATTTCATCAACCGCAACGGCGTCGGCGGCGGCATCGAGAAGTTCAACGAGGTCGGCATGCCCGCCCTGTTCGTCCTGCTCGTGGTCGTCATCATCCGCTCCCTCACGATGCCCTATGCTTCCGTTGGTCTGAAGTTCATGTTCGTTCCCGGTTACTCCACCAAGGAAGTCATCGTCAACGGCGTGAGCTACGGCTCCTTCCTGGAATCCGCTCCCGGCGCGCTGTCCGTCCTGGCCACCGCCGCCGGCCAGATGTTCTTCTCCCTGTCTCTGGCGATGGGCGCCATGATCACCTATGGCTCCTACCTCAGCAAGTCTGAGAGCCTCCCGAAGAACTCTGTCATCATCACCGTCGCCGATACCCTGGTCGCGATCATGGCCGGTATCGCCGTCATCCCCGCCGCCGTTGCCCACGGCATGGCTCAGATCGACGCCGGCGAGCTCGAGAGCGTTGCGCAGATCAAGCTCAACGGCCCCGGCCTCCTGTTCAGCACCCTGCAGAACGTGTTCCACAGCATGGGCGTTCTCGGCGCTGTCATCGGCCTGCTGTTCTTCGTGCTCGTGCTCATCGCGGCCGTGTCCTCCGCCATCTCCCTGGTTGAGGCTGTGTCCGTCACCTTCATCGACCGTGCGTCCGCCAAGGGCCACGAGGTCAGCCGTCCCCGTACGGTCGGCATCGTCTGCGTCGTCATCATGATCTTCGCGATCTTCGTCTGCGTCGACGGTCTGGCCGAGCGTCCCTTCACGCCGGCTGACATGTTCGGCTGGAAGGTCGGTACCTGGAACGACTGCTGGCTCGACTTCATGGACGTGTGGTCTGAGGGTATTGCGATGCCTCTCGGCGCTCTGATCATGGCCCTCATGATCGGCTGGGAGCTCAAGCCCAAATTCTTCGCGGACGAAATCAAGCAGGGCGACTCCGGCAAGTGCATCGGCTTCTGGGGCGTCTGCATGAAGTTCATCGTCCCCATCGTCATGGTCTTCGTGCTGCTCGTTCAGATCAGCAGCTTCTTCGAACTGCCGAGAAGGGAGGACAAGAAACCATGAAGATTGACACAGAACACCTTCGCCGAGAGGCGATGGCACAAACGACCCAAGAGGTGTTTTTCTCCATCCGTGTAGCGGACTATTTCCGTGTCATGGAAGAGATCACCGGTGATACTAACTACCGATATAAAGCCAACATCGTGTTGGCGTACAGTGACCTCGACGAACACTATGCCTTTGACTTCCGCCGTATGCACAATGCGGATGTCTGTCCGGACATCACCATCGGAGAGATGATGTGTGCTATCGAGAAGATGTTCTTTCCCGAAAACTACCCTATCAAGTTCGACCCAGACGAAGTGCATACATACCACATTCGTCGAAGAGCCATCCTCCTGCTGGAAGAGCTGCTCATCAAACCGATGCGGCATCTCGAAAAACTCCGTCAAGCCGATAGAACCGCTGACCGCTCTTCCAATGAGCAGTCGTTGGCATAAGCCACACGCTCAAACGTCCGTCTGACCATCAGACGATGGGAAAGCCCTGCCGCCTGACCGGTCATCCTCTATTGTACCCAAAGGAAAGGAAGGTATCCATCTATGAGAGTGAACACCATCGTTGAGACCAGCAGAGGCCTACAACCCATTGACCTGAACGACAGAATGTTCCAGCGGCGGGTCATCTACTTCTCGGAAGAAGTGACCCGCGAAAGCTGTCGGGAGCTGAATATGCAGCTCATGATGCTGGAAACCGAACATCCCGGACAGCGTATCGTGCTGTACATCGACTCTCCCGGCGGCAGTGTTGACAGCGGTCTGGCGGTATATGATACGATACGCCTGATCAGCAGCCCTGTCACCACCGTTGTCATGGGCATGGCGGCTTCGATGGGGAGCCTGATCTTTCTGGCCGGCGAAAACCGCATCATGCTGCCAAATTCCCGCCTGCTGATCCATGACCCGTACATCCCCTCCGGCACCTCCGGCAAACCCCTGCTGCTGCAGGAAGAACTGGAGAAGCTGATGAAGATGCGGGAGAAAACCGCCAAGATCATCGCCGAACGTACCGGTCAGACACTGGAGTGGGTCTATGAACGAACCAAATCTGACTACGTCATGGATGCCTGCGAAGCTCTGTCCTGCGGTGCCGCCACTGCCATTGGCAGCTATGTCCCGCATACGCCCGGCTGCCTCCTCCTGCCGGATGAGGCAGAATGACCATCGGCTGTCCGCCAAACAACCTACCGCCCATACGAAAGGATGATGTATCATGCCAAACACCCAACGATACGGTTATCGCCTGCTCGCCGAAGACATCCGTGTGAGCAACGACACACGACTCACCCACCGCAACAACATCGACCTCATCATCGGTTCCTCCGGTTCCGGTAAATCCGGCGGGTATGTGGTACCGAACATTATGCTTCTCAACGAGAGTGCGTTGATCACTGACCCCAAGGGCTGTCTGTATAAACAAACAGCCTCCCTCCTGCGAAAAAGGGGGTTCGAGGTGTACAAGATCGACATGATCAACCTCGATGAAAGCTGTTCCTACAATCCGCTGGACTACATCCGCTATGACAAAAAACGGGGCGGCTACAGCGAACAGGACATCCTGCGTATTGCTTCAATGCTCATCAGCGACAAAGACAGCCGTGACCCCTTCTGGGAACGCAGTGCCCAGACATTTCTGTGCTGTCTGATCGCCTATGTGATGGAAACCTTCGAGCCGGAGGAACGAAATCTCGGCACGGTCGCAGATGTCTTCCGTATGTGCGAGGTCACGGATGATGAAATCCGTTTTTTGGCCGAGCACAGTCTGCTGTCCCCCGACAGCTACGCTTCCAAAAAGTATCAAATGATCAAACGGGAGTTCCGTGCCGACAAAACATGGAGCTGTATTCAGGCCTTCGTCACCACCGCCCTGGACAAGTTCGACTTCCAATCCATGCGGGATATGATGAAGAGCCCCCCCGCCTTCCATTTCGCCGAATTAGGCCGCCGGAAAATGGTCGTCTTCGTCAACACCAGCGACACAGACGATTCTCTTGACGACATTACCAGCCTGCTCTACACCCAAGCCCTCCACGCCTTGTGTCAGGAAGCAGACAAACAGCCCGACAACCGCTTGAAGATACCGGTTCGCCTGATACTGGACGACTTTGCGGCTTCTGCTGCCTATATCCCGAAGTTCGACCAATTAGTCTCGGTGCTTCGCAGCCGTGACATTTCCGTGTCCTGTATTCTCCAGTCACTTTCTCAACTCAAAAGTGCCTATGGCACAGAACGCTGCAACACCATCCTCAATAACTCCGACACCATCCTCTTTCTGGGATGCAGCGACATGGAGACGGTCAACTATATCGCAACCCGTGTCGGCACCACGATGGAGAAGGTGATGACACTCGAAAGCGACAAAGCCTACCTCCTGCTCCGCGGTGAAAAAGGCCGCAAGGTTTCCAAGATCCCCCCCTACTCCATCACTCCTAAAAACCTCCCGCAGTATTTCTCTGACACACCGGAGGATACGCTGACCGTATAAAAAAGCCGGCCCTCCCTCGCTGACGAAGCAGTCACTTCGTCGGCGAGGGAGGGTGCTTTGTTGAACAACAAAAAGACCGTCCCCGCAACGCCAGAATTTTTGTAAGCAGTTACCAGCAGTGCCAACCGGACAGTCGCTGCAAGAAGCCGCCCGCTGTACAGAACATCTTCCGTACAGCGGGCGGACGTTTATGGTGCGGTATCACTTTCAGCGGAGGGAACTTCAGTATCCGCCGTTTCCGCCGAAGGAACGTCCACAGACGCTCCCTCCGGCATATTTTTCAGGCGATACTGTTCCCACGGGGCAACTGCTCCGGCATAGCGGTTGTAAACATACCCTTCCGGCACTTCGCCCACGGGCACACGGTAGCCAAAAGTATCCTTGTTCTTGAAGCGGTAGCGGTTCAACAGCATATAGATGCCCAACAGCAGAACAACGATGCTGATCCACTGGGACGTAGACAGCCCAAACAGAATCCCACGGATGGTATCGCCGCGGAAAAACTCATCCGCAAAGCGTACTGCCGCATAGACAATGAAGTAAATCGCCAATAGGGAACCTTTCTTGAGATGTTGATGCTGCAAAATGAGCAGGACTGCCATCAGGAGCAAATTGCACCCCGCTTCGATCAGCGGCACCGGCAGACGGGTAACTGCCACTGTCAAATCGTTATGCCCCACCGGATAGGTCAGCCCCCACGAAGCTTCCATCCCATAACAGCAGCCGGCAAACACACAGCCGATACGCCCGAAGGCGTGAAACAGCGGAATCGCCGGAGCGAAGATGTCAGCATACAGACTGAAATCGACCTTGGCGGCCTTGCAGTAAATAAAGGCGGCGAGTATCGCACCAAGCAGTCCGCCATAGAAAACCATGCCGCCGAACATTTCCTGAAATACCGCCCAAAAGTTGTCCCACGAGGCAAACACCACATCCAGATGTTGGAGGGAACGCAGGAAGTAGTCGAAGCGGGTAACAAAGTACACAAGATGTGCTCCCAAAAAAGCACCTACCGTAGCCGCCAAAGGGATATTGACGATATGTATCTTGCTGTAGTCCCTGCGTTTGCGGAGGGTCAGGACAAGCAGACCAGCCGCAAAAAGCAGCCCGACAAAGGCACATAGCCCATACATCGGGAAGTCTCTGCCGAGCACATGAATATGCGGGTACATAGTATCCTTCCTTTTCCTTGTGATAGTGTGGTACTGACAGAAAAATCGGCGGTCAGTACTGACCGCCGAAAGTGAAGCTACCTGGAATCAGAATCCCAATACGCTTCTTGCTGCTTTTTCTGAATCGCTCAACTTGCAGTAATTGCAGGTAGCACAACCGGTAACGAAGATCGCCATGATGCAAAGCAGGAAACCAACCAATCCAAAGATCAGCCCGAGCGTTGCGACTGTACCTCTGGGAGCACCGGATTTGATTCTCTGGTTGCCCACAACAAAGGAAAGGAAACATCCGCCTGCGGAAAGAAGGATCGCCACAATGTTGAGAATCAGTGCGTAAACGGGCATGCCAGTCGCACCAACAACAAGCAGTGACATACCGAATCCGAGAATACTGGCGGCACAGCCGATCATACCGAGCATATCGTTGTTGAAGAACGAGCTCTTCGGTGCTCTGGGAGCCTGCGGTGCCTGCGGAACCTGCGGAGGCATCGGAGGCATGGGAGCTTGATAGTTCGGCTGCTGATAAGGCTGCTGGGGCTGCTGGTTATAAGGATTCTGGTTGTTCATAACATACATCCCTTTCAAAAAGTGTTGGAACTCATAAACCGACTCCATCATACCATATCAACTTGTTAAAGTCAAGCGATGGCAGAAACTTTTCCGCCGTTATTCTCCTTGAGGCGATTCTTTTCGGGGCGGTGCACAAAAATGTGACAGACGCTTTCACCTGTTCCGAAGGTCGTCAGTTCCGCAGAGACGAGCGTCAGTGTCAGGTGCATGAATCCCCTCCTGCACTAGGGAAGAAGGTAACGGAGCATATCAAGAGCCGTCTCACCCTTGCGGAGCTTCAGACTAACAAAGGGCTTGCCCGCCACATTGAGGGCAGCACGTCCTTTCATGTAGTTGATAATGTGCCCGACAATTTCATCGTCCGGCTGACGAACATACAATTGGAGTGTCTCTCCTTGTTGACGAATGGTCGATACGCCGTATTTCTGGGCACGGTTACGCAGCAGGGCGATGTCGATCAAGCTGTGCAGGGCTTTGGGAATATCACCGAAACGGTCTATCAGTTCGTCGATCACGTCCGAAGCGTCCTCTTCACTGCGAATATCCGCAATACGGCGATAAATTTCCAACCGGCGGCTCAGGTTGCCGATATAGTTTTCGGGGATATGGGCTTCCACGGGCAGATCAACTTGACAGTCGATATCCATCTCCGCAGGCGTTTCGCCTTTAGCGGCACTGACAGCTTGTCCCAGCAGTTTCATGTACATATCGTAACCGACGTCAGCCATGTGGCCGTGCTGTTTGGCTCCCAGCAAATTACCGGCTCCCCGCAGTTCCAGATCACGCATAGCGATGCGGAACCCCGAACCAAATTCGGTGAACTGCCGGATCGCATCCAGCCGCTTTTGCGAAATTTCGGACAGCACCTTGTCCCGCTGGAAAGTCAGATAGGCATAGGCACGGCGGGCAGAACGTCCAACACGTCCCCTGATCTGATGGAGCTGTGACAAACCCATGCGGTCGGCATTCTCAATGATAAGCGTATTGGCGTTGGGAATATCCACGCCGGTTTCGATGATGGTCGTACTGACTAACACATTGATCTCCTGCTCCAGCATCTGCCGCCACACCTCCGAAAGCTGTGTTTCGGTCATTCGTCCATGGCCGAAAGCCACTTTTGCTTCGGGGATCCGTTCACTGATACTCCTTGCCTTATCTTCAATGCCCTCGATGGAGTTGAACAGGTAGAACACCTGACCGCCACGCCGCAGTTCACGGCGAATGGCTTCATTGATGACGGCATCATCATATTCCAGTACATACGTCTGGATGGGATGCCTGTCCTGTGGAGCTTCTTCCAGACAGGACATATCCCGAATACCGGACATCGCCATATTCAGGGTACGCGGAATCGGCGTAGCCGAAAGCGTCAGTACATCCACGTTCTTGCTCAATTCCTTCAGCCGTTCCTTCTGCGAAACACCGAACCGCTGTTCCTCGTCTATAATGAGCAGTCCCAGATCACGGAACTGCATATCTTTGGAGATCAGACGATGGGTACCGATCACCAGATCAATGTCACCCTTCTGGAGTTTCCGGATAATTTCTCTCTGCTGTGCGGCACTGCGAAAGCGGGACAGCAGTTCAATGTTGATCGGAAAGCCCTCAAAACGCCGCAGGGCGGTTTGGTAGTGCTGCCACGCCAAAATCGTGGTGGGCACCAAAAAGGCACACTGTTTGGAATCGGTCACACACTTGAAGGCCGCCCGCAAGGCAACCTCTGTTTTACCGAAACCGACATCGCCGCACAAAAGTCTGTCCATAGGAGCCTGATGTTCCATATCGTTTTTAATCTCGGCGATACAGCGTTTCTGGTCGGCAGTTTCTTCATACTCAAAGCGGGTTTCAAAATCCTGCTGCCACGCACCATCCTCCGGAAAAGCATGTCCCACACTGTTCATCCGTTCGGCATACAGCTTGATTAGCCCATCGGCAATATCCTTGACCGCACTGCGGACACGGCTTTTCGCCTTCGACCATTCCTGCCCGCCGATTTTGTTCAGCTTGACCAGCCCATCTTCGTTGGGTCCAATATATTTCGAGACCATATCCATCTGCGTCACAGGGGTATACAGGCAGTCGCCCTTGGCATACTCGATCTTGATATAGTCACGGGTGATGCCCTCGACCTCCACCTTATGCACACCCCGAAACACCCCGATACCATACTGACTGTGCACCACATGGTCACCCACCGACAGTTCCGCCAGACTGAAGAGTGCTTTGCCCCTGCTCTGTTTTCTGACCGTCTTACGGCGGCTCTCGTTGATCTGCACATGAGCAATGAGGGAAAAGCCCGTCTGCCAGTACTCCATACCGGCGGACAAACTGCCATAGGTCACATACAATCCTGCATGGTCGATGGTGTCCTCCGGCTGGAGGAACGATGCCGGATAGCCACGCTGCCGCAGGTCACTGCACAGATTTTCTGCCGCTTTGCGGGTACCGCCCAGAATGACACAGGTTTTGTCCTTCCCGAAAAGTGTCTCTAAATCTTCACACAGCACGGTCACAGCACCACTCCACGGAGAGAGCTGCCGCACGTTGAAATTCACGAGTGTTTTGAGCGGCCATTCGCTCGTTCCGCGGGTGAAGTTTTCGACCAGAATCAACCGATGCCGCTCTACCGCCGCCATAAAGTCATGACGGGTACTGAAAAACTGGTCAAGCCCCTTGCACAGTACGCCTTCGGTGAGATAGTCTTTCAGATCCTCCGCCGTCTGCCAGAGGGTGTTCTTGATCTTCTCATTGACTTTGGTCTGCTCCGAAACGAATACCAGCGTATCGCTGTTGAGGTAGTCGAAAATATCCGCCGGCTTGTCGTAAATCAGGGTGTAGAACTTGTCAATGGACGATAAACGTCCGCCGTTCCGCAGAATCTCTGCCTCACGCTGTAAAATCTGCTTGGCGGTCATCGCATACTTGCCCCGCAGAGCCTTCGCCTTCGCTTCGATCTTTTCCGCCAAAACAGCGGCACTCGGAAAGACCAGCTCACTGGATGGTGTGATGACAAACCCGTCCAGCCGTTCGGTACGCCTTTGACTTTCGACATCAAACGCAGAGATGGTATCGACCTCATCACCCCAAAATTCAATACGGCAAGGCTGTGCAGAAGACGGCATAAAGAAGTCCAGAATACCGCCACGCAGGGCAAATTGTCCGGTACCGTCTACCTGTTCAACCCGCACATAGCCTTCGGACAGAAGAGCTTCCGTCATCTTTTCCGGCGACAGCGTGGTACCTTCCTTGACCGTAACAGTGGCGTCCAACAGGGCCTGACGGGGAATGGTGTACTGCATGGCAGCATCCGCACAGGCAATCAGAACAGCCGCTTCTTTCGTACAGAAGTGATACAGGGCGTTGATACGCTGGTGCTCAAATTCACGGGACACACCCGTAACTTCCCGAAAGGTGAAATCCCTTGCCGGGTAGAACACTGCTTTCGTTCCCATCGTGTTCAGGTCGGCACACAGTTTAGCAGCCTCCGATTCATCACCGGCGACCACAAAAGCCTGCTGACCGTATGCCTGACACAGGTGATGCACGAGGTGTGCCTTATGAATAGCAGACAGACCAGTCGCCATGATTGGCAGCTTGTTCTGCTGTAAAGCATGATCGAACTGCTGAAATTCCGGCAGCCCATCGAGGATATGATTCAAAAACTTCATGGTCTTGGCACCTTCAGTTAAACAGATTCATCGCCTTGTCGATTTGACCGTTCACGATCAGAGCAGCGGCCTGACACGCATTGTCCACGGCTTTTTCCACGTCAGACTGTTCGCTTTGGGTGAAGGATGACAGCACCCAGTCTGCCAGATCCCACTGCGGCGGCTTTTGCCCGACCCCTACCTTGATACGCGGGAATTGGTCACTGCCGGACAGATAGATGATATTCTTCATGCCGTTGTGACCGCCGTCACTGCCTTTGCGGCGAATCCGCAGATGTCCCACCGGCTGTGTGATGTCATCGAGAATCACCAGCACCCGTTCGGGCGGTATCTTGAAAAAAGCCATCGCCTCGGTAACAGCCTGTCCGCTTAAATTCATGTAAGTAGACGGCTTCATCAGCAGAACCTTTTTCCCTTCCATGTTTACGGTCGCACAGAGCGATTTATACTTGATACGGTCGACCCGCACGTCATATTTTTCGGACAGGGCGTCAATCGTCATAAACCCGGCATTATGCCGTGTGTTTTCATATTTGCGGTCGGGATTACCCAATCCCGCGATGATCCATTCAGCCGCACCCAGCGGCTCTTTCTTTCTAAAGAACATGGCAAACTCCTTACAGTCAATGTACAATGGGAACGGAAAACAATGCGGTCCCAAAGGGAAAGTAAGTATGAACAAAATACAAAGGCAGCGGTGCTTGGTGACAGAGCATCTCCCTCCCTGATAAAGCCGCTCCTGCAAAACGGCGGTGCCGAATGACGGGAACAGACCGACACGCATCCACCAGTCAGAACAGGTCGTACAGCCAACGCTTGTACGTTCGGCAAGTCATCGCAAACGGCAGAGGAGGCGATCACAAAACCGGCAGAAGGAGGTACACTCCGTCAGAATCCAAACAGAGAGAAGGCACAGGTATGATACACCAAATAGCCGCTGACAGCATAGACGGCAATGAGAGCGTATGTCAGGACGGCTCCCGCTTTAGCCGAACGCTTTTGGCAGGATAACAAGTGCTGCAGAAGGACCCCGCAGGACAAGGCACCGATCACGATCAACGGCACCGCATAGCGGACATTCATCGTGCAGACGTGCGGGAAGTCGAAGCAGAAGGAGTAGTACATCCACAGGTACACAACATACAACAGAGCGATGAAGCCTTTCTGCACGAGGTCGATCTTTTGGGACTTCTTGACGAACATAAAGACCATCGCACCGACCGCCAATAAGCCTAAAGCCACCGCCGCAAAAAACAGCACATGACTGAATCCGGCAATCTTCGGGAACCGCCGCACAGCGATACCCTCATCAAAGACCGAAGTCTTGAAAAAGCCGATCAGGGGATTGTACTCGTTGTAGGCATTCCCGTACATGGTGAACTGCGGCGAAACATCGGCAAACTGGTACAGCCGAAAGTCGAAGATCCTCTGCCAGAAAGGAATGTTCCCAATGTACTGTGCCGATTGAGGAGCCAGCCGCGGCACATAAGTGAACGGAACCTGCCAGCGCAGAAAGTTTCTCACCGACCAAAACAGCCCCAACGGAGCACATACACAGATGAATGCCGCAAACTGCACAAGGTACTTCTTAAAGTCCTTGAAGTTCCGGAAGAACACATACATGAACACAAAGGCGATACCCGGAGCAACCATCCACACCGACAGTTTCGTCATCATTCCTAAACCTACACACAAGGCGATGGCCAGGATCCGCTTCATACGGCGGGAACGGTACCAATACAGCGTGTTGAGAATCGCTCCCAAGGCAAAGGCAATCGACAGGACATCGTTATTGATGCTGCCCGACAGGATATAGAAGGTCGGACAGAAAGCAATGATCGCTGTGGCACCGAGCAAACCGCCGTTCCGCAATCCCATCTGACGGAAGATCTTGTAGGACAGTATCAGGCAGACAGTGGAGTAAAACAGCGTCAGGATCTGGATATTTTCGTAGGCATCAGTGTAGCTGACACCGATCAGCGTTTGCAGATGCATCCATAGTGCCGCCAAGGTATGATGCAGGGGCGGATGATAGAACTGATCGACCGTCCGTACATCAAAATCGGGCAGGTGTCCGTATTGGTACAGGTACTCAATATAGCCGGCATGACCGGCACCAGCCCCCAGAGAATGTACATCGTGCTGTATCATCCCCGCCGTCATCATCAGGATATAGGACAGCCGCATGATAAATCCGGCGGCAAACAACAGCAGGATGCCATTCCGCACGGATAAGCGGTTGGCTGCCGTCAGATAGAGGAATACCGCCGCACACGCTGCCAAGCCGCCGTTCATCACGATCATTGTATAAGACTGCCGCAGCAGGGCAGTGTAAACGAATACGATCGCCGTCAGCAGGGTCACGGCACCAATTGTCACAGCAAGACGCCATCCCCTGCTGCCGTCATATTGGCTTTTGGCATAGAAAGCCGCTCCGGTTCCCAGAGCGGCTATACACAGGGCAACACTGAACGCCCCTGAAAATGACACACCACCGGTCGTCATCAGCAGACACACGACACACAACAGTGCTGCTGATAAGATCGGGTGCTTGAAAATCTGTGCAAAAATATCAGAACACAGGGAAGCAGACCTCCCTGTGTGTTCGTTCGAGGTGATCGGTCTCATACACATTTCCCTCCGCAAACAGCTTACTGTTTGGTTTCGTGGTATTCCTTCTCGGTATTGACATTCCAGACAGCGTGTTTATCGGTGCTGCCCTCTTTGATAGCCTGAACCGCCCTGATGGCCGTCAGCATGGAGTGATCCATGTTATTGTAGCGATGCTGACCGTTACGACCCACACAATACAGGTTGTCATAGCCGTTCAGGAACTCTACCAGCTTGTCCATATAGGCGTAGGTATCGAAGTAGGCGGGGTACGCCTTTTTGATGCGTTCACGATGGCTGTCCAGCACCTCATCGGCATGGATCACACCCATGCTCTCCAGTTCTTTCGCCGCAAAGGCGATACACGCCTCATCGCTCATGCTCCAGAAGTCATCCCCTTCGGAACAGAAGTACTCCAGACCGATCCAAACGGTATGCTCCGGATCTTTTACCATATACGGCGACCAGTTGTTGAAGATCTGGATACGCCCCAGCTTGACGCTCGTTTCCTGTACATAGATCCAGCAATCGGGCACGATGTTGCCCAGTGTCCTGACCTTCGTTTTGTTCTCCAAATCGAGGCGGTTCACCAGCAAACCAACCGTCACAAAGTCACGGTACGGCAGACCATCGGCAATATCTTTCACCGCTTGTGCGGGTACATCACCGGTCATGCCGCTCACCAGATCCTTCACCGGCATGGACGAAAGGAACACATCCCCTTCGATAGTGACCGTACCGTTGTCAGTTTCACAGACAACGGCTGTGACCTTGTTGTTCTGACACACAATCTCCTTGACCTTGTGTCCTTTCAGCAGTTTGGCTCCCCTCTCGACCGCTTTGTCAGCCGCCAGTTCCCATAACTGTCCGGGGCCATATTTGGGATACCAAAACTGTTCGATGAGGGATGTCTCCACATTCTTGCGTTTCTTTTTCCCTCCGAACATCTTGGAGAACATATCCTTGAGTACGGCACGGATCGACAGCCCTTTGACACGCTGGGAACCCCAGTCCGCTGAAATATCACGCGGGTGACGTCCCCAGAGTTTTTCGGTGTAACCCTCGAAAAACATACTGTACAGCTTCTTGCCGAAACGGTTGATATAGAAATTTTCCAAGGAAGTCTCCGGCTTTTTGAACATGATGGCCTTCAAATAACTGAAACCGGCCGCCATGGTCGTCAGAAATCCCATGTTCTTGATCGTCGAGGCTGACATCGTAACAGGATAGTCAAAGAAATGCTTGCGGTAGTAGATGCGGGACACACGGTCACGCACCAGCATAACCACATCGTCCTGTTCGGGGTCGGGTCCCCCTTCGGTCAGCGGTTTCGCACGGCCAAGCTGCTTGTCGTCAAAGGCATCCTTGCCCTGCAGGGGCATCAGTTCCTTCCACCAGTTCATAATCTCGTCACTCTTCGAGAAAAAGCGGTGTCCGCCAATATCCATCCGGTTACCGTGATAGCGTACCGTCTGCGAAATACCGCCGATGACCTGTGATTCTTCCAGAATCACGACCTCGTACTCACCCTGTGTATCTTTCAACAATTCATTGGCAGCGGTCAGTCCGGCCGGACCGGCACCGATGATAACGATCTTTTTCATGGATGTTTCCTCCGATCTTCGTCTTGGAGCACAGTTTCACTGACAGACGTATGTTTTTCTTCCTTGTCCTCCACCTTACGGTAGAGAATGAATTTGCGGGCGAAGAAGTTCCACATATACACAATGACGACCGCCAGTACCTTTCCGATGATATAGTATTTGTCCGTGGGAATCAAACCGCCGAAGAGCTGCCACTGCACGAACCAGCCCGTGCCGAACATTCCTTCCGTAGCGAACGGCTCGATGATGAGTTGTGTCAGTCCAAGACCGATAATGCCGATCACGGCGAAGGCGATGAAATCTACCAGACGGTTCTTGACCTTCGCCTTGGCGAAGACCCAATAAGTAGATACGATGTAGTTGACAGCCAGACCAGCGATAAAACCGAACACCGCTGCCACCCCTTCGGGAACGTGCACCAGTTCACGGAACAGGATCATCACCAGCATATCGACCACGGTCGCCATACCGCCCACGAACAGGCTGCGGAAAAACTGGATGCCCGTGTGGCTCGTATCCCCGACAAAAAGTTCTTTGATCTTCATGTGTTTCCCACTCCCTTACCTATCGCACAGATATACGCCCTCTATTATAATGCAGTTTGCCCTAAATGTCAAACACCTGCTGCGTTCACAAAAACGTGAATGTCCGTCAGCATCGTGGGGCAGACAGCCGCATAAAAAGGCGGTACCGCAGGGGGAGTCTTCCCCCCCGCGGCACCGCTTGTTTCAGATAAAGAAACGAACCAACCGTTCAGAACAGCTTCTCCAGCTTTTCGGCTGCTGCCTGTGCATCGGGATTGAGCACCGACTCGATCTTTCCTGTGTCACAGGCCAATGAACAAGCCGCATCGATCGGCAGACGACCAAGGATCTCCACGCCGTATTCCTTTGCCACAGCTTCCAGCTTGCTTTCCCCGAAGGGATAGTGCTTCTTGCCGCAGTCCGGACAGACATAGCCGCTCATGTTCTCGATGACACCCAAGATCGGAACGTCCATCATCTGTGCCATCTTCACCGCCTTGCCTACGATCATAGACACCAACTCCTGCGGAGATGTCACGATGATAATACCATCCAGCGGAAGAGACTGAAAGACCGTCAGCGGCACATCACCCGTTCCGGGCGGCATATCCACGAACATATAGTCAACATCCTTCCACCATACCTCTGACCAGAACTGCTTGACGGTACCGGCCAGAATCGGACCACGCCAGATCACGGGATCTGTTTCATTTTCGAGCAGCAGATTAACCGACATGATGTCAATGCCGGAATGGGTCGTGATCGGCAGGATGCCCTTCTCCGAACCCATCGCCTTTTCATGGATGCCAAAGGCCTTCGGGATGGACGGTCCTGTAATATCGGCGTCCAGAATCGCCGTATGGTAGCCCATCCGGCTGAACATGACCGCCATCAGCGAGGTCACGGTAGATTTACCGACACCGCCCTTGCCGCTGACAACGCCGATCACCCTTTTCACACTGCTGTAAGCATTGAGCTTTTCAGTCATATCCTGCGGTTCCTGTTTGGAAGGACAGTCAACGCCGCAGGAAGAACAATCGTGTGTACATTCTTCTGCCATGGTAGTATCTCCTTTGCTGTGTTGTGAATATTTACGACTCCTCCTCGGAGGGTGCGTCTGAAAAAGCATCGAGCATCGCCTCTGTCACCGCACCGCTCTCTTCTGCGGGCAATACAGTGTCCGGCTGCTCGGTGGCTGCCGTTTGGACGGCGGCAGTAGACGCCGCTGTCTCTTTTGCTTCGGTCGCTGTGTTGTTTCGGGAAACGGCGGCATCAGGCGGTACCAGTTCAAAGCCGCTGACAAACGTGTACGGAATACCGTAGCCGAGAATCACCGCGGCGATATTCACCAATTCCCTACGCTGGCTGATAGCCTCGTGAAACGGCCAGCCCGCAGCCGCCGATGCCACAATCACATACAGTGCCGGCAGCACCATGAGGATCAGCGTCACCGCTGAGAACCGCACGACTTGCTTACCGTCCCCGACCCTTGTGGCATAGAACAGCAGCAGACCGAACAATACGAACACCAACGCTGTAAACAGCGTTTCCTTCACCGTATCCTGGGCGTAGGAATCGTGTATCATCCCGATAAAGAAGGAGGCACACACCAAAAACGCCGTCACCAAAAACGCCGAGAACACAAGGTTCCACACATCATTTTTCTTTCTCTTCATCTCTTTCTATCCTTCCGAAAAACAGAACCTGCTCCGCCATAAGCCAACCACTCGCAGCGGCGTCGTTCCATTTGTATTGATCGGCGGTCACGCCTTTTTCTTCGCCACAAGACAGATCCATCCTTTGTCTTCATACTGACGGATGATCTCCAGCGAAGACGGCAGAGCCGCCAGCACGTCATCCAGACGGGTGTCGATGATACCGCTCATAATATACACGGTCTTGTCGGTCATAAAGTGCTCAATGTCACCCGACAGCAAAATGATCGCATCGGCCACGATATTCGCTGTAATGATGTCATAGGTGCCGCTCACCTTGTCGGTCAGATTGCCATGAATACCTGTGTAGCGATCGGCTACACCGTTGCGTTCGGCGTTTTCAACCGAAGATTTCACGGCCAGTTCATCAATATCAATGCCGACAGCGTGTTTGGCTCCCAACAGCAACGCTGCTACCGATAAAATACCGCTGCCACAGCCCACATCGAGCATATCGGCTCCTTCTGTCGTGTACTCCTCCAACGCTTCCAGACACAAGCGGGTGGTTTCATGCGTACCCGTACCAAAGGCCAGACCCGGCTCTAAATTCAGTACGATGCGTCCCTGCGGGTCGTAATCGTCCCGCCATACGGGACGAATCAACAGCCGTTGACCAATATTGATGGGGTGAAAATATTTCTTCCAGTTCTCCAGACACCCTTCCACGTCACAGGTATCAGACACGATGCGATACTCGATCTGCTCCGCCGCCAGCCGTTCCTTCAAAAAAGAGATCGCTTCCGCCGGATTGTCCTCGGGGCTGATATAGATATGCACCTTGCCTTTGGTTCTGTCCTGCTGCAGCAGGGCTTCATCAATCAGGTCGATCTTGGCGATGGCCAGCACCTCTTCTTCCAGCATGGAATAGTCTTCGATATAAATGCCATAAGGCACGGTCATCTGGGCGATATTCCCCGCCGTGTCAATATCCTTGGTGTCCACCTCTACAATAATTTCTGTCCAGTCCATCGACTCATCCTTTCTTTTTCAGCGTCCCTACTATTATAGCCCAACCGTTCCCTAAATACAACCCCCACTTGTGAACTGCCTGCAGCAGCTCAACAAAGGCTGACAACCAAACAAGGAAGGCAAACTTCACGCCGAAGGAAACATCCATCAGACAAGCAGGAAACCATGGCAATTTGTGACGAGAATACAGAAACGTCCACACAGCAGAAAAGCCCATCAGTCCATAGAGTGTAGAACAGGCTGCGAAGCGGCAAGATCACGGATGACTTTGGAGGCGATAATCAGTCCGACAACAGACGGCACAAACGCATTGCTGGCTGGAACAGCTTTTCCGGTCGTGGGATCGGTGACCGGCTGCTGCGGTGCGGTCGGTTCTTCTTTGGAGTAAACGACCGTCAAATGGCGAACTCCTCTGGTTTTCAACTCCTTACGCATGACACGTGCCAACGGACAGACAGAAGTTTGGTAGATGTCAGCCACCTCAAAGCGAGTGGGATCGAGTTTGTTGCCGGCTCCCATGGAAGAAATGATCGGCACACCGGCTTGTTGTGCCTGTAACACAAGGGCGATCTTCGCACTGACCGTATCTACCGCATCGACGACATAATCATACTGTGTGAAATCGAACCGGTCGGCGGTATCCGGCGTATAAAACAGTGGATAAGCGTGGACACGCACGGCGGGATTGATGTCCGTGACACGCTCCGCTGCCGCTTCGACCTTCGGTTTCCCTACCGTTGAGGTCAGAGCCACGATCTGCCGATTGATATTCGAGAGGCTGACCGTGTCTTTGTCAACAAGGTCAAGTGTCCCTATCCCGCTGCGGGCGAGAGCTTCGACCACATACCCGCCCACACCGCCTACACCGAATACGGCCACACGGGCATTCTGTAACCGCTGCATGGCGTCCGTGCCAAACAGCATTTCAGTTCGGACAAATCTTTCGTCCATCTCATCATCTCCTCAAAGAAGGTTTCTGCCGCTCACGATACACGGCATCGT
>CACZZU010000013.1 GCA_902785765.1 uncultured Ruminococcus sp.
GTGCCCTATGCCTTCCTGCTGAAAATGCTGTTCACTGCGATCACCATTGAAGCCGGTTATCGCGGCGGCGAGATCGTCCCTTCCTTTTTCATTGGAGCGACCTTTGGGTGTACCTTCGGGCACCTGATCGGTTTTTCTCCGTCCGTTTGTGCGGCGGTAGGACTCATCTCCTTGTTTTGCGGTGTCACCAACTGCCCGATCACCTCTTTGCTCATCAGTTTCGAGCTGTTCGGGGACGGCGGCATTTACTACTATCTCATCGCCGTAGCCGTCAGCTATTTTCTGTCGGGCTATTACGGTCTGTACCAAGACCAGACAATCGTCTACTCTAAATACCGCACCCGCTTCCTGAACCGCAAAACCAGACAGTGACCCGTCCGTTCACTCGATGTATCTGCCTGTCGTGGAAGGCGTCCGGCGGATACCCCCTTCCCCACGAACACCTTTAAGTGAGGAGTGGAAAGTGAGAGGTGAAGAGCCGCCTTTCCCCACTTGCGTAGAGGGACACCAGCCAAAAAGACTGCCGCAAGATCCTCTCTTGCGGCAGTCCTTTTTTGCGTTTTGAAAACATCGTCTGCGGACAACGCCACAAACCCGTTCCTCACTCGTATTGTCCTTCTACGAGGCAACTCCAAGCACCATTGTAACGACACGAACCGCAAACAAGCCGAAAGCTACCCACAGCACGGGGTGTACCTCTCTGATTTTGCCAGTAGCGACCTTGAGAATGACCCAAGAAATGATGGCAAACATAATGCCGGCGGCAATAGAATTGGCAAAGGGCATCATCACGATGGCAAAGAAACCGCCTACCGTATCGGCAATATCCTCATCGAATTTCATCTTGGTGATGTTTTTGACCATGAGCAGCCCTACAAAAACCAACGCCGGAGCAGTCGCAAAGGAAGGCACCGCCAAAAAGATCGGATAGAGCGTGAGCGAGAGCAGGAACAACACGGCAGAGGTCAGTGCCGTCAGACCGGTACGTCCGCCGGCTGCTACGCCGGTAGTGGATTCCACATAAGAAGTAACCGTGGAGGTACCCGCGATGGCACCGACAACGGTACCAACTGCATCCGCCATCAAGGCACGGCCGACCCGCGGCAGCTCTCCTTTTTCGTTCAGCATATTGCACTCCTGTGCAACGCCGATGAGCGTACCGACTGTATCAAAAAGGTCCGTGAACAGGAACGCAAACACGACCACCATGAAATTGATGGGATTCGTGAGGATGTAGCCAAAATCGAACCGACAGACCGTCTGTGTCGCCATCGTTTGCAGTGGGGCAAACACCGAATAGCCTTCAAAGTCAGGGATGACAGAGTAGACACCGGCCGCCGGATCCACATGGTACCAGCCCGTCACCTCTGCGATAATACCGAGTATCCATGTAACGGCGATGCCCAACAGGATAGCCCCCTTGACCTTATAGTGCCAGAAGACAGCGATCAGCATGATCCCCAACAGAGCCAACACCACTTCCGGTGAATTGATCTTGCCAAAGCTGATCAGGTTGGCAGGGTCATCATCCACGATGCGTGCTCCCCTCAAGCCAACGAACACCACAAACAAGCCGATCCCGGCCGAGATGCCCCTCTTCAGGTTTTCCGGCACCTTATTGACCAGTGTTTCCCGAAACTTGACGAAGGACAGGAGCACAAAGATCACGCCCTCCACCAAGATCGCCGTCAACGCCACACGCCATGGTTCCGTCACGCCCTGTGCCGCCAACTGCGGCACGACCGTATAGGCGAAATATGCGTTAAGCCCCATGCCGGATGCCAACACCACCGGATAATTGGCAAAGAAAGCCATAATCATCGTGGCAAAAGCGGCCGATACGGCTGTGGCGGCAAAGATCGCTTCACGCGGCATTCCCGAATCCGCCAGAATGCTCGGGTTGACGGCCAGAATATACGCCATCGCCAAAAAGGTCGTCAGACCCGCCAGCAGTTCTGTGCGGACAGTGGTGCCATTGGCTTTGAGCTGAAACAGTTTTTCCAATATCATCCACCCCTTGTTGATTTTATCTGTCAATATTATACCATATCATCTATCTTTTGCAAGCATTATTTCCCATCAGTAAAGATTCCGGCACAAAAAACGATTCCCCTTCACAGGAGGAATCGTTTTTCGTGCAGATCAGTAGACAAGGACAAAATACAGTGACGCAAAAAACGCTGCACCGACAAACACCACGAACAGGTGGAAGAACTTCTTTTCAAACAGAAGTCCGATAAACTCCCGCAGAAAGGCGTTCGGGAAGAAGTACAGTTTGGTCTTCGCTGAAAGTCCCTTGACCTTCATTCCTATTCTTTGGGCTAACGTGTAGCCGCGGAGCACATGGTAATTGGTCGTAGAAAAGGCGATCGCCTTGCCGGCAAGGTCACCGGCATCATCTTCAATCACTTTCTTGGAAAACGCCATATTCTGATAGGTATTGACCGAACGGTCTTCCTTGAGGATACGTTCTTCCGGAATCCCTTGCTCCATCAGGTAGCGTTTCATGCTTTCGGCTTCGGAGATCACCTCATCGCTGCCCTGACCGCCGGACGGCACAAATTTGGCGTGGTGCTGCCATTTTTCTGCCTGTTCCCGTTCAAAGGCAAGAGCACGGTCGATTCTGCCCCGCAAGATAGGGGTAGGAGAACCGTCTTGGCGGATGGCACAGCCAAGGATAATGATGTAGTCCATGGGCTGCTTGATTTGATAGCGTGTGGAAGTAATTGCACAGACAATGGTAGACACCAACAGACACTCCAGATAGCTGAACGTAAATGCAACAGCGGTATTGATGACCGTCAGCAGAATCTGTGTGGTCTCCGAACCGGTATAGAATCTTGCACTCAAGAAGAGCATACATACCCCGACGAACACGGCAAGACCCAACAATACCCCCAGAAGATTCTGTGGACGGAACCCTTCGTGCCGTACCAGCTGTATATTACTGATACTGAGCACCAAACAGAACAACAGCAGCGGGATGGCGGTCACGCTAATAAACGACTGACTGATCTGACTGAATGAGTGCAAAACATTCTTGATGGTATCAAAATGCCGATAATCCCATCCGACCACAATGTCGTACAGCGAAAAAATGGTTATCACCGACAAAAAGAAAATCAGACCGCCTATAATAATCATCGAGTAAGTGAACTCGCCATTCTTTTCTTTCTCATAGAAGGCCAGCCCCAAAGTAATGATCCAAATGATGGACAGAGCACACCCCAATAACTGGAGCGTCCACATCCCGTTAAAACTGTCATGGGTCATATTGTAAATTGTCCCAAACGGTGTGACATGGAGGTCAACCTCATACGCACTCTGTTCAACCAATGGTTCTGTGACGGTCTGTCCGGTATCATCCGTTTTTTCTCCTTCGTATGTATTCTCGTAAAACACAGAAAGGCGGACATCCCCCTCATGGATGCTTTCTACCTCAACAGACAATGTTTCTATCATGTCGAGGAACATCTCCCTGCGAACGTCTTTTATGGCGACAATCTTGTCATCGGACTGCTCGATGCGGACAGAATCAATATTCATTGTTTCACTAAAAAAAAGCATCACTGTATAATGTTTGCTGACAATACAAAAAAATACAGCGTAACTCACAAGCACAATCACCGATGCAATGATACAAAAAAGCGTATGCGGTTTGAGCTTGTGCCGTAGGATTTTCATGCGTATGCCTCCTTTTTTGACAAAGAAAACCTGCAGTAAGCGATCGCAGCGATTACTTTCTGCGGCAAAAAAAACGGCTGCCGAAATAGAGGACGGAACGGTTTTCTCCTTGCCAACACACCACTGCGTGATCGGCTGGCAGTGACAAAACAACGCCACGGACAGACCCCCGACCATTCTGTGTTCGCCTGTTACACCGCACAGCAGATCCCCTGTCCGTACCATTTCCGTCTGACTTTTGGCACCCCACAGCCTTATTGTAGCACATCACACCATCGGATGCAAGTCAGTCAACAAAATGACTGGCTTCCTTCCTCCGATTTTTTGCTGTACACACAGGAGGACGTGCCACGCAAGATCACAAGAAGAGGCCGCAAAAAAATTTCCCGCCCCTTTACGCAAACGCCCCTCTTTGGGACTCTTATTCTATAGAAACGGAGGTTGGTCGTATTGCTGTCGGAAAAGATCAACGAAGAACAACTCGGCGACTGCCTTGAAAGAATCTACAACGGAGACGAAACCGCCTTCAAAGAGCTTTATGACATCAGTGCCTTTCACATCTACCGCTTCGCTCTGTCTATCGTGAAGTACAGCTATCTGGCAGAAGAGGTCACACAGGAGACATTTCTGAACATCATGGTACATTGTCAGACTCACCCGATCAGAAAGCCCAAAAGCTGGTTGTTTACGGTCGTCAAGAACTGTTGTCTCAAAGCACTCAAGGAAGAACACCTCTCACAAAAAGAGGATCTTGACCTGTACAAAGAACAGCTGATAAGCTGCGATAACACGGAAACCACAGACACACCTCTGCGGGAGATCCCTGCGGTACAATCTCTGGATGAACAGGAATTTCAGTTGGTACTGCTCTGCAAACTGGAGGGGCTGACGATTCCACAGGCCGCTAAAATTCTAAAGATGAACCGCATCAGGGCAAGGTCAAAATATGACTACGCCATCAAGAAAATCAAGAGATACTACCGTGAAAGGGGGGATTGAGCATGAAGGAGGAAGATCGTGCGTGCAAACAACTGGAGCGGGAGCTTTCCATGCTCCCCATGCCGGACCTATGGGAAAAGATACAGCATCGGATACCGCCTCACGCCGCTGATACCGGCACCCGACCCGCACCACGCAACCATCACTTACGTCGGATGATTCTTGGTGCGGCAAGTGCAGCCGCGGTGATATTTCTGGTATTTGCGGTCTTGATAACTGTCCGGTGGACATCCGGCACAGCGGGAACCGATATGATCGTGTCTGATACCTCGGAGAACATCTCTTGGCGGGATATGCCCATTATCAGGGTACAGGCTCATAGTCTGTCCTTGTCGGAAAGACCGACAAAAGAGATCGAATCCCTGCTCGGTGCTGTGTCGGCGGAAGACCAAATCTATGAGGACAGTGCCTATCTGTACCAGTTCGATGACCACGGACAGTTGAAAGCTATGGCAGAAACCGCCAGCGGTCATTCTATCGACATTGAAAAAACAGCACGGCGGCTCATAGCAGAACACTTTCCGGATGTTATTGTCCAAAACTATCGTATCACGATAGATGAAAGCAACGGCTATCCCATGCTGTGTGCGAAAGCGAATATCGCAGACGGTGAATTGAACATCACCGAGATATGTATGAGGTTCTACACCGAAAACTGGCCTTCACTTCTGGGCTTCTATTAAATCTACAAGGAGGTATTCACATGACAGACAAACTAAAACACAGAACGAAAGGACTGCTCTCTTTGCTGCTGACAGCAACACTCATCGGTGTGGCAGGTGAAGCCGTGCCCTATGCAGCCCATCTTCCGGGCGGCATCGTCCTTACTGCACAGGCGGTCGATCAAACACCGGATGCCCTGTTTGAATACGATGAAAACGATGACGGCATCACCATCAGCCGTTATATCGGAAACGAAACGGAGGTGACCGTACCAACTGTCATACACGGCCGAACGGTTACCGTTATCGGACAAGAAGCCTTCGCCCATTGTGAAAGTCTTCACACCATCCTCCTTCCTTATGGATTGACCACCATCGAAGATGGTGCCTTTGCATCCTGCGAAAGTCTGACCGACATCATCATTCCTGATACGGTAACCAAAATCGCTGATAGAGCGTTTGCCTCTTGCACAAGTTTAGCAGCAGCGGTACTTCCCGAAAGCCTGAAAGACATCGGAGCCTATGCGTTTGTGGAATGTACTAACCTGAAAACCCTCTGTCTTCCGCAGGCTCTGGAGGAAATCAAGGCGTTCACCTTTCGGCAGTGTACTGCCCTTGAAAGCATCGTACTGCCGAAAAATATAAAAAGGATAGGCGAACAGGCCTTTGGGGGCAGCGGTTTGCAGGAGATCACCTTGAATGATGTGCTTGAAGAAATCGGGGCAGCGGCTTTTTTCCACTGTCAGAGGTTGAAGCAGGTCACGCTTCCGTCATCTCTCAAAATGATAGGCAAGGACGCCTTCACCGCTATTGGTTCCTGTCCCCTCACCGAACTGACTGTATCAGGTGATGAAACATCGTTCGGTGAATACGCCGTCGGTTACTATTATGAAAACGGCAGCCGAAAGGTGAGCACCGATTTAGTACTATTGGCTCAAGAAGGCAGTACCGCACAGCAATACGCACAGGTCACGGGTCTTACCTTCAAAGCGGCTGATACCTCCGAGGAACACGATTACAGGCTCTTACCAACAGACTTAACGCTGGAATATCTGTTTGCGGAACACCACGGAACACACTATCCTTCTAACAAAATCTGTATCATCACGCCTGTTTTCACGCCTGAAAACGTGACCAACAAGGATGTGATATGGACAAGCTCGGACGAATCCGTGATGACCGTGGAGCAAACAAATCCTGCTGAAAACGGTGTCCGAAACGGAGTCATCATTCCTCATCAATATGGTACAGCCACCATTACCGCTGCAACCGAAAACGGCATTTCCGTTTCGTTCTTATTCAAATACGAAGAATCTCGTCAGAGTCGCCTGCTTTCCGATTTTTACATTGTCGGTGAATCCGTCAGCATGGTGATCAACGAGGACTATAACCTATCGTCCGCAGTATATGCGGCGGAACCCCTGATATGGGAAAGTGACGATGAAACAGTCGCTATTGTTTCCACAGACGGAAAGATCAAGGCGGTGGGGAAAGGCACCACCACAATTACCGCCAGAAATGAAAACGGACTTGTAGCCGCCTTTGATATTTCCGTTGAAGGGCACGAGTCTTCGGAAATTTCACAGCCGTCCTCCACCCCGCCAGAACCTTCTGCCCTACCTGAACCATCAAAAACACCCGTTCCTTCCGAAATCTCTCAACCCTCTGCCCCTTCTCACACGTCCCGAACATCAGAAACGCATGAACCATCAGAAGTATCCAAAGTCACAGAAATCCATGCCGTTTCCGAAGTCCGCCATACTGTCTCTGAACCGACAGGAACAAACACCGATACCTCCTTGTCCCTGTCATCCCCTGCGGACAGTCAGGGCACCGAAAATATTCCATTCCGTTACGGAACCGGTTCCCCTTCCATGCCGGCAACCGGAGCCTCCAACCACATTCCCTTCCTGATACTCCTGCTGACCGCCTCGGTTATATTACTGTGTATCTGCGTCAGATCGACCACGTTCAGGCGGTGACATCTTCCTCTGGTGATAGCGGCGAAAACTCCTCTTATCTTCAGCATGGAAACCAGCAGAAAAAGTCAAAAAGCGACAAATCAAGGCACATCACAAGGAAAGATTCCTTGTGATGTGCCTTGTTAAGTGTGTCACATAACCGTATCCGCTGCAAGATCGTCAACAGTCAGCGAACGGGACGATCATCTTCTGTTGTTTTCAAGAGCTTGACGGGCACGGCTGCGAAGCTGCTCCTGTGCATTGACCGCAGGGGTGACGTTGGTATTCACCGAACCGGCAAAGCCGGTACCGAAGTTACCGCCCGGTGTTGACGGCAGAACCGGATTCGTGGCGGCAGAAGCGGGTCTTGCGGCAGCGGAGGAAGACGCTGTGGTGGTGACTGTTGTGTCACCGGACGGCTGTTTCGGCGTATGATCCACGTTGCCGTCCACAACCAATTCTTTCAGGACGGTCGCCAGACCCGCCATGTTCTGAATATCAGAGGGGATGATGATTTTAGTAGCACGACCGTCAGCCACCTGTGCGAAGGTTTCCAGACTCTTCAGAGCGATAACACGGTCGGAAGGAGCGGCAGCATTCAACATTTTCAAGCTGTCCGCAAATGCTGTCTGTACAGCGATAATTGCCTCCGCTTCACCCTGTGCTTCACGAATTTTGGTTTCTTTGATGGCTTCCGCACGGAGAATAGCTGCTTCTTTGTGACCTTCGGCTACAAGAATCTGACTGGTCTTCTCACCTTCGGCATCCAGGATTCTGGCACGGCGTTCACGCTCGGCTTTCATCTGCTTCTCCATGGCGATCTGGATTTCACGGGGCGGCAGGATGTTTTTCAGCTCCACACGCTTAACCTTGATGCCCCACGCATCCGTTGCTTCGTCGAGGATTTCACGGATACGCTCGTTGATCTTGTCACGGGATGTCAGGGTGTTATCCAGTTCCAGTTCGCCGATGATGTTACGCAGCGTTGTGGCACACAATGTCTCGATGGCCATGATGGGACGCTCTACACCGTAGGCATACAGCTTGGAGTCGGTGATCTGATAGTATACGACCGTGTCGATCTGCATGGAGACGTTATCACGGGTGATAACGGACTGCGGCTCAAAGTCCACGACCTGTTCCTTGAGGGAAACTTTGCGGGCGATACGATCCATGAAGGGCACCTTTACATGAATACCCGTATGCCATGTGGTATAGTACACGCCAAAACGCTCGATAACATAGGCATTCGCCTGCGGGACGACCTTGATGTTGGAAATAAGAATCAGCACGACCAGTGCCAAAACAATAATCAAAGCAATCAAAACGGGTGACATAGTGAATGACCTCTTTTCTTGTCAGTAATGAAAAATGTGGGTAACTGCATGGGCAGTTCATACCTTTGTCAAAGACGGCTGGCTGACAGGTTTGACGATCAGCTTCACGCCTTCGATACGCAGGACCGTGATCTCCGCACCGACCGGCGGCACTTTTTTATCTTCGGTGACAGCCGACCAGTCATTGTTTTCGACACGAACACGGAAAATGCCCAGTTCCTCGTCAACGATCTTGGTGACCTTGCCGCATTTGCCGATATTCCGATCGGCATTGGTCGGGGTCTTTTTGAAGTTGGTCATCTTCTTGGCCAGTGGGCGTGTCAGAGCGATCATCAGCAGCGTAACGGCAAAGAATACGATGACCTGTATCCAGATGGAGACGTTACAGAAACACAGCAGCAAGGCGACCAGACCGCCTACGGCTGCCCAAATGGAAACTAACTGTATTGGTGAAGTTGCTTCCAGTATAACGGCGATAACGATCACTGCGATCCATATCCACAGCATTGACATTCCACTCACCTCCTTTGATCGGATTTTTTGGGATTGTTTTTGGGCTTTTTGGTACGTTTGGGGGAGGAACGGCCAGAAGAGGAACGGGTGTTTTCCGCCGCTTGGCGGATGCGGTCATACGTCTCGAAGGAGATGCCGTACTTCTTTTCTTCCTCGGTCAGCGGACGCTGTGGCTTGGTGCCGGAGGATACCGACTTGCCCCGGGGACGAATCAGGCACTTCTTCTCGAAGCCGATCAGATCGGTACGGTGTGCCGTGACAAGGGCTTCATGGACGAGATCGTAGTTCTTGGGGTTTTTGTACTGGATCAAGGCTCTCTGCATCGCCTTTTCGTGCGGGTTATGGGCAACATACACCGGTTCCATGGTACGCGGGTCAACACCGGTATAGTACATACAAGTCGAGATGGTCGAAGGCGTCGGGTAGAAGTCCTGCACCTGTTCGGGGCTGCAGCCAATATCCCGCAGATATTCTGCTAGGGCGATGGCTTCTTTCAAGGTGGAACCGGGGTGCGAGGACATCAGGTACGGCACCAGATACTGCTCTTTGCCAAGAGCACGGTTGATACGCTCATACTTCCGGCAAAAGGCTTGGTACACGCTGTTGGACGGCTTGCCCAGTTTGGACAGCACCGCATCGGCAACGTGTTCGGGAGCGACTTTAAGCTGTCCGCTGACGTGGTAGGCACACATTTCCCGCAGGAAAGTGTCATCGGGGTCGGCCATGATATAGTCAAAGCGGATGCCCGAACGGATGAAAACCTTTTTGACGCCCGGCAAAGCCC
Organism: uncultured Ruminococcus sp.; assembly: GCA_902785765.1. Lineage (GTDB taxonomy): Bacteria > Bacillota > Clostridia > Oscillospirales > Acutalibacteraceae > UBA1213. Next base: position 9,941 of record CACZZU010000013.1, read on the forward strand.
GCAGCTTGCGGAGCAACGCAAGATAGTCGGTGTGATCGACTTTCAGATTGGCACAGGGCTTCGGGAACAAACATTGTTTGTTCGGACAGGCACCATGCGTGAGCTGCTTGTCACAGGCGGGACGGCGGAAATTGGCCGTGGGACCGCCTACATCGTGGATGTAACCCTTGAAATCAGGGTCTTGGATAATCTCCTTCGCCTCGGCTAAAATGGATTCATGGCTGCGGGTCTGGATGATCCGCCCTTGATGGAATGTCAGGGCACAAAAACTGCATCCGCCAAAACAGCCGCGGTTACTGATGAGACTGAACTTGACTTCCTTGATGGCGTCAATTCCGCCGTAGGGTTCGTAGCAGGGATGGTACGTCCGCATATAGGGCAGGGCATATACCTTGTCCATTTCTTCCTGCGTCAGGGGTTTGGCCATCGGGTTCTGGACGACATAACCATCCTCATACGGTTCACACAGTACCTTGCCGGAGAACGGGTCGGTATTGGTGTACTGGATATAAAAGCTGCGGGCATACTGCAGCTTGTCGGCTTTGAGTTCACGGTAAGACGGCAGGACGACCGCATCGCTGTTCAAACCGTCAAGCGTTTTGGTCTTATAGACCGTTCCGGGAATGAAAGTGATGTCCTTGACGGGAATCCCACTGTTCAGGGCATCGGCGACAGCGACCATCGACCGCTCCCCCATGCCAAAGGCCAGCAGATCGGCTTGTGCGTCCAGCAGGATAGATCGCTTGAGGGTATCGTCCCAGTAGTCATAGTGTGCCATACGCCGCAGACTGGCTTCAATGCCGCCAATAATCATCGGCTTATGCGGATAAGACCGCCGGATGAGGTTCCCGTAAACGACCGTTGCGTGGTCGGGACGTTTGCCCATCACGCCGCCGGGTGTGTAGAAGTCTTTGCTACGGCGTTTCTTGGATACGCTGTAATGGTTCACCATCGAGTCCATGTTGCCCGCACAGACCAGAAAGCCGAGACGCGGCTCGCCAAAGACATTGATGCTGTCGGGGTCTTTCCAGTCGGGCTGCGGGATCATGCCGATACGGTAACCGGCGGCCTCCAGCACCCGACTAATGATGGCAGGTCCGAAAGAGGGGTGGTCAACATACGCATCCCCGATAACGAAGGCAAAGTCCACCGCATCCCACCCTCGCCGCTGCATTTCTTCTCGTGTGATTGGTAAAAAATCTCTCATGCTTTCCTCCTGCTCAACCGTTCAGAAGTGCCTTCTCCCAGTCGGCGGGACGGAAACCGACCAGAACGGTGCTGTCTGTCACGAGCAGCGGCCGTTTCACCAACATTCCGTCTGAAGCCAGCAGCTGCAGTTGTTCTTCTTCGGTCATGGCCGGCAGTTTATCCTTGAGCTGCATCGCTCGATAGAGAAGACCGCTGGTATTGAAAAAGCGTTTCAGCGGCAAACCACTTTGTCGGTACCAGAGCGTCAGTTCCTCTGCGGTAGGAGGCTGCTCTTTGATCGGTCGGTCGGTATAGAGCAGGGCGTGGTCATCCAGCCATTGTTTTGCTTTGCGGCATGTACTGCATTTTGAGTATTGTAGAAACAACATGGGGTTCACCTCATTCTTCCATGTAAAATTATCTCCGATGTGGTAGACTTATTATACCACACCGGAGACGGATTGAAAATATCAAAAACCTGACTTTTCTGGTTTTTTTATCGCAGAAGCCCGTACTTTTTTTGGATACGCTCCATCCTGCCAAGAAGCGGTTCGGCACCATAATACAGGAAAAGTGCCGTAGCGACAGCATGGACCGTATCGGACGGCAGACCGACTGCATAAACAGACACCAACGCCGGCCATGTCAGCGGACTGCGGGACAGTAAAAGGGTCGTGGGATTCATCAGACCGCCATACAGCAGAATAGCCGCCAAAAAACCGTACACTGCCACCGTTGCCCGTGTAGCAGGCAAACGCTGCCGATGAAACAACAGACCTGCCACATAGCCCACCAACCCCATCGCCATCATCTGCCACGGTGTCCATAGCCCTTGTCCGAAGAAAAAGTTGGACACCAACATCGCTGTCGAACCGATAAGAAAGCCGCTTTCGCCGCCCAGTGCGACTGCTGACAAAATCACCAGAGCCATCATGGGCTTGCAGGCGGGCAGCATATAGAACAAGGCTCTGCCACCCGCACATACGGCACACAGTACGGCTATCAGCACCAGTTCACGGGTCTGTACTTTCCGTTTCTCGAACAGCCAAAAGAACGGCAGGGTGCTTTCCAGCAGTACCAACAGTGAGAGGAACAGGTACTTCGTATCCTCCAGCAGCCAAAAACCCAGTGTCACGGTCAGCGGAATCACACCGAAGACGGTCACCGCTGCGACACCGGCCGATAAACGGGACGGCGGTGACGCTGCCACCGGCAAAGGGCGTTTGCCCTTCACGGAGACAAACAGCCATCCCATGGCCGAAGCAAACAGCAGTATATAGCTGACCGCCGGCTGTTCCGACAGCAGCGACAGCTTTATCCATCCGGCACTGCACAGCAGTGACAGTACACAGACCACCAACAGTCCGCCCCGCAGGAACCAGCCGCCCAGCCGTTTTCCCACAACCGCATACCGCTGTTGTCTGACGGCGGAAGAAGAACGGGCGGGCGGCCGTTTATTGTCCTGCGGCGGCAATATATCTTCCGGTGGGTCATCATCCGGAGGGAGGTATGTGTCTTCCCCTTTGGGGACGCCTAACATCGACAACACATCGTTCACCGTCACGGTTTGTTCCAGCAATCCCTTTGTCATCCGGCGAACCGCCGTGGTGTAGAGATGATTGGCGGCAAAAAATGTCCGGGGAGGACCTTCGCTGACGATCTGTCCATCGAATAACAGAGCACATCGGTCTGCGTGGGCGGCACAAAATTCGATGTCATGGCTCACCGCCACCACCGTTGTCCCTTGGGCAGTCAACTGTCGGAGTATCCGCACCAATCGGAGCCGATAAGCAGCATCCAATCCCTTGGTAGGTTCATCGAGCAGCAGCAGCTTGGGACGGGTCAGCAAGACTTTGGCTAACGCTGCCTTTTGCTGTTCTCCGCCGGACAAGTCATAAGGGTGCTGTGAGAGCAGCGAATCAATGCCGCACAGGGCAGCAACTTCCCGCAGACGTTCCGCCTGTTCCTCTGCCGTCCAGCCGCTGTCGGTGAGCATCTCACACAAGTCTTCTCTTACCGTAGAACGAACGAACAGCGTTTTCGGATCCTGCGGCAGGAGTGCGGTATCACCAAAAGCCTTGTCCCGCTGCGGCATCCGCTTGCCCTCTTGGAAAAACTGTCCCCGGCAGGGCTTTTGACAGCCGGCTAACAACGTCAGCAAAGTCGTTTTGCCCGCTCCGTTGCCGCCGAGTATCGTCAGCAGTTCTCCCGGATACAGCGTGAGCGAACAGCCTTTCAGCACATCGGGCGTATTCTTCTCGTAGCGGAACCACACGTCCCGACAAGAACGGAACGCAGTTTTCCGGCGTACCTCCCCCCCTTGGTCGGCACAGGAAATCTCGTCAGAGCGGGACACTTCCATGGCGGCTGCGGACACAGGTATCCTTTTCTCCGTTGAAAGCGGATGGACGGCAAGATAGTCTTTCAGCCATGCTCTTCCCTGTGCGACCGAAAGCGGCGGCACTTCTTCGTCCTTATGCGGCAGCCATTCAAACAGGCGGGTCGGAGACGGCAGCGACAAAAACATCGCGTGACGGGAACGGTACAAAGTCTCTCCTGTCGCCTGCGGAGCCGCATCGGACAGTAAACGTCCTTCGGACAGTACCAGAATATGGTCGCTGAACGCATAGACCTCCTCAAGATGGTGCTCACTCAAGAGAATGGTGGTGCCCAACTCCGTGTTGATCCGCCGCAGCCACCCGATCCATTCCTGTGCAGCGATGGGGTCTAACTGGGCAGTGGGTTCGTCCAGAATCAGCACCGCAGGCTGCAAAACCATGACCGAAGCCAGATGAAGCAGCTGCTTCTGTCCGCCGGAAAGCGTGCTGACCGCACGTTCATACCACCCTTCCATCCCGAAAAAGGCAGCGGTTTCCGCTACCCGCTGACGTATCACCGCAGAAGGCTGTCCGAGACTTTCCAGACCGAATGCCAGTTCGTGCCACACCTTGTCGGTGACAGACTGATGTTCAGGCGATTGCTGTACAAAGCCAATCGCAGCGGCCTGTTCTTCGAGCGGCACCTCCGAAAGGGGACGCCCATGGTACAAGATACGCCCACGCTGCTCCCCGAAAGGCTGCAAACAGCTTTTGAACTGCCGCAGCAGGGTGCTTTTTCCACAGCCGGATAAGCCGCAGACCGTCACAAACGCCCCTTCCTCCACCGAAAAAGACAGGTCACACAATGCCTGATGTCTGGCTCCGGCGTAGCGAAAGCTCAAATCTTCGACCGTGAAGCATGCCATGCTGCCACCTCCTTTCCCTGTAAAACGAGCGGCAGACTATACAGCGCCAAAAACGCCGCATCCGTCAGACCATCCAGCGGCTGAAAGGTCAGCGGCGTGACCGCCGGAAAGTAGTAAAAATCCAGTCGGTCCGTGAAACACATCACCGCTGCGATTATCCCACTGCACAGTACGATGACAGACAGCAGCAACGTATCCCGCCGTTCCCAACGGTATCGGGAAAAGGCGGTGCGGCGGGTGAGTCCATAGCCGCGGCTTTTCAGCGAATCCGCTGTCTGTATGCTGTTTTCCAGCGATAAGCCGATCAGACATGACAGCAGGCGGAGCAGATTTTTTCCTCGCTGTCGGAGGGAACCTTGGTCAATATCTTTGCCCAGACCGTGCTGTGCCGTGCGAAGCCGCCGCCATTGTTCCGCCAGCGTCGGAAAGAAACGCAGCGTCATCGACAGCAGCAGGCTCATTTTGGGCGATACCCTGCCAAACAGATAGAGTACCCCCTCCACAGAAAACGTATACCGCAGATACACGCACCACAGCAAGACGCAGGAAAACAGGCATCCCGCCATACCGCCGTACAAAATGGATTCCAACGTCAGCGGATTACCGTCCGGCCAGTAGCACAAGATCGTCATGCCCGCATGATTGAACAGCGGGTTCAGCACCGCCACCAGAAAAGCGGACGGCACTGCCACACACAGCACCGTCTTACGGGCGTTTTTGCGTCCGAGACAAAGCACGGTCAACAACGCACACACCAGTGCCATCAGCAGAACGACCGGATGCTGTATCCACATCGTACACAACAGGACCGGCACAAAATAGCCAAGCTGCACGGCAGGGTGATAGCTTGCCAACGCATGGGACGACATACACATCACCTCCGTTGTCATGCCGTATCAAGTCGGCACAATATCGCTGCCAAGAGCACAGGTATAGTGCCAGATAATAACATCGCCGTCATGGACAGCATAGTCCGAGCAGCCAACGCCCGGCTGTACGTCATTGACCGTGTACACCCAACCGGACGCACTGCCGCAGTCGAACTCGTACAAATTGCACAGCCCCTCAATGTAAGCGGTATGGTAGAGGGGCGTCATCGTAAACTCGAAGGGGATCCGCCGCTCCCGACAGACTCGTTTTGTTACGTCAAAGACACTCTCCCCTTCTTCTATCGCGACCGTACACGGTGACAGCAAAACACCGTCTTCCGGCACAAGGAACTGCTTGTTGGGCGGCAAGTCCTGTACCCTGTTCGTCAGGGTCGCACAAGAAATAGCCAACTGACAGGTGAACGGCACCGATACTTCTGACGAGATGTCCCCGGACACTTCCACAGGCGGCACGACCGATGATTCGCTGGACGGTTCCGCCCGTGACACCAACGATACCTCCTCGGACACGTTTGCTTCCGATGTCTTTCCTCCTTCCGGCACATCAGACACACGGGATACCTCGACCCGTGACACCGCCGGCACCTTTTCAGATACTTCTGCCTTCGGCACAACCGGCACTTCCTCCGGTACAGAAACTTCCTCCGGTACAGAAACTTCCTCCGGCGCAGAAACTTCCTCCGGCACATACTCCGTGCCGGAAGGATCTGTCGGTGATGACACTTCCGAAGTCACGGAACTGTCCGCCGTCTTCTCCGAAACAGCAGACGTGACCGCGGCAGCCGCAGAAGGGTCAGGCTGCCGTGTTTCTTCCGGCACCTGCTCCGGACGGGAAACTTCCGATACAGCAGAAGATACCCCCTCCAACGGCGACACAGCCGTATCCACGGAAGTCACGTCCGGCGGCGAAGACGGTTTTTCGGTGAAGAGATAAGCGGCGGTCAGCACCAGCAAGATCACCGCCGTCACCAACAAGTGTTTGCGATGTTTTCGTAAGAAGGACAACATATCTTCCCCTCCCGGCAGTGAAATGTCAGCGGAAAACAATTCGTGGGGCTGCGTACCGTCCCGATAAGCAGCGGCAGCGTTTTACGAAGGTCTTCCATCGTATGTCTTACCGAGTGAACACGCCCATCAAGACCATCGGTCAAAAAGCCTCATGCGGCTGTGCGTTTTTTCCTGAAAAGCAGTACCAGAACCGCAGAGGACAGCAGAACGCCGCACAGCACATACAGCGGAGAAGAAGCTCCGGTACGCACCGTATCGCTTGGCTGGTCGATCATCGGTACCGATGATGCCGTCTGTGAAGGTTCGGAAACCACCGCCGGTCGAGAGGACGGCACTGTGCTGTCCTCCTGCGGCTGGGAAGTTTCTTCCCGCATGACCGTCAGCGTCACATCGCTCATGTCAAAGTAAGCGGTCAAGCCACTGCAGAAGCGGTCATAGGCTGCCGCCGCCGCATAGCCCTGATAGGTCGACAAGTAGTTGCTCTCGCTGTCCTCGAAGTGTGAAAAACCGCTGCTGTCTTCGTGGAAGAAGGACAGAAGTCCTGCGTAGACGGTGCGGTCATTGACCATAAACCGCTCGTCTGCTGTCGGGTCAATCCCCAACGCACACAAAGCGATCAGCGTCTGGGCACCGCTCTCGCAGTCATAGTAGCCGTAAGAACGGAGCTGCCCCTTGTCATTCATATTGTCGGACAGGAAGGTCAACGCCTTGTTCACGGCGGTCTGTACAGTTTCGTGCGTGGCCGCATACGGTGCGAGTGCCTGCAGCACCATCGCCGTCATGTCGGCGTCAGAACCGTCTTCGACCCCCGACCATGTATCGATCGTCCAGCCGCCATCCGGCTCCTGGGCGTTCAGGATCACCGACAAAAACGTCTCACGAATAGCCGTATCGGCCGCATAATCATGGGTATCCAATGCCAGCAAGGCATAAACGACACCGTTGAGTCCCTGCTTTTGGACGTATTCTGCCTCACACAGCGGAGCGGTCAGGTCATAGCCGTAAAAATCGGCAGCATCTACACCGCAGGCGGTCAACGCCGTCACCACACCCGCATTGACCGTAGAACGGGTACGGCTGAATACGGCACTGCCGGTTTCTTCAAGGGCTTGCCGAACACTGTCGCAGTAGTGCTCACGGATGCCATCCTCCGCCAGACCGAATCGGCAGAGGTTGATAATGTCCCACTCGTTGCCATAAACAGGGCTGTCTTGAAGCGTCTGTGTGTAACGCTGCCGCAGTTCTTCGACAGGCAGCAGAGCCGTGTCCTCCATCAGGGCGGCATAAGCCGCTTCCGCCTGCACAAGAACCGAAAGGTTGCTGACTTGTCCCTGCTGTTCTGCCGAGAGAGCATCCACATAACGTCTCGCCGTTTCAATGGCACTCCGACTGTCCGGCGTGACGGTTCCGATGGCCGCGATCAGGCTTTCCGCTGCCTGTACCTGCGTGTCGATGGGAGCGAGTGCCTCATTGACCTGAAAACGGTACACACTTTCCACCGCTTGGTTGTAATTGTTCTGCATCCAGGCGGCATTGGCAACACCAATCACAAGCGTATCGCCGTCCGTCACTTCGATGGGCTGTCCGGACTTGTAGTCGGTTCCCTTTTCAGCAGGCGTGTAGACATTCTTGTAGATTTTCGCACGATAGGCTTTGTTCCCCACTGTGGGCTGTACGGTCACCGTTTCCGTTCCTTCCGGAAGGGTGAGAACATAGTCGAACGTATCGGCGGACAGCTCTGGTGACAGCTCACCCACACTAAAACTCACCGCTGACAGGCTGGTATCATTTCCCGACCAGTCATACCCCAGATCGGCTCCCCAGCTGCAGCTATAACGGAAAGTCAATGTATCGCCGTCTTCCAGTTTGCCGGAACGAACGGTGTAGGCGGATAGCCCCTCGTCCGTGATCCAGTCATCCAGACAGATCATCCACCCGCCCATTGTACCGCCATCTTCGGCTGACAAACCGTTGATCTCGGTGATGTAGTCCACATCGGCTCCCTGTTGGGTGTATTGATGACGTTCCAGAACCGTCAGGAAAATACCTGCTGCCGTGCTGTCCTCGTCAATGTCGACCCATTCGTCCACCAGTGTGCCTGTCCAATCTGCTCCCTCATCGCCCGTCAGGGTCGTGTTTTCGATCACCAAACGGACTTGCGGCTGGTCATCCTGCGGTGCTGCCGCCACGGTCACAGACAGCAGTGAACTGCCCACGGCCGCTGCGGTCAAAACCGCCAGAAGTTGTGTGTGCTTTTTCATCCAAAAGACTTCCTTTCATGTGGTGTCGGACGAAGCTTTTTTTTGCTGCTTGCGAAGCTGACGGCGTCTTTCCCGTTTCAAACGGCTCTTGTCTTTGGCAGAAATCGGCGGCGGCTCTTTGAGTCCAGCCGCTTCCAGGGCACGCGGCCATGGTCCCAGCTTTTGTTTGATGAAGCAGACCTCATCGCCGGAAAAGTCACTGCGTTTCGGCAGTCTTGCCTGTTCGGCGGCTTTTTCCCGCAGCATACGGACGGCCAATGCCTGCTTGCTGTTCGGTACCATGGTGCCTTCCTCCTACAAAAAAAGTGCCTTCCTCGCACAAACAAAGAAAGCACAACAGACCTGCCCGACACAAACAAGCCTGTGTCTGTTTTGTGACACAAGCTCTCTGAAAGTCGGTAGATCGGCTGCACTTCTTCTTCGTCCAAGATGCGTACCTTCCCTGTGCGGAAGTATTCCGGCTCACGGCGATACGGATATTGCCGCTCACGGTAATGACGGTTGCTCCGGATTTTCACCGGATTCCCAATTACCTACCGGCCTTTCGGCTTTCGCACCGCACAAGGCAGACTCATTTCCCCTACACTATACCAAATTTCTGTCCCACTGTCAAGGCGGCGTGTACCACTTCCACGGAAATCAATTTTGTCGGGGCAGTTACACGGGGAAAACCCTTTTCCGGCGGAAAAAGGGTTATTCCCCGCACCCCTTTCCTAAAACCGCTGAAGAATTTGCTTCAAGCGGGACAGCAAGTCCTGTCTTTGGCTAAAAAGAGGCGGTCAGCCTGTTTTACTTCCTGTCAAACGCCTGCCCACGCCATAACCAACAACAGCCCCACAGCCTTTGACAGGCTGTGGGGCTGTTGTGATCTCTTATGAGCGTAGAAAAGCTGTCCGCCACATTCACTGCTCACGGGTAAAGGTGTAGTGACCCTCCTGATAGTCGCCCACAATGCGGTCGCCTTTTTGGATACTGCCGTCCAGTATCTTCTCGGATATCGCATCCTCTATGTGTGACTGGATGGCTCTCTTGAGTGGTCTGGCACCATACACTTCATCAAAACCGGCTTCGGCAACGGCTTTCACAGCGGCTTCGGTGAAGGTCGCTTCGATGTCAAGGTCTTTCAGACGAAGCTGGAGGGACGTCAACAGGTTGGCGGCAATTTTGGCGATGTCCTCTGTGGTCAGCTTATGGAAGACGATCGTGTCATCCACACGGTTGAGGAACTCCGGCTTGAAGACCTTCTTGAGTTCGGACAATACCGCTTCACGGATCTTTGTGTCATCGTTCTGCGGGCTGTCTTCTCCGCCAAAGAACCCCAGCGAAGACTGCTTTTCGGTAATGAGTCGGGCACCGACATTGGAGGTCATAATGATGATGGTGTTGCGGAAATTGACGTGTCGTCCCTGTGAATCGGTCAGACGTCCATCATCCAGAATCTGCAGCAGCATATTGAAAACATCGGGGTGAGCCTTCTCGATCTCATCAAAGAGCAGTACCGCATAAGGTCTTCTGCGAACGGCTTCTGTCAGCTGCCCTCCCTCGTCATAGCCAACATAACCCGGAGGAGAACCGATGAGTTTTGAGACGGTATGCTTCTCCATATACTCGGACATATCGAAGCGGATCATCGCATTTTCGTCACCAAACATTGCTTGTGCCAGTGCCTTGCACAATTCGGTTTTGCCCACACCGGTAGGACCGAGGAAAATGAAGGAACCGATCGGACGATTGGGGTCTTTCAGACCAACACGGCCTCGGCGAATGGCTTTCGATACGGCGGAAACGGCTTCATCCTGACCGATGATACGCTGATGCAGCGTATCTTCCAGACGCAGCAGACGCGTACTCTCCTCTTCTGTCAGTTGTACAACCGGTACACCCGTCCAACCGGACACGATACGAGCTACATCTTCCGGCGTCACTTCACCGCTGTGCTCTCCCTGCTGTTTCTCCCATGCCGCTTTTTTGCTGCTGCGTTCATCACGGAGGGCTTTCTCCTGATCTCTCAACTGGGCGGCACGTTCAAAGTCTTGGCTGTTGACAGCCTCTTCCTTTTCCTGCTGCAAGGCTTTCAGGCGGTTCTCAATCTCCTGCAGATCATCGGGAGCGGTATGCACCCTTAAACGGACACGAGAGGCCGCTTCGTCAATGAGGTCAATGGCCTTATCCGGCAGGAAACGGTCGGCAATATAGCGGGAAGACAGCTTCACGGCCGCTTGAATCGCTTCATCAGGAATACGCACCTTGTGATGGGCTTCGTAGCGGTCACGCAGTCCCTTGAGAATCTCCACCGCTTCTTCCTCGCTCGGTTCACCTACGGTCACGGGCTGAAAACGGCGTTCCAGAGCGGCATCCTTTTCGATGTACTTGCGATATTCATTGATGGTCGTAGCACCGATCACCTGAAAGTCCCCTCTTGCCAATGAAGGCTTGAGGATATTGGCGGTATCGGCGGAACCTTCAGCAGAACCGGCACCAATAATGGTGTGCAGTTCATCGATGAAGAGGATGACGTTACCCGCCTTCTTGACTTCCTCAATTGCTTTGCTGATCCTGTCCTCAAACTCTCCGCGGTACTTGGTACCGGCGATCATACCGGTCAGGTCGAGAGCGATGATCCGCTTGTCTTTCAGCGGCTCCGGTACATTTCCCTCGATGATCTTGAGGGCAAGCCCTTCCACCACCGCCGTTTTACCGACACCTGGTTCACCAATCAGGCAGGGGTTGTTTTTGGTGCGGCGGGAGAGGATCTGAATGATACGGTCAATCTCTTCCTGCCGACCGATAACGGGGTCGATCTCTCCCTTGCGGGCCGCTTCTGTCAGGTCACGGCCGTATTGATCGAGCGTTTTGGTGGCTCCGTGCTTCTTGCCAACAGGAGAAGAGGATGGTGTCGGTTCGGCATCGTCGGGTGCTTCCCCCATCGAATTTTCCCCGAACAGGTCGTTCAGACGGCGGACAACATCATTCATGTGAACACCCATTTCCTCCAGAAAACGAACCGCATAGCTGGAGGAATCATACAGCAGGGCTCCCAGCAAATGTTCCGTACCGACATAGCCGTGTCCCATCCCTGCCGCCTGCCGCAGAGCATTTTGCAGGACACGCTTGGTACGCGGCGTAAAGTCACTCGGACTCAAGCGAGTCGGTTCGCCTGTGCCGATCTCCTGTTCGATCAGATCGGACAGCTTCTCGGCGGAAGCACCGCATTGCTCCAGTACCGTATAACCGGCACCGTCTTCGTTTTTCAGCAGTCCCAAAAGGATATGTTCACTGCCGATATAAGTGTGTCCGAAAGACTCGGCAGATTGAATTGCCAGATTGACGGCGTGATTGGCCTTCTCGGTGAAACCATTGAATTGATACATACTCATACTTCTTTCCTCCTTTTTCTCATCAGGCAGGGGAACCACAAAAGTTCCCCGCCTGTATCACAATATTCTTCGGGGCAAAAGCCCTCCGCTGTGTCACAAACGACATACTTCTCTGCCCGCCATGGCGGTTCTTTCTTCGCAGCAAAGGTTTTCCGACTGCATCACTGCTCACGGTCACCTGTTCCCTGTTCACTGTTTTCCAGTCTCCGGTTGGCAGGGATCTTTTTCTGGCGGAGAGCTGTCTTCACCAGCTCGGCACGGATATGATCGCGTTCTGCCGGTGTCAGTTTCTTGCCGACATTTTTCATCAAGGTAGCAGGCTGTATCTCCATCACCAGACGGTTCAGGATGTCGAAATCCACATCGAACAAGCCCATCGCTGTGCCGAAACGCACGTTCGACAACAGCTTCATGCACTCGCTGTTGCTGACAAGCTTGGCATACATCAGGATACCATAAGAACGGTAAATATCGTCCAGCACGTTGAGGTTATCCGACAGCTTCTCACGGGCGTTGCGTTCCTGTACGACCAACTGCAGGGCAATATCCCGCAGATTCTTGATCGCCTCTTGTTCGGTGATGCCCAGCGTCACCTGATTAGAGAGCTGATAGATCGCACCGAACGGATCGGACCCTTCGCCGTACATACCCCGTACCACGATTCCCAGTTTCGAGAGGGAACCGGCAATTTTGCCCATCGCACCACTTTCCTGCAAAGCCGGCAAGTGCAGCATCAGGGAGGCACGCATACCGGTACCGATATTGGTCGGGCACTGCGTCAGGTACCCTAACTTCTCGTTAAAGGCGAAATCCAGACGCTCATCCAACAGGGTGTCGATCTTATCCGCCAGCGAGAAAGCTTCCTCCAGCTGCATACCGGATTGGATGACCTGAATCCGAACATGATCTTCTTCGTTGATCATAATGCTGACGGACTCATCATCCAACAGCAGCAGCCCTCTGCCCTGTCGGTCAGAGATGAATTCCGGACTGACGAGGTGACGTTCCACCAACGACACCGCTTCTTCCTGTGTCAGTTCGGACATCTGAATGTAACGGAAACGGTCGGAGATGGCGGAATGACCGTCCAGAACAACTTCCTTCACAATAGAAGCGACCTTCCGCTTCTTTTCTTCGCTCAAACGGCACGGGAACGGATATTCCCTCAAGTTACGGGCAAACCGGATGCGGGTACTGATGACCACATCGCTGACATCTTTCAGATCGGTATATTTCTTGGTCGTCATCACGATCACTCCTTTCTTCCGTTCACGTCATGGGCTTCGCTGCTTTTTTCCAACTCACGGATATGGTCACGCAGTTCGGCGGCTTTCTCAAACTCCTGTGCCTTGATGGCTTGTTCCAGTTCGCTGCGGCATCTGGCGATCTCGCTGCGGAGTTTTACACCGGCACCGGCAGAGTGTGCCAGCTTACCGGTATGGGAAGTGCGTCCGTGAATACGGCGGATGGAGGGCAGCAGTTCCTCATAGAAGGTATCGTAGCACTCGGCACAGCCGACTTTGCCGCTCTTGGCAATATCTTCAAAGCTGCTGCCGCAGCACTGACAGCGTTTCTGTACACGGCCGCTATGACCGATTCCTTCCATAAAGCTGCCAAACAGCTTATCAAGGTCAAAGCCAACATCGCCCAAGAAGGACGTGTAGCCATATTTCTTTGCACAATCGCTGCACAGGCGGTACTCTTTCAATTCGCCGTTCACGATCGTCTTGATGTGGGTGGTTGCTTGTCTCTTTTCACAGGATTGACACAACATAGAATCTCCTCCTTTTATTTAGATACCGTGTCGTCAGATCGGTTTCCTCTCGTTTCGACAACGCTAATGCGGCAGTACTACAACGGTCGCCAGCATATTTTTCATCACCGACGCCCGTAAAGCATCCCGAACGCCTTGCGGCACATCTTTATACGCCTGATCGGACAGGGCAGACAGGATCAGCACCTTTTCGCGTCTGTCCAGCATCCCCCGTTCAGCCATATTCTCCAGAATGGTGGCGGCGGATGCCGCCGAGATACTGTCGCCGATCGTATTGACAACGTGCATGATCGCAATACGCCGATCAGTCGTGATGCGGGTGATCTTGATATAACCGCCGCCCCCTCTTCGGCTCTCTACAATATACCCCTGTTCGGGCGTGAATCTTGACGAAATCACATAGTTGATCTGACTTGGTACACAGCCCAGTGTGCCTGCCAGTTCGTTCCGCTGGATTTCGGCGTTGCCGTCACACGCATTCAGCATATCAATGATGTACCGTGCGACAATGTCACTCATCTTCATCGTTGTCACCTTCGTTCTCTCACCGCTCTGCGGTGCGTCTGTACCGGTCAGGTGATCGGTTTGTTTTGCCCTTGCGGTTCATTCCTTCTATCGATCAGTTCCTTTGACCTCTCGGTCTTTTCTCTGACCTTTCCTGACCTTGTGAGTCTATTATAGTCCGAAAGTCAGAAAAGGTCAAAGTCAATATAGGTCAAATTTCTCCTGTTTTCCGGACGTGCCGCAAAGAATACTCTCTCATCCTCTTGTTTTCTTTTTTTTTCTCGTTTTTTCTATCGCCGCAGGGTCAGAAAGAGGTCAAGAAAAGGTCAAACGTGCGTTTGACCTTCGTCAGCAACCCACCCCTCTGACCTGAATTTTTTTGCAAACACCCCTTGACAAACGGGAGAAAGTACGCTATAATAGGACACGCAGTTTGACCTACGCCGGTGTGTCGGAATTGGCAGACGAGACAGACTCAAAATCTGTTGTCCGCAAGGGCGTGTGGGTTCGAGTCCCACCACCGGCAGAAACAAAAACGCTCCTCACGTCAGTGAGGAGCGTTTTTGTTTCTGTACGATTCGTCATTCCCCCTTCACTAAAAAGTAACGTCCCCCTGTCTTCTCAAGACAAGGGGACGTTTTTTGTGTGCCGCAAAACGGTGACCGCATCCTGCTGCCGGAAGGCTTCCGGCAGCAGTGTGCAGGGAGTATCTTCATGTACCATGTTCATCACGCCAACGGTAAGTCAATGATAAAAGTGCTGCCCTGTCCTTCGATACTGCGAACAGAACAGGTGCCTTTGTGGAGGGTGACGATTTGTTTGACAATGGCCAGCCCTAAACCGGACACCCCTTTGCCTCCCCGCTGGCGGGAGGTATAGTATCTGTCCCAGATATGTTCCTGTTCACCGAGAGGAATGCCTTTGCCGAAGTCTGTGACTTCTATCACGGCACGATGAGCTTCGGTGTGCAGAATCACACGAACTGTTTTAGTGTCACCGGTATGCCGCACAGCGTTGTCCAGCAGATTGTATAAGGCACGTTCCAGACGACCGGCATTACCCATGACGTGGACATTCTCCTGAATCTCCCGCTCCAACACAAGATGGTCGGGCTTATACAGCACCGAAAAGCTGTCAGCGGTTCTCTGAACCAAACTGCTGAGATGCACCGGCTCAAAATCGGAAGCGGTATCCGCCGCCGTTTGCAGTTCGGAATACTCCAAAATCTCATTCACAAGAGCAGTCAGCCGGTCGGCTTCTTTGATGATGACGTTCAGATCGGAATGACACTGCACCTCGTCCTCCCATGAGATGTCCTGTATCATTTCGGCATATCCCTTGATCATCGTGAGCGGTGTCCGCAGGTCATGCGACACGTTCGCCATCAGTTCCATCTGGAAACTGCGGGCTTGGTGCAGCTTTTCATTGGTGGTATCGAGGGTATCGCTCAACTCGTCCAACTCCGAGCAGAAACCTTTGCGGTAGTCGGCGGAATAGTGGTCACCGCCGAGATGTTTTGCCTTGTGGGTCAGATCATCGACCGGTCGGGCGAAGCGTTTGGCGATGAACCACGACAGCACAAAACCGATCAGGATCGACAACACCGTCACCCACACCAACATGATGCTTAAAATCGTGACAGAAGGCCCCACCGTGTCGATCGTCACACTGATGTAAAGAACGAGCGGCTCGTCTTCGCCGTAGTAGTTGATGTAGGTACCGTACACATACAGGCTGCCGGTGCTGTATTCCACCACACCGCTCTCACTGTTCGCCAGATTTTGCAGGAAACTGCTGTATTGAGCCGGCAAGGGACGATAACCGCCAAAGCGATGGTCTCCTTTGAAGTCGTTCGGCAGTTTGCCCTCCGTCGGTAAGGCATCTGTCAGACCGTCCTCTGTTTTGTCCGAGGAAAAGGAGACATCTCCCTTATCCTGTTCTATGTTCCTGTCCGGCAAAGGACGCAGGCGATTATGCTCTTCACGGTACTCATCGGCACTGTAATAGATGTTGCCTTGGGCATCGGTGATGTAGACCAAAAAGGCGTTGTCGTGGGTCAGGCTGTCAATGAGTTGGTTGATGTTCGGCTGACTGCTGTTGTCAATGATCTGTCGGGCAGCCGATTTGGTGTTGTGAATTAGCATCGCATTATAGAAACTCTGCAAAAACACGGTTTGCAGCAGCCATAATACCGAAAACACGATGGCCGTAAACAGCACAAAGTACAGCCACAGCTTGAGCTTGAAAGACTTCACACGCCTCACCTTCACACCCCCTTTGGAAACCTTCTGACGCTTGGCAGACAGCGTTTTCCCTCGTGAACCGCCCATTGTCCAAAGCCAATGAGCTTTCTGCTTTATCATTCCCGCCGCCCGTTCACGCCACAGGTGCAGCATCGGGCAAAATCGGCTCTGCTTCTTTTACCAGACGAACAAACCATTCCGTACTCGCCGCCCTTACCCTTCCTCGAATTTATAGCCGACCCCCCTGATGGTGTGGATATAGTCCCGATAGGGTCCAAGCTTATTCCTCAGGAGTTTGATCTGCCAGTCAACCGTGCGGTCATCACCGAAGTATTCATAGCCCCACACCTGATCGAGCAGCTTGTCACGGGACAGGACGATCCCCTTGTTTTGCCACAGGCACAGCAGCAAACCGTATTCCTTCGCCGTGAGTTCGGTTCGCTGACCATCTACATAGAGTTCGTGACCGAGCGTGTCCAACGCCAGTCCTGCCACCTCGAGCCGCTGTTGTTTCTGCGGAGCTGATACTTGGTGGCGGCGGATAATGACCCCCGCCCGTGCCATCAGTTCCTTCGGCGAAAATGGTTTGGTCACATAGTCGTCAACCCCTACTTCAAAGCCGAACAGCTTGTCGTACTCGGTGCCCCGTGCCGACAGCATCAACACGGGAATGTCTTTGAAGGCGTGGATTTTTTTACACGCCGTAAAGCCATCTGTGTCCGGCATCATCACATCCATGATAATGAGGTCGAAGTCCTCTTGCCGACACCGTTCGATAGCCTCCCGACCATCTCCTACGGCTGCGGTATCGTAGCCCTCTCGTCGGGCATACCGTTCGATCATCTGAACAATATCCGGTTCATCATCACATATCAGTATCTTTGCCATCGTAACCTCCTGAAACATTGCCGCAGCGACCCATGATAGGACAAGAACCTTTTGCCGAAACAAAAGGTTCTCTGTCGGTGCGGGAGAATATCCGCCGGTGTGCGGCCATTCGGTTGTTATACACCACGCCGCTGGCTGCTTTGTACTCCTTGGCGTATGGTGAGCGGTTCGTCAAACGGTTGAAAAGCCACCCGCCGGTGTGGGCATATCCGGTCAGTCATCCGTCAGCCGTCATGTTGTGTTTCTTGTCGGGTGGTCAGCGGCAGATCAACAGACCACACACGACTCGCTGTCATGTCCCGTCAATGTCTCACCATCCCATACCGCCACGGCCGCCCATGTTGCCCATGCCGCCTCTTCCGCCGCCCATCATAGACTGGGGGATGGAATCGACCTGCTGACCGTTGATAATGATCGTGCCGCCGTTGTAGGCTGCGGTGCCGTCATAGTCGAAGGAAGACATTTGAGCGGTGATGTTGATGGTGCCGCCGTTGACGATAATATTGCCGTTTGCGTCAATCGCATCGGTATCGCCCTGTCCCATCACGATGGTCAGGTTGCCATCATTGATCTCAACGGTCGGTGTGCCGCAGGAACGGCTCTTGTAAGTGGCGTTGATGCCGTCATCGGAGGAGGTGATGTTGATATTGCCGCCGTTGATGCGGATGTAGGTGCCTTCAATGCCTTCCGGACTGGTCAGCGTAAAGGTGCCGCCGTCAATTTGGACAAGGGTCGCACCTTGGATCGCATCGCTGGATGCTTTGATGTTGAACGTGCCGTTCAGAATGTAAAGGTAGCCGACCGTATCGTCATCACTGTCTTCACTATGGAAGGCATCCTTCGAGGAATCAATGGTGAAGGTACCGTCATAGATTCGGATGGAATCGTTGGCTTCCACACTATCGAGCTTGGAGGTAATGTTGTAGGTGCCGCCCGTGAACTTGACATCGTCCTTGCCGGAAATGCCGTTGCCCTGTGCGGAATGGATCGTCAGGGTGCCGGTACCGTTGAATACAACGTCATCCTTCGAGTAGATGACCGCATCCGTGTTGGTGTCGCCGTCAGCAGTGAAGGTACCTGTTACAGAGAGAGAACTCTCCTGACTGGTAGTTGTGATGAAGCACTTGTCTGCCGAAGTAACGTAGATGACCGGCGTACTGCTGTTAGTGACATTCAGACCGTCCAGCACCAACTGCACTTTGTCTTCTTTGTCCGCCGCTACTTTCACGGTGAAATCCGTGGCCGTGCCGCTGAGGATATACACACCGGCTTTGGTGATCGTTTCCGTCTTGCCGCTGCTGACTTGGATGGTGACCGCTTCACTGGTGTCAGCCGTCTGCGTCAGGTCACGGTCACTGAACAGGTCGGAAGCTTGCAGCGATGCGGTGCTCACAGTGGATGTCACATTGGTGGAACCACTGTTATTCATGCCGCCGCCATTCTGACGGTCAAACGGCATGGCAGTATTGCCGCTGTCACTTGACATATCCGGCGGCGTAAAGCTGCCGCTGTCGCCGTCCGGCATCTCCGGCGGCGTCAAGCTGCCGTTACCGTCTGTTGGCATATCAGGCGGTGTCATGTCGCTGTTGTCACCAAAACGACCGCCACGATTCTTCTGGAAGCCGCTGTTTCCTTGGTTCCCGTTCGGGTCAAAGCCATTGGCGTTGCCGCTGGATTCGCTCGGCGGAACAGCCGAAGCATCCACCGTACTGTTATCAGGAGCCGAGGCTTTTGCCGAAGACGATGACGCCGTTTCTTCCGAAGTGGTGCTGTCCGAAACAAAGGGGTTGGCCGCTGCGTCCGAAGTCTGCGTTGAAACATCGGAAGATTGTGCCGTTGGCAGTGAAGCGGTGGTATCGGCAGCGGACTGTTGACAGCCTACGAGAGAACCGATCAATAACAGGGTGAGTAATATAGCAGTTGTCTTCTTCAACATAGTGATGACCTCCTTGCATGGTATATCTATTCGTTGTCGTCAACACACATGGGAAAATGTTCAGCGGGTATTGGTACTTGTGTTTGTGTGTTGTCTGTATTATACCCTGCCTTTTTGGAAGCGGAACGGAATCTATGTGGAATTTATGTGGAACTCTGCGGTTTTTTACAAGCTTCTTCCCCGCCCTGCTGCGATGCTCCTCCCTCCATCAGAAGTTCATCCGCCGTTAACGAGAGCAGTCACCACTTTTTTGACTTCCTCCATATCCACAGTGGGTTCAAAACGTGCGACTACCTGACCCTGACGATCTACCAAGAATTTGGTGAAGTTCCACTTGATATAAGCCTTCTCCCCGAAGGCTTTGTTGTTCATGTTGGCGAACTTATTGAGAGCCGCATTCTTCAATCCCTTGCCAAAGCCTTCAAAAGGCTTTTCCGTTGCCAAAAACACAAACAACGGGTCGGCGTTATCGCCGTTGACATCAATTTTCGCAAACTGCGGAAACTCGGTGCC
>CACZZU010000014.1 GCA_902785765.1 uncultured Ruminococcus sp.
TGTTTTCGGGGGTACGTTCCACGATGGAGGTCAGCGACATTCCCGAGAGTTTCAAAGGTCTGCCCATTACGCTGATTGCCGCAGCGATCACTTCGCTGTCCTTCATGGGATTTGGCGGCGTGATCGAAAACCTGTTTTCTTGACGGAGGTGCAGTATGTTACAAGCCATTCTGACGGCAGTGATTCCTGTCGTCATCATTGGAGTGCTGTGCGGAGCGGGACTGGTGCTCGCTGCCAAATTGATGGCCGTTAAGGAGGACGAGCGGTACCCCAAGATACGGGAGTGTCTGCCCGGTGCCAATTGTGGTGCCTGCGGCTATGCAGGCTGTGATGGCTACGCCAAGGCACTGTGTGAGCATCCGGATACGCCCACCAACTTGTGTGTGCCGGGAGCGGACACCGTTGCCCAGCAGCTCGGTGACCTGTTAGGTGTTGCGAGTGCCGCTGTTGAGAAGAAAACAGCGGTCGTGCACTGTTCCGGCGACTGCACCCATACCCAAGACAAAGTGGACTACAAAGGAATGAAAAGTTGTCGGGCAGCCAAACTGCTTTACGGCGGAAAAGGAAGCTGTCCCTATGGCTGTCTGGGCTTTGGTGATTGTCAGACTGTTTGTCCGCAGGATGCGATCTGTCTGGTCAACGGTGTTGCCCGCATCAATGCGTCACGCTGCATTGGCTGTGGGATGTGTACCCGTACCTGTCCGAACCGGCTCATTACGCTGGTGCCTGCCCGTCCTGCCGCAGTGGTCGCCTGCAGCAATAAGGAGAAGGGGGCGGTTGTGCGGCAGAGCTGTTCAGCCGGTTGTATTGGCTGTAAAAAATGTGAGCGGAGCTGTCCACAGGGGGCTATCAAGGTCACAGACAATCTGGCAGTTATCGACTACGGCAAATGTGAGGACTGCCCCGACTTTGCGGTCTGTGCCCGCCATTGCCCGACCCACGCACTCACCACCTTCCAGATTTGATCACAAGGGGACTTTCCGATGAAAGTCCCCTTGTTTGCAATAGAGATGTACCATCGTCTCCTGTGATAACAGAAAGATTTCTCCCCAACGGTACGCAGGGACGGAAAACTGTCACCCTGAACAGTTGGTTCGACCATTCGGGAGAAAAAGTATGCCAAAACCGATGTTTGTCCGGGAGAGAACGGAGGGAAGGCAGTTGACAAAGTGATGGCGGGATAGTAAAATGATGATAGCATCGACAGACAAGTCAAGAAGGGAGGATACGTCCATGAAACATCGCATAGGAAAGATGGTCGCACTCAATCTGGGTATCGCTCTTCTGAACGTGGTGCTGTTTTCACAAGGTCTGGTGGGGCTGAATTTCACCGAGAGTGCTCTCAAAACCGCCTTGGCTGTGACAGTTATCGTGATGAGCCTGATCGCCTTCGGCTATGGCAACTACACGCTGCTGTTCAGCGAAAAGCCCGAACCGACCGTGCAGCTCTTGCGGGGTACGGAGTTTACCTCCCCACAGGACTATATCCAAGCTCTTGAGGACAAAAAGGGAAAGGGTGTGTTTGAGGAAGATATTCACACCTCCATTGAGCAGATCAACCGTATGCAGGACAAAGACAGAGCTCTCGACAGCATTCTGGAGCAGTTTTTTACGCCGCAGGAAATCACTTTTACCCGCTTTCAGTCGGCTATCAATGCCGTACAGGCGATTTTCTACAACAACGTCAAGAAGATGCTCAACCGTATGATCATTTTCGACTACAAGGATTACCAAAAACTGCTGGACAAGGTACGCAGTTCACAAGCAAGGTCGACGGGCGGTGTAGTGTCCCGTCCGGTAGACACCCAGATGCGTATCTATCGGGAGCATATCGAGTATGTTCGCAGTCTGGTGAACATGAACGAGGAGATCCTCATCAAGATGGACGCCCTCCTGTTGGAAATTTCCAAACTGGATGACCTGGACGAAAAGGGGCTGGAGAATATGGCGGCGGTGCAGGAAATCAACGACCTGATCGCCCAGACAAAATACTACAAAACGTGAGGTACGAAGGGAGAGGAATGATATGAGATCGAAAGGCATCAAGATCGCTGTGTTTGCAGGTATCGCTGTTGTGGTGTTTCTGGGCGTGTTTCTCGGCATCACGCTGACGCAGGATATTGGCAAGTCGGAAGAACAGATCACCACCGAAAAGGCAGAAAAGCAGATAACGTCTCTCTTGCAGGAAATCAAGGTAGTACAGGGCAGTGCCCGCAAGGCGGCCATCAGCGATGAGGACATTCTGTCCGATGAAGATGAACTGCCGAAGATCGACACCTATCCGATGAGTGTTCAGGGAACCGGTCAGATCAATGTGGAGATCTTTTCGTCTCCCGAAAAAGCCGGTACCGGCACAGACGGCTGGCTGAACGAAGTGGCAGAACGCTTTAATCAGGAAACCTTCACGCTGAACGGCAAGACCATCTCCGTATCCATCCGTTCCGTATCGTCCGGCCCTGCACTGGATTATATCCGTTCGGGCAAGTATGTGCCCGAAGCGATTTCGCCATCCAATGAGTTTTGGGGCAGTATGATGGAAGCCAGCGGTGTCAAGACCGAATTGATCGAGAAGAAGCTGGCCGGTAATGTGGCCGGTGTCCTTTTGTCGAAGGATAAGTATCAGGATATGATCAACAAGTACGGTTCAGTGAACATGAAGTCCATTACCGAAGCAACCGCTTCCGGTGAACTGATGATGGGCTACACCAATCCTTTCGTCAGTTCCACAGGACTGAACTTTCTCATCAATACGCTGTACACCTATGATGGGGATGACCTGTTGAGTCAGACGGCGATCAACGGCTTCAAGACGTTCCAGGAGAACGTCCCGTTGGTGTCATATAACACCCTGCAAATGCGTAACGCTGCGGAATCCGGTTCGTTGGATGCGATGGTCATGGAGTACCAACTGTATGTGAATGATGCAGCGCTGCAGAGCAGCTATGTATTCACACCGTTTGGTGTCCGGCATGATAATCCGCTGTATGCTCTCGGTTCCCTGCCGAAAGAAAAACACGATGTGCTGACGCAGTTTGCGGCCTATTGCCTGACCGAAGAATCCCAACGCAGTGCCGAGGCGTGCGGTTTCAACCGTAACGAAAAATATGTGAGCGAGCTGCCCGCTGACCTCAAGGGCACTACCCTTTTGCAAGCTCAAAAGCTTTACAAGGAAAACAAGAACAGCGGTCGTCCCATTGTGGCGGTGTTTGTGGCGGATACGTCCGGCAGTATGATCGGGGAGCCGATCAATGCCCTGCGGATGTCCCTCATCAACTCGATGCAGTATATCAACCGCGAGAACTACATCGGTCTCATCTCCTATGGCAATAAGGTGACCGTTCAATTGCCTATCGCCCAATTTGACCTGAACCAGCAGGCGTATTTCAAAGGAGCTGTACAGGATCTGGCTGCCAATGGTCAGACCGCTACCAACGATGCTCTCATCGTGGCACTTGATATGATCAACACAGCTCTCGAAAAGACGCCCAACGCTAAACCAATGATTTTCCTGTTGAGTGATGGTGAACAGAATGTGGGACACTCTCTGAATGAGGTCGAAGGTGTTCTCCGTGCCTATGAGGTACCGATCTATACCATCGGCTACAACGCCAACATTGATGCGTTGAAGAAGATTTCAGGCATCAACGAGGCGGCCACCATCAACGCCGACAGCGACGACATTGTGTATCAGCTTAAAAACCTCTTCAACTCTGAGATGTAACATCCCCTTTAGGTCATAGCAGGGGGACAACGTCCTTTGCTGCGGGTCGGGGATTTTCCGGCCTGTACATATTCACCATACCATTATAAGGAGGAAACCAACCATGGCATTTTCAATGGAACTGCCCGATGTGGGCGAAGTCAAGGAAGAAGTGAAGGAGCAGGTGGCACCACCGGCCGAGACAAAAGAACAGTTGGCGAAGGTCGCCGGCACCAACACCGATGAATTGTTTACATTCGACCTCGGTTCGCTGAACGACCGCCGAGCCATTGTCTCTTCCATCGAAACATTCGGTACGGATATTGTTACCAAGTCTACCCAGAAAAATGAACTGTTGAACGTTCGTCTGGTCGATTTAAGCAAGATGGGCGGCGAAAACGGCGAAGTTGTCAACGGTCTGTCCCAACTGCAGATGCAGATGAAGGATCTCGACCCTTCGGGCGTGGATTTTGCGAAAAAAGGACCTCTTGGCAAACTGTTCAATCCCATCCGCAACTACTTCGCCAAATTTGAGCGGGCGGATGATGTGATCGCCCACACGATCGAATCGTTAAGCCGCGGCAAAGACGTTCTGCGGCGTGACAATACCACGTTGGAAGTTGAGCAGTTGGCACTGCGTGATCTGACGAAAAAGCTGGCACAGCAGATCGAGCTGGGCACCCAGATGGACGAGGCAATTGAGACCGCCATCGAAAAGGCGAAAGTCGAGAATGTGGATGAGGAACGTATCAAGTTCATCGAGGAAGAGGTGCTCTTTCCGCTGCGTCAGCGTGTGATGGATATGCAGCAGATGCAGACCGTCAATATGCAGGGCATCATCGCAATGGAGATCGTCCGCCGCAATAACCGTGAACTGATCCGTGCGGTAGAACGTGCGGAGAACGTCACCGTTTCTGCCCTGCGTATCGCTGTGACCGTGGCAAGTGCCTTGTATAACCAGAAGATCGTGTTGGAGAAAGTCAACGCCGTCAAT
Source organism: uncultured Ruminococcus sp. (assembly GCA_902785765.1). Taxonomy (GTDB): domain Bacteria; phylum Bacillota; class Clostridia; order Oscillospirales; family Acutalibacteraceae; genus UBA1213. The sequence goes on from CACZZU010000014.1 coordinate 4,695, forward strand.
GAAGCGACCAACAAGCTGATTGGAGCGACCTCCAAGATGCTCAAAGAGCAGGGAGCCGCCATTCAGCAGCAGGCGATGGAGAGCAATATCTCGGTGGATACCCTGCGTCAGGCTTTTGCTGATACGTTTGACGCTCTCGACTCCGTTTCGGAGTATAAATCGAAGGCACTCCCGCAGATGCGTACGACAATCGCAGAGTTCCGCACATTGGCCGACGAAGGCGAAAAGCGTATCCTCCAAATGGAAGCCCGCAATGCTGAACTTGCTGCGACGGGAGACAGCCGTCCGCAGTGATCGAAAAGCAGAAAACCGTAACGGTGTTCCGGCAAACTTTACACACGCATCGTTTTATCGTGTCCCACAGCTTTCCGCCAGAAGGCTGTGGGACTTTTAGGTTTTCGTCAGCAATTGCCTGACACCGCCTCTTGATCTTTCCCATCATTTTCCTTCGGAAAATGACAATTTTTCGTCCACAGTCACTTTATTGTCACATACACAGCGTATGATGACGACAGAACCACAAAAACACCGTGTGTACCACACAGGAAGGAGCCTGACTTATGGCTATTTTGACAACAGAGAATCTGGTGAAGACTTATGGCACCGGCGAAAACACGTTCAATGCGATCAACGGCATCTCGATGAGTGTCGAATCGGGCGAGTTTGTTGCTATTGTCGGACAGAGCGGCAGCGGCAAGAGTACCCTTATGCACCTGTTGGGCGGCGTTGACCGTCCCACCAGCGGAAAGATATTGATTGACGGCAACGAGATCAACACCATGAACAACGACAAACTGGCCATCTTTCGCCGTCGGCAGATCGGTATCGTCTACCAGTTTTATAACCTCATTCCCATCCTGACGGCGGAGGAAAATATCACCCTGCCGATTGAACTGGACGGCAAGGAAGTGGACAAGGAACGTTTGGAAGACGTGATGAACAAGCTGGGAATCCTGGATAAGCGGCACAATCTGCCGAATCAATTGTCCGGCGGTCAGCAGCAGCGTGTTTCCATCGCCCGTGCCATCATCAACAATCCGGCCATCCTGTTGGCGGATGAACCGACCGGTAACCTCGACTCGAAGGCAACGGATGATATTGTCAGCATCCTCAAGCTGACGAACAAGACCTATCATCAAACGATCCTGATGATTACCCATAACCTGGAAATTGCCAAGGAAGCCGACCGCATCATTCAGATTCGTGACGGCAAGATCGTGGAGGAGGTGTAAGCGTTGCGTATCTTGAGAAAGCTGACGCTGAAAAGCCTGAAGATGAACCGTCTGCGGACGGTGATGACGATCATCGGCATTGTGCTGTCTATTGCCCTTATCACCGTCATCACCGGCATGGCAACCAGTGCATGGCAGTCGGTCATACAGTCACAGGTGCGTATGCAGGGCGACTATGATATTCGATTGGACGGTTCTTTTGATGAAAAAGATGTCAGCGAGATCATGGCGAACCGCCATGTGCGGGATGTATATGCCCTGCAAACGGTGGGATTGGCCAAAAATGAAATGGCCAACCATGTGTCCTATGCGTTCATCCGGCTTGTCTATACCGAAGAAAAATCCCTTGCCGCTTGTGCGACCCGTATTGCTGAAGGCCGTTTCCCGAAGACGGACAGTGAATTGCTGATTCCACCGCAGTTAGCCAATAGCAAGGAAAAAAGCTATCATGTCGGTGACACCGTGACGCTCTCCATTGGCAAGCGTTTTTACAAGGAGGGTGTTATCAGCAATGAAGCACAGGAAGTGGAGCCGGGAATGTCCTATTGGGACAATCAGGAGGAATTTCGTGTAGAACAGCAGAAGACCTACACCATCGTGGGTATTCTGGAAGAATCCGGCGGCTTCATGGGCAACTTCTACGATAGCAGTATCGATGCCTATACCGGCGGTTCCCTTCGTTCGGTGGGAACCCTGTATATCCGTTTGACAGACGATGCCGAGAAAAACTATCTGGACGTGCTGTCCCAACTGACCGGCGTGCAAACGACCGATGTGCAGGATGTACTCAACAGCAACGTCAGCGACACGCAGCTTCAAAGCATTACAATGGATATGACATCACACAACCCGCATATACAGTCTTTTGGGGTCAATCGTCAGCTGTTGAGTGTCAAGGGCTACTATGTTTCCGAAGGACAAAATGATCTCTTGAACCTGGTGTTGATCGTTGGTTTTGTACTGTTAGTCGTAATGGCAGCGAGTGTCTTCATCATCCGCAACAGCTTTGCCATCTCCGTTACCGAAAAGACGAAACTGTATGGAATGTTGTCTTCTGTCGGTGCAACGCCCCGACAGATCCGTGCGAACGTCTTCTTTGAAGCCGTTGTGCTCGGCTTGTTTGGCATTCCGATCGGCATCCTGTTGGGTGTTGGCGTAACGGGCATTTTGCTGGCTCTTTGTAATGCTCTGCTCAAAGATATACTCTCCGGTATGCAGCTGATCTTTTGGGTACCGTGGTACACTTATATGTTGGCTGTGGGATTGGGTGTCGTGACCATTCTGTTGGCGGCCTATAATTCTGCCCATGCTGCGTCTCGTATCTCTCCGATGGAAGCCATTCGCAGCAGCAAAGAGATCAAGATCGGCAAGCGTCAGAAAAAGCAAAACTACAAGACCCCCAAACTCATCAAGAAGATTTTCGGCATTGGCGGCAGCATCGCATGGAAAAACATGAAACGCAGCCGCCGCCAGTACCGCACCACTGTATTGTCGATCATCATCAGTGTGGCGGTCTATCTGACGGCTGCTTCTTTCGTGAACTACAATATCCATGAATTGCAGTCGCAGCACTTTTACCGTATTTCTGAATTCAATATGCAGGTATCACTGGACAATATGACCTATGACGAAGCGGACGAAACGAGAAAAGCGATCCCCATGCAAGAATTAAAGCGGCAGTTGGCACAGATCGCCTCGATGGACGGTGTCAAGAAAAGCCGCGTGATCTGTTTACAGTACCCCGGCTATGGTTTCAAGCTCAACGAAAAGGAGCTGTCCGCCGAATGGCAGAATGATTCCAGTCTTCTGTACGATTTCAAAGCGGAAGAGGGCGGTCACGAGTTCCCGTTCAATTTCTGTGCCGTAGATGACAACACTTTCGCCGAACTGTGCCGTATGAACGGCAAGACCGTGGAAGAGTGCCGTAACAAGGGCTTTATCACCAACCGTATCAAGGTCTACACCTACGATGGTGAGCAGCACAACAAAGGCAAGGAAATCAGCGTGTTCGATCAGCCGATCGGCACAAAACTTGACGGTACCTGTGAGAACTTCTACTATCAAGAAGTCGAAGGACAGTTTGAGGAAGACGGCAGTCCCGTATACCAAGAAATGAAAACCACCGATCAGCTCTCCATCGAGATAGCGGGGCTGTACCCGAGCGATTATGTGCTTTCGTTTAACGATTACTCCGAGGGCGTGAACCGTATTATGGTGAGTCTCGATTGGTTCGAGAAGAACATCCAAAGCAAACTGAAAGAAGACGGGCAAGCCTGCGAGATCACCATGCTGATCGATGCCAAAGATCCCACTGACCTGACGGAAGATCTGAACAGCATGAAGAACGAGGGCAAGCTGTCCATCATAAGCGGTGTTACCAACTACGCTCAAATCATTAACAACTACCGTTCTCTCATCCTGCTCATTCAAGTCTTTGTGTACGGCTTCATTCTGGTCATCATTCTTATCGGCGTGACGAACATCTTCAATACCATTACCACCAATATGAAGCTGCGTCAGAAGGAATTTGCGATGCTGCGTTCCATCGGTACGACCAAGCGGGAGTTCAACCGCATGATCCATCTGGAGTGCTTGCTGTACACGATGAAGTCACTGCTGTTTGGTATCCCGATCGGTTTGTTGAGCGGATTTGGCATCTATTGGCTGATGAACCTTGGCAGAGCTCCCGAAAGCCGTGCAGCGTATCTATTCCCGTGGATGGAGATTCTGCTGTGTGTGTTCGTGGTGCTGTTCCTGCTGATTATCATCATGCGGTTCTCTATTGCCAAGGTTAGCAAGCAGAATATCATCGAGACCATTCGTAACGATAATATCTGACCCTTTCGTTATCACGGCATCCCTCTTCTGCGTGGGCAAGCCTTGATATACATCCCCCTTCACATCAAGCGGTACGATTTGCCCCCTTCGTACCGCTTGATGCTCTTTTCTGGCAGGATCATGTACCGGTTCTCACTTGCAGAGGCGTCTTTAGACATGGCAAAGCAGTACCTGCGGTCACGGAAATCAATTTTCAAAATCTGATAGCTGAAAGAACAGTGATCCAATTGGGGGGACGCTGCTTTTGCAAATATTTCTTACAAAAACGCAGCGGTTTTCCCCATGTAACTGCCTGACCAAACTTGATTTCCGTGACCTGCGGTTTTTGCGAATTGACAAACCCCTGTTGCAATACTATAATAGGAGGTAGAATGTGACGATACGGAGGTGCTGTGATGAACATATTGTTGGTGGAGGATAACCAGCTGATCGCCAAGAGTTTGCTCTATACACTCCAGTCAAAAGGACACACGGTGACACTATGTGAAACTTGTGCGTCAACGCTGCTCCATGCAGGCGAGGAGTTTGATGTCATCCTCATGGATGTGACCCTGCCGGACGGCAGCGGCTTTGAACTGTATCGGGATGTCAGTCGTGTGAATACCGCTCCGGTGATCTTTCTGACGGCTATGGACGATGAAGATCATATTGTCGGCGGATTGGAGATGGGAGCGGCCGACTATATCACCAAACCGTTTTCTACGCGGGAACTGCTGGCGAGGATCCGCCGCTTCGATAAAAAAGCCACAGGACAGAGTACGGTAGTATCGGTGGGCAGTATTTTTGCCGATACCGAGAGTCACACGGTACGCAGCGGCGACAAAGCCGTGGAACTGACGGCGTTGGAGTATCGTATCCTGCTGATGCTGATGCAGAATGCCGGTAAGGTCGTGACACGCGACCGCATCATGGAGAAGATATGGGACATCGCCGGCAACTACGTCAACGACAATACCCTGACGGTCTATATCAAACGTATCCGACAAAAGTTGGACACCGACCTGATCCGCACCGTCAAGGGCATCGGCTATAAGATGGAGGAAGCATGAAAACGACCGTCAAATTCGTTGTGTTCTTGGCGATACTGTGTTTGACATTCACGCTCCTGTGTGCGGCTGTGGTCAAAACGGGACTGGAAGAAGTCCGGCAGACGGACTATCAGGTGGTCGCCTCGATCGTGTCACTGGTGAAAGAGAAGTATCCGGATATCAGCGACCGAGAAATTGCTGCCATTCTCAATCATCAAGAGCGGCCCTCTTTTGAGACTGCAGAAATGCTGCGGCGGTACGGTATCACACCCGAAGACACCGCCGTATATGCTGACCGTTCCTCTCACAACCGTATGTTCCTGATGATTATTGTGGCAGGGCTCCTGTTCAGTCTGACCGTGCTGATTTTCTTCTGGATGTTTGTCCGCTATAAAGTACGGCAGGAACGCCGTCTGACACAGTATTTGTGCCGCATCAACAGTGGTGTGTATGAGCTGCCGTCAGAAAAGCTTACCGAAGAAAACAGTTCTGTGCTGTCGAGTGAGATCTATAAGACGACCATCATGCTGAAGGAGCAGAGTGAACGATCCCATCGGGACAAGCTGGCATTGAAGGATTCCCTGTCGGATATTTCGCACCAGCTCAAAACGCCCCTGACCTCCATGCTCATCATGTTGGATAATATTCTGGAAGGCGATATGCCAGAGGATCTGCGGAACGAGTTTCTCAACGACATTCGAGAGTCTGTCCATCACATCAGTTTCCTGACCTATTCTCTGCTCAAGCTCTCCCAACTGGATGCCAACTCCATTGAATTTGATCTCCGGTCAGTCAACGTGCAAGAACTCTTCACGGTGTGTACCGGTCGTGTTACGGCGATTGCCGCCGAACGTGGTGTCACCCTGACCAAGCAGTGCGAAGCCATTGAACTGCGGTGCGATGCACGCTGGTTGAGCGAAGCCCTGACGAATATCGTCAAAAACTGTGTGGAACACACGCCGTGCGGCGGACGGGTATCGCTGTTAGCGGAGGATACGCCGCTCTACACCAAAATTGTAGTGCAGGATAACGGCAGCGGTATCGACAAGGATGACCTGCCGCACATCTTTGAACGTTTCTACAAGGGCAAAAATGCCAACGAAAACAGCGTTGGCATTGGTCTGTCGATGTCGAAGTCCATCATCGAGAAGTGCGGCGGCTACATCAAGGTCATCTCGGAGCCGCAGCAAGGCAGTACCTTTGTCATCAAGTTCTTCAAACTGTAACAGCAACAGAAGATAAAAAATGTGTGTCACGGCAAGTACTGTCCCCTAAAGAAACTGTAAAAAGTAATGGGGCAAAATAAAGCGGTGAGGTTTGACCTCTCACAAAGCACAACGAAGGGTGCAGGGGAGCGAGAAGCCCTTTGCTAGGATTTGGGACGAAGTCCCAACACGAAGGGGGAATGGGTGTGAAAGGGATAGGTAAGAGAATAGGGGCAGTGTTGTGTACCATGCCGATGGTGCTGGCGATGACCGAACACATGGCGGTACAGGCAGCACCGGCGGGCGTGACCGTCTTGAAAAAGCAGATACCGGTGTACCGCAAGAGCCTGTCAGAACAGGAAACGGTGGAGTGCACCTTTTTCAGTGATCTGCCGAATGTGCCGTATATGCCGCTGGAGGTGTTCTATGACACTTTCATGGACGGCGATATGAACGTCAGCCGTGATGGGACACGTTACACTTACACTGACCGGCAATATGGTTCGGTCGCTGTGGCCGATGCCGAACGGGACACGCTGACATCGGCGGATATGGCCAACTTTGTGGCTACCCCCGTTTACAAGCAAAAAGACGGTCTGGTGATGGGGGGACCCGATAAGATGGTAAAAGTGCAGAAAGTCGAGTATGATCGACCTTCTGCTGCACTGACCTTTGAACTGGGACGCTATGGCATCGACCTGCGGGAAGAGGACGGCATCCTCTACTTTCCCTTCGCTACGGCAAGCGACCTGTTCAGCAACATTGATGTGCTGACGGCGTACTATGCCGATGAGACGATCTACTTCGATGCGGAGTATCAAGAAATCAACGGTGGTCATGCCCGTTCCCAAAAGGGTGATTATCTGCCGTGGCTGCTGGAAAACGAGCGTCCGGCGGATATGATCGACTTCAACTACCATGAACTGTGCTTCTCTGTTGAGAATTTCTATGGCTATCCGTGCAGTTACAGCGATTTTGCCGACAAGATGCAGCAGACAGGGCTGGATGCGGCTCTTACCGCCTTTGACCCGACCACGAAACAATTGCTGCTGTCCGTAAAACCGGCAGAATATGTGGCGGGACTCTACCGCCTGTTCAATCTCTGGCTGGCGGACGGCGGTCATACGGGAGCAGACTTTAGCACGATCTTCTCCAACAGTGACTATGCCGCTGCGGTAGCACCGGTGTTCAACCAATACAACTCTGCCGACAGTATCGGCGACAATTACTATGTGGATAAAAACAATCAGATGATCCAGACGATGAATACCCTGATGTCACAGCGGCAAAGTACCCTCGGGAAGGGTGAATATCATTCCCAAGGAGACACCGCTCTGATTACTTTCAACAGCTTCGAGGTAGACTACGAGGGTTGGGACAACTATTTCGGCGGTCAGAGCACACAGATGCCAGCCGACACCGTTGGTCTGGTCTATCGCTGTCTGCAAAAGGCAGAACAGGATACGGCTGTCAAGAATGTTGTGTTTGACCTGTCCACAAACGGCGGTGGTGATACGATCGCTCTGGAAGCCGTTGTGGGTATGGTACGCGGCACGTTTGACTGCCATTTTTACAACGTACTCGGTCAGCAGACATTGACACAGACAACTGTTACCGACCGGAATCTGGACGGTACCATCAATGCCCAAGATATGGCGGTGCGTTATGGCGATCTGAACTTTGCGGTGCTGTCCAGCAGCTATTCTTTCTCCTGTGCGAATATCATGACAGCCCTGATGAAAGAGGGCGGCTGTCCGATCATCGGTGAAACCAGCGGCGGCGGTGCCTGTGCCGTTTTGCTCAGAGCCACTGCGGATGGGTTAAGCTATCGTTTGTCATCCTATGCTCGTTTTGTCACGCCAGCCCTTGCCACAACCGATGACGGGATTCCAGCGGATGTGGCACTTGTCACTGCAGCGGCAGACGGCACCAAGGATTACAGTCGTTTTTATGATCTGACCGCTATCAGTCAGGCGGTCAACCGCTATTACAAAGAACAGGAAAGCAGTCATGTATCTGCTGCGGACAACAGCCAACTGTCTTCTGCCGTATCGACAGAGGAACCGTCCGAAGTGTCTGCGACATCTGCGGTGCAGTCTGTTCAGACTGCCCAACAGCCGAGTCAGACTTCTATGGATCAACCAAGTTCGGCACCTTCAGGGATACCCTCATCCGGTGCACCTTCCCGCACCGTGACAGAACCGTCTGCTGCCGGTTCCGTTCCTGATACCAACCGTTTTTCGGCACCGCAAACGGTTGGCACCTCTTCACAAGGCACGATGGTGTTGGTGCTGATCCTGTTCGGGGTGATGACCGCCGCCGTAATTGCCGCAGCTGTTGTGGTGTTGGTGAAACACAAGTGAGCACATGAAGAACAAGCAGCGTGCCCATTCATTCGAATAGAAAAGGAGGGTCACTATGGACATCAAAGTGGGAGACATTCTTGAGATGAAAAAAGCTCATCCATGTGGGTCCAAGGACAGCAAGCAGTTTTTGGTGGTACGGATCGGTGCCGATTTCAAAATACGCTGTCAAGCCTGCGGGCATGAGATCATGCTGCCCCGCAGCAAGGTGGAAAAGAACATCCGCAAGGTGTTTTCCTCCGCTGCTGTGCCGCCGGAGTCCTAGCTGACATCAAAAGGATGATGCACAACGACTATCCGGGAAAATACAGGGGGAAGAACCATGTTTGAAAAGGTACAGGGGATCGAGAGAAGATACGAAGAACTGTCTGAAAAACTATGTGATCCGGCCGTCACATCTTCGGCGGAACGCTATACAGAAGTGATGAAGGAGTACAAAGCCATCGAACCATTGGCTTTGGCCTACCGTGCCTATCAGAAGGCCGTCAGCGATAAGCAGGAGGCTCAAAACTTGCTGGAAGAAAGCGGGCAGGATACCGAACTGTCGGCTATGCTGACGGAAGAGATCGCCGCTGCTGAACAGATCATCGACCGTCTGACCGCTGAAATGAAACTTCTGTTGCTGCCGAAAGACCCCAACGATGACCGAAACGTTATCGTAGAGATACGGGGCGGTGCCGGCGGAGAAGAAGCCGCCTTATTTGCGGCGGTGCTGTACCGGATGTACAGTATGTATGCCGTCAAGCAGGGCTACCGCAGTGAAGTGATGAGTGCCAACGAAACGGAGTTGGGCGGCTACAAGGAAATATGCTTTATGATTACGGGAAAGGGAGCCTACTCTCGTCTGAAATACGAGAGCGGGGTACACCGTGTACAGCGTGTGCCGGAAACGGAAACACAGGGACGCATCCATACCTCGACCGTGACAGTTGCGGTACTGCCCGAAGCCGAAGACGTGGAGGTGAACATTGACCCGACCGATCTCAAGATCGACACCTTTCGTTCCAGCGGTGCCGGCGGTCAGCATATCAACAAAACGGAGTCGGCTATCCGCATTACACACCTGCCGACCGGTTTGGTGGTGGAGTGTCAGGACGAACGCAGTCAGTACAAAAACAAGGATAAGGCTATGAAGGTACTGAAATCCCGTCTGCTGGAAGCCGAACGGGCCCGCCAGCACGAAGATGTTGCCCGACAGCGGCACGATCAGGTCGGTACCGGCGACCGCAGCGAACGTATCCGTACCTATAACTATCCACAGGGCAGAGTCACCGATCATCGCATCGGCCTGACGCTCTACAAGATTGATGACATCCTCAACGGCAATATTGACGAGCTCATTGATGCCCTGACGACTGCCGATCGTGCCGCTCAATTGGCGGGTGAAGAAACCTGACGTACCTTTCGGCACGATCTGTCTTTCTGCTGGCGGCTGTAGGAAAATGGACTGACTTGGCAAGCCTTTCCCACAGCCGATTTTCAGCGATAATACTGTGACACTATCTTATAACAAAACTGATAACGAAAAACAAACGTGTCCACAGATACCCATTGTGTGTGATATTCAGGAGGAATGAACTGTATGAAAAACACCGACGTACACTACCAACCGCAAAAATTTGCCACCCTGAAATCTGTTCTGGCCGTGATAGCGGTGCTGCTTTTCATCGGACAGATCATTGGGTTGGTACAGATATGCGGTTACTTAACACAGTCGTACAGAGTTGTGGGGATCGAAGACTTTGAAAGTCTTCAAACAGGGGAACTAGTGAAAGGGATCATCGACAAGAGTGATGTGATACTGTCTTATCGGGAAGAATATGAAAATCAGCTGCCGGTGGAATGTCTGCTAGTGATGACACCTAACCATAAGCTGCTGGTGGTAGCGGCCAGTCAAGAGTCTTCCGAATCTTATGCGAAAATGATGCAAATGGTCGATGGGGATGTTTCCCACTTTGAGTACAAAGGAAAGGTCGTTGCCCTGTCCAGTTCTTCCCAACAATTGGCACAGATGCAGATGGTGACGAACAATATATATTACCCTTACGATCTGGACAACCATGCATTTCTGGGACAGAAGATCGGTGCCGTAGATGTGGATATGAGTTATGTCGTATCGGCACTGATTGCCACGATCGTTGGCATGATTCTTATGGTGGTTGTGGCAGTGCTCCTGACACGCAAAACCTTCAACAATATCCGCTATGGCATTCTTGTCAACAAGGGTATCATCGAGCCGGAACTCAAGATACGCCGTGAAGACCTTGCCATCAACAACCAAGAAGTTTATCAGGACAGCGGCAACGACAGCGGATCTTTCTACGTCAACCATGACAGCGATCAGCCGCAAAATAACGATGGAACGTACCATTTCATCAAACCACGGGAACAGACGGCTTCTTCTGACTCCGATGAAACGGCGGCACCCATGCGGTTCCATGAGGAACTGGATTTCTACCAAAGCGGTATCAACAATGAGGGCAACTTCTATATCCCACAGAGTGATGAATTGCCGCCGGAAGACGAAAGCACCGAACATTATAAGAGGTACTGATCGTCAGTCAAAAAACGGCAGTACCGTTTGTGACAACGCCAAGAAAGAGCAGCGTACAGAATCTCTGCTTGAGAGCGAAGGAACGTGCCGCAGCCAAAACGGCACTACATTGTGATAAGGCAGCAAACGCCGGTACGTCTGCGGGAGAGACCGAAGACGTGCCGGCGTTTTGCAGGAAAATTTCCGCGTAGATTCGGAAAAAAGTGCTTGACAAAGCAGCCAGTTCTGTGGTAGAATTTAGACTTGCAGGCGAGTAGTCTGCGGCGGAACGATCGGCTGTGGAACATTCCTATAATTCGCAAGGATGGGGGAAAAATCACGGTCAGATTGAATAAACGTCCGGTTGGACGGTACCTGCTGCGGCAGGACGGACGACCACTATTTTTTGAGCAAGGAGGTGCGATGAATTGCCAACGTTTAACCAATTGGTTCGCAAGGGAAGAGAAGTTTCTGAAAAGAAAGCAAAGGCTCCCGCACTGTTGAAGGGCTGGAACTCCAAGAAACGCAGAGCGATCAACCAGAATTCGCCCCAGAAGAGAGGCGTTTGTACGGCTGTTAAGACTGCTACCCCGAAGAAGCCTAATTCCGCTATCAGAAAGATTGCCAGAGTAAGACTGTCCAACGGTATTGAAGTAACATCCTATATTCCCGGTGTAGGTCACAACCTTCAGGAGCACAGCGTTGTTCTGATCAGAGGCGGCCGTGTGAAGGACCTCCCTGGTGTTCGTTACCATATCATTCGTGGTACACTGGATGCACAGGGTGTTGCAAAGCGTATGCAGGCTCGTTCCAAGTACGGTGCAAAGCGTCCGAAGGCAGGCAAAAAGTGATCCCCTCCGCGAGTGGGAACCACACATTTCGTTAAGGATCTTATGATGAACTGATGCAATACAGAGATGTATTTTTACATAGATGTGCCTCTCTGTACGGCAAAACGGAAGATCAATCCTTTCGAGTACCGATGAAATCACTACTATGTGAAGGAGGGAAGTAAAATGCCCAGAAGAGGTAATGTTGCAAAACGTGACGTTTTGCCCGATCCGGTGTATAATTCAAAGCTCGTGACCCGTCTGATCAACAACATCATGTATGATGGTAAGAAGGGTGTCGCACAGAAGATCGTGTACGGTGCTTTTGAAATTGTAAACACTAAAACAGGAAAAGAGCCGCTCGAAGTGTTCGAGCAGGCGATGGAAAAGGTCATGCCGACTCTTGAGGTCAAGGCTCGCCGTGTAGGCGGTGCGACTTATCAGGTTCCTATGGAAGTAAGACCCGAGAGAAGACAGACACTCGGACTTCGTTGGATCTCTAAGTATTCCAGACTCAGAAGCGAAAAGACCATGAAGGAAAAACTTGCCGGAGAAATCCTTGATGCTGTAAACGGTATCGGTGGTGCTGCCAAGAAGTGCGAGGAAACACACAGAATGGCAGAAGCAAACAAGGCGTTTGCTCACTACAGATGGTAATCGCAGCAGTCTTGCTGCCTGACAGCATGGCGGCTGACAGCCGTCACAGAACCTGAGGAGGATTTTTATATGGGAAGGCAAGTATCACTTGAAATGACACGAAATATCGGCATCATGGCTCACATTGATGCTGGTAAGACCACCACAACAGAACGTATTCTTTTCTATACCGGTATCAGCCACAAGATCGGTGAGACCCACGAGGGTGCTTCCGTTATGGACTGGATGGTACAGGAGAAGGAAAGAGGTATCACCATCACATCTGCTGCTACAACTTGTTTCTGGGCGGGAAGCGACGGCACCAAGGGTAGCCACAGAATCAATATCATTGATACTCCCGGTCACGTTGACTTTACAGTAGAGGTTGAGCGTTCACTGCGTGTACTTGACGGCTCTGTAACAGTTCTCTGTGCGAAGGGCGGCGTTGAGCCTCAGTCCGAAACCGTTTGGAGACAGGCCGACAAGTATCGTGTTCCCCGTATGGTGTACGTCAACAAGATGGACATCATGGGTGCCGATTTCTATAACGTAGTACAGATGATGAAGGATCGTCTGAAATGTAACGCCGTTCCGATCCAGTTGCCGATCGGTTCGGAGGATACCTTCAAAGGAATCGTTGACCTCGTAGAGATGAATGCCGATGTCTACTATGATGACCTCGGTAAAGACATGAAGGTCGAAGAGATCCCGGAGGATATGAAGGAACTGGCCGAGAAGTATCGTGCTGAACTGATTGAGCACGTTGTTGAGCAGGATGAAGACCTCCTTGAGAAATATCTGGAGGGTGAAGAGCCCACCAAGGAAGAGATCAAGAGAGTCATCCGTCAGTCGACTATTGACAACACCATGGTTCCCGTTGTTTGCGGTACTTCTTACCGTAACAAGGGCGTTCAGAAGCTGCTCGATGCGATCGTGGACTATATGCCTGCTCCGACAGATGTTCCTGCTATCAAGGGTATCAACCCTGAAACAGAGGAAGAGGTAGAAGTGCCTTCTTCGGATACCGAGCCGTTTGCTGCTCTGGCGTTCAAGATCGCTACTGACCCTTATGTTGGTAAGCTGTGCTTCTTCCGTGTTTATGCCGGTACGCTGAATGCCGGTTCTACTGTTTATAACTCCACGAAGGACAGCTCCGAGCGTATCGGACGTATCCTTCAGATGCACGCAAACCACAGACAGGATATTGAGACCGTTTATGCGGGCGATATTGCTGCTGCGGTTGGCTTAAAGAATACCACCACTGGTGATACTCTCTGCACAGAGGGTCATCCGGTCATCTTGGAATCCATGGAATTTCCGGATCCGGTTATCCGTGTTGCTATCGAGCCGAAAACCAAGGCCGGTCAGGAAAAGATGGGCATTGCTCTGGCGAAGCTCGCCGAAGAAGACCCGACCTTTAAGGCTTATACAGACGAAGAAACCGGACAAACTATCATTGCCGGTATGGGTGAGCTTCACCTCGAAATCATCGTTGACAGACTGCTGCGTGAATTTAAGGTAGAAGCAAACATCGGTAAGCCGCAGGTTGCCTACAAAGAGACGATCCGCAGAAATTCCGATGTGGACGAGAAGTATGCTAGACAGTCCGGTGGTAAGGGTCAGTATGGTCACGTTAAGATCAGAATGGAACCCAACCCGGGCAAGGGCTACGAGTTCGTCAATGCCGTTGTCGGCGGTGCCATCCCGAAGGAATACATTCCTGCTGTTGATACCGGTATTCAGGGTGCGATGCTCTCCGGTGTACTCGCCGGTTACAACGTCGTAGACGTGAAGGTCACTCTGTACGATGGTTCTTATCATGAAGTCGACTCCTCTGAAATGGCGTTTAAGATCGCCGCTTCGATGGCGTTCAAATCCGGTATGAGAAAGGCCGATCCGGTCATCCTCGAACCGATCATGAAAGTAACCGTTACTGTTCCGGAAGAATACATGGGTGATGTTATCGGCGACCTTAACTCTCGCCGTGGTATGATCCAGGGTATGGAAGCTGTGGCTGGTGCCCAGAGAATCGTTGCATTGGTGCCGCTGTCAGAAATGTTCGGCTACGCAACCGATATGCGTTCCAAGACACAGGGACGTGGTCAGTATGTTATGGAGCCTAACTCTTATGCAGAAGTGCCGAAGAGCATTGCAGACGACATCATTACTGCCCGCAGCAAAAAGGATGACTGATCCTTGACAAAAAATTAGTCAAAATGCTTGCATTTTTGCTTTATTATTGGTACAATAGGGCTAGGTGCAACACTTATATTATATTTTAGGAGGTAATTTCCAATGGCAAAGGAAAAATTTTCCAGAACGAAGCCCCATGTCAACATTGGTACAATCGGCCACGTTGACCACGGTAAGACAACCCTCACCGCTGCTATCACAAAGGTGCTGAACCTCGAAGGCGATGCAGAGTTCGTTGATTACGCTAACATTGATAAGGCTCCCGAAGAGAGAGAGCGTGGTATCACCATCAACACCGCTCACGTTGAGTATGAGACACCCAACCGTCACTACGCTCACGTTGACTGCCCCGGACATGCTGACTATGTTAAGAACATGATCACCGGTGCTGCTCAGATGGACGGTGCTATCCTCGTTGTTTCTGCTGCTGACGGTCCGATGCCGCAGACCAGAGAGCACATCCTCCTGTCTCGTCAGGTTGGCGTTCCTTATATCGTAGTCTTCATGAACAAGACTGACCAAGTTGACGACGAAGAGCTTCTCGACCTCGTAGAGATGGAGATCCGTGAGCTGCTGAACGAGTATGAGTTCCCGGGCGATGACACACCGATCATCCGTGGCTCTGCTTATCAGGCTCTGATTTCTGACTCCAAGGATCCTCAGGCTCCCGAGTATCAGTGCATCCATGAGCTGATGAAGGCTGTTGACGAGTACATTCCGACTCCGGAGCGTACTACCGACCTGCCCTTCCTGATGCCTGTTGAGGACGTCTTCACCATCTCTGGCCGTGGTACTGTTGCTACCGGTAGAGTTGAGAGAGGTCAGATCAAGACTTCTGAAGAAGTTGAGATCGTTGGTCTTTCCGAGGAGAAGAGAAAGTCCGTTGTTACCGGTCTTGAGATGTTTAGAAAGACACTGGACTATGCTGAGGCTGGTGATAACGTAGGCGTTCTGCTCCGTGGTGTTCAGAAGTCCGAGATCGAGCGTGGACAGGTTATCGCAAAGCCCGGTTCCGTTCATCCTCACACCAAGTTCCAGGGTCATGTATATGTACTGACCAAGGATGAAGGCGGTCGTCATACTCCGTTCTTCAACAACTATCGTCCGCAGTTCTACTTCAGAACCACTGACGTTACCGGCGTTATCAACCTGCCGGAAGGCACAGAGATGTGTATGCCTGGCGATAACGTTGATATGAACGTTGAGCTGATTACCCCGATCGCTATGGAAGAGGGTCTCCGCTTCGCTATCCGTGAAGGCGGCAGAACCGTAGGTTCCGGCGTTGTTGCCAAGATCTACGAGTAATCTACTCTTTCCGCATTGATTTTGCACCTTTCAAAGCCCCTGTCTGCTCTGCAGGCAGGGGCTTTTTGATGCCTCCGGCAGGGGGTGAGCAGATCGGTTGTATTGGTCATTTGGCTGTTGATGACAGCCACAAAACGCAGCTGCGATAATTTTCTCGGAGTATGCGTGTTGGTTCGTGAGAAGGCACAAAGGCTCACGCTGGTGGAGGGCTGCTTGCAGAACGGAAGTGTCAGATGACGATGACAGAGCAACGGTTTTGGCGGTGATAGCCAATGGCTGTGTGTTCAGTAAGCGGTTGGAAACGACAAAGGAATTAACGGCGGAAGCACGATGTCCGCAGATACAGCCCTGTTGACATTGTGGGAAAAGAATGATAAACTTGTTGTAAAAACATTGACGGTGAAAAAGAAGGCGGGATGTATATGAAGAAATGGGTGACAGCACAGCTTGACAAGCGAAAGACGCAGGAGATCGCACAACGCTATCAACTGCCAATATTCACCGCATTACTGCTGACGATCAGGGGGGTGACCGAAAAAGAGGATATCGAGCAGTTCTTCGATAACAGCGGACAGTTGCCCGACCCTTTTACCATTAAAGACATGGACAAGGCCGTAGAGTGTATCCGCTCTGCCCTTGAACGGCAGAGCAAGATCTGTATCTATGGGGACTATGACTGTGACGGGGTAACGTCTACGGCACTGCTGTACTCTTATTTGGAGTCCGTTTTTGCGAACGTCACCTACTACATTCCCGACCGGAGTACAGAAGGATACGGGATGAACAAACGTGCTCTCGACAAACTTAAAGAACAGGGTGTCGAGTTGATCGTAACGGTGGACAACGGCATTTCGGCACTGGAAGAGGTGCTCTATGCACAACAATTGGGAATGGAGGTGGTGGTTACAGACCACCATAAACCGCAGGACATCCTGCCTTGTGCGGCCGCCGTGGTAGATCCGCACCGCCTGGACGATACTTCGGAATTTACAGACTGCTGTGGTGCCGGTTTAGCAATGATGCTGGCGATCGCCTTGGAGGGCGACAGCTTTACGATACTTGAAAACTATTCCGATCTGGCAGCATTGGGTACGGTAGCCGATCTGGTTCCGCTTGACGGTGTGAACCGTATGATCGTGAAAGAAGGTCTGGTCCGTATCAATAATACCGACCGTCCCGGTTTGATTAGTCTGATGGAACAGGCACAGGTGGAAAAAGCGAATGCCGGTTTGATCGGGTTTCGTCTGGCACCACGCATCAATGCCGCCGGTCGGTTAGGCTCACCATACGATGCGTTTTCCTTGTTGTTGAGTGAGGATGATGAACAGTCACAAGAATTGGCGGAGAAGCTCAACGACCTGAACGTTCAGCGGCAGTCCATTGAGAACCAAATCTATGAAGACATCTGTCGGATGTTGACCGAACGTCCCGATTTGGCGCTCGACCGCGTGATAGTAGTATCCTCTGAAGCATGGAATGCGGGTGTCATCGGCATAGTAGCCTCCCGCATCACCGAAAAGTACGGCAAGCCGTGCATCATCATTTCGGAGGGAGATGACATCTGCAAAGGGTCCGGCCGCAGCGTGTCCGGCTTTTCATTGGTCGATGCGATCTTTGCCTGTGCAGACTATCTCGACAGATTCGGCGGTCACCCGATGGCGGCGGGCATCAGTTTGCAGCGGGAACGCATCGAAGACTTTCGCAGTGCCATCAATGCCTATGCCGATCGGTTGGAGTATATGCCCCTGCTGACGGTCAAGATCGACAGCAAGCTTAATCCGAACCAGATCGTGGTCGACATGGTGCATCAGCAGCAGCGTTTTGAACCGTTTGGTTATGGCAACCCCAAGCCCGTTTTCAGTCTGTGCGGTATGAAACTGGAGCGTATCCTTCCGTTGTCGGGTGGAAAACATATCAAGCTGGTTGTCTCGCGTGACCAAGCCAGACTCAATCTGATGAAGTTCTCGACCACGCCAGAAGAATTTCCCTACGAAGAGGGCAGTCTGCTGGATTTTGCGGTGTCGCTGGACATCAATCTCTATCAGCAGCAGGAGTATCTGTCCTTTAGCATCAAGGACATCAAACCATCCGACTTCGATAGCGAAACCGCCATGCTGGAACTGCAGCTGTATGAGCAGTATTATAAGGAACATTACACGCCGCAGCTTGTCGGGTACTATCCTACCCGTGAGGATTTCGCGGTGATTTACCGTTATCTCCGTCAGCACGTCCGTTCGGTTTATACCATTGATTCGCTGTTGGCGGCGATGCACTCGCCGTCCATCGGGGCGTTCAAGCTGCTGATGGTGCTGGATATTATGAAGGAAATGAAACTGATCGTTTACAGCCGCACGGGGGATCTTTTGAATGTGCAGCTGCAGGCTGTCAGCGGCAAGGTCGATTTGGACACATCGTTGACGTACAGGAAACTAAAGGAGGTTATCAGTCATGTCGGACATCATTCCTAAATACTATGAAGACTATCATGAGCTTGTCGAACTGATGCAAAAAAGCAACCACGACTACGACTTTGAACTGGTTGATCGGGCGTATCGCTTTGCTGAAAAGAATCATGGCGACCAACGCAGAGCCTCCGGCATTCCGTATATTCTCCATCCCACTTCGGTGGCCTGTATTCTGGCGGAGCTGGGAATGGACAGCGAATCGCTGGCTGCTGCCCTGCTGCATGATGTGGTGGAAGATACGCCGGTGACGTTGGAGGAGATCGTGTCCCTCTTCGGACAGGAAATTGCTGACTTGATTGATGGCGTGACCAAGTTGGGTAAAATACCGTACTCGTCCCGTGAAGAACAGCAGGCGGAAAATATTCGCAAGATGCTTATTGCCATGGCGAAGGATATTCGTGTTATCATCATCAAGCTGGCCGACCGCCTGCACAATATGCGTACCATCGAGTGTATGAAGGAGCAGCACCGCCGTGATAAAGCGTTGGAAGTCATGGAGGTCTACGCTCCGATCGCTCACCGTCTCGGTATCCGTGCGATCAAGGAGGAACTGGAAGACCTTGCGATCCGCTACCTCGACCCCGTAGGTTATGCGGAAATCGAGCGTCAGTTGGAGAAAAAGAGCAAGGATCGTGTGCACTTTGTGGCAGACATCAAACAAAGCTTGTATGACCGTCTGCAAGGCGACATTAACAACGTCTATATCTCCGGCCGTGTTAAGAGTATCCACGGCATCTATAAGAAGACCTTCATGAAGGGCAAGACCATGGATCAGATCTATGACATCTTCGCTGTGCGTGTTATCGTGGACACGGTTGCGGATTGTTATAATGTACTGGGCATCGTCCATGATATGTTCCGTCCCCTGCCGAACCGCTTCAAGGACTATATTTCTACTCCGAAGCCCAATATGTATCAGTCCCTGCACACGACTGTCATCGGCAAAGAGGGCATTCCCTTCGAGATACAGATCCGCACATGGGAGATGCACTATACTGCCGAGTATGGTATCGCAGCACATTGGAAGTACAAGGAAGGCATCACCAAAAAGGATTCGCTGGATGAACGCTTGGCGTGGATCCGGAAGATGCTGGAGAACCAGAGTGATAACGACTCGACAGAGATCGTATCCACCATCAAGATGGATCTGGTGCCGGAAGAGGTGTTCATCTTCACGCCGAAGGGGGATGTCATCAGTTTGCCGACCGGTGCCACAGTGATTGACGTAGCGTATGCCATCCATAGCGGAGTTGGCAACCGCATGATCGGAGCGAAGGTGGATAAACGTATCGTTCCGATCGACTATAAGGTAAAGACCGGCGAAATCGTAGAGATCATCACCACCAAGGAAGAAGGTGGACCCAAGCGTGACTGGCTGAATATCGTCAAGACCAGTGAAGCCCGCAGCAAGATACGCTTATGGTTCAAGCGGGAGAAGCGTGACGAGAATATCATAGAGGGTCGTACTCAACTGGAAACGGAGTTTCGTCGGTTGGGGATCCATATTCCCGAAAAGGAACTGCCTGAATTTTTGGAGGACGTTATCCGCCGCCAGAACTGCAACTCGCTGGAAGACTTCTATGCGTCCATTGGCTATGGCGGTGTTCAGCTGTGGCGTATCCTGCCTAAACTCAAGGAAGAGTATATCAAAAAGTATGTCGATACCGAGCCTGCCCCTGTGGTTATCAAGGAACCGGCCAAACGCAAAGTCAGCGGCGGTGTGCACATCGAGGGCATTGATGACTGTCTGGTGAAATTCTCCCGCTGCTGTAATCCGCTTCCGGGCGATGACATTATCGGTTTCATCACCAGAGGATACGGAGTATCTATTCATAAACGTACCTGCACGAATGTGCCGAAGAATCTGGAAGATGCCGAAGAACCCGAACGCTGGGTCAAGGCGGAGTGGGCAGAACGTCTCACGAACGAGACTTTCCAATCCACCTTGCAGATCATGGCGACCGATCGGACCGGTTTGCTGGCAGATGTCACGAACCAGTTGTCTGCCCTGCACCTGTTCATCCACTCCATGAACTCCCGTGAGGTCAAAAACGGCATGGCCTTTATTGAGGTGTCGATCACGGTCAACAGTATCAATCACCTCCGCATGGTCATCAGCCGTCTCAGCGGCATCAACGGCATCGTTTCCATCGGGCGTGCATAAAAACAACACAAGGAACAACGAAGGAAACGGGGAGCAGATCGCTCCCCGCTAGGATTTGGGGGCAGATGTCCGGTAAGTTTCTCTGTCGGGAAGGCTATCGTGCAGCACCATCGTTATGGCTGTCGTTGATTACAAATAGTCCGCGTGACAACAGTGATATGCTGCCCCAACCGGAAGGGAGAAGAGAATGAGAGCAGTTGTACAGAGAGTGGCAAATAGTTCGGTAACCGTAGAAGGTACGACCACGGGAGCGATTGAGCAGGGGTTTCTGATCCTGTTGGGTGTGGCGGTCGAGGATACCGAAAAAGAGGCGGAAAAATTGAGTGCCAAGATAGCGGGGCTGCGGGTCTTTACCGATGCACAGGACAAGATGAACCTGTCCCTTCAGGACATCGGCGGAGCGGTACTGGTGGTATCGAACTTCACATTGTGTGCTGATTACCGCACGGGACGAAGACCCTTCTTTGGGGGAGCCGCCCGTCCGGAAAAGGCGGAGCCGCTGTACGAACGCGTCGTCGCGCAGCTGCGCGCGCAACTCGGCGCGAGAAGGGCATCTTCGGGGCGGATATGAAGGTATCCCTGCTCAATGACGGCCCTGTGACGCTCATCATCGACACTGATCAGTTGGCATAAACACCACGAAAGGAAGGAAAGACAATGATCCATGTGGAATGTTTTCCGTTAGGAGAGTTACAGGCGAACTGTTACCTTGCCTGCGACAAGGAGCAGGGAATCGCCTTGTTAGTGGATCCGGGAGAATCCTCTCCTGCTTTAGTGAACCGGATACGTTCACGGGTAGGGGATGGGCTGCAATATATCTTGCTGACGCACGGTCACTTTGACCACATCGGCGGAGTGGCGTCCATGAAGTCGGCGTTTCCGCAGGCACGCATTGTCATCGGTACGGCTGATGCGGATTATCCGCAGTTGGGGGACAAGAATCTGGCGTATCATTTTGGCGGAATGGTCGAACCGTTTATACCGGATTGTTTGGTGAACGACAAGGATACGCTGCCGTTTGGTACCTATACGATACAGGTATTAAGTACACCGGGTCATACCAAAGGCGGAGTATGTTATCGTTTGGATGACCACTTGTTTACTGGCGACACGCTCATCAGCGGCACGACAGGACGTACCGACTTTCCAACCGGCAGTATTGTGGATATGATGCACTCCATGGCGAAGCTGGCACAGGTCGAAGGAAATCCAACCGTCTACTGCGGTCACGGGGACATCACGACCATGGACGATGAGCGAGCCTACAACTATTTTTTGAGGAAATACATCTATGACGATCTATCTTAACCACGCCTTTCACTACGAAACAGAGAATCTGGTGAGGCTATTCTTTCCTAACGACAAGATCACGGTCTGTCAGGAGCCGCCAACAGAGACGACCCGTCCATTGGTGACGGCGTTGATACTGCCCGAAGACGGCGGGCAGCGGATATTTGTTTCCGCAGCGGCAGAGAATTTTTATGCCGAAGATACCGTATTGGTGTCGGCAGACAGTATGCCGGAAGGCTATGAGGCGGATAAACAGCTTGAACGCACGTTAGCTGTCACATTGTATGGACTGTTGGTAAAGCTGACGGGACGTCAGCAGCCGTGGGGGATCCTGACCGGTGTGCGTCCCATCAAGCTGTTTCGGCGTTTGGCCGAACAGTATGACGAAGCCTATGCGAAGAACTACTTTCAGAAGGAACTGTTAGTTTCGCGGGAAAAGACCGATTTGAGTGCGGTGACGGAGAAATACGAAAAACGGGTACTGGCGTTGAGCCGCCCCCGTTCGTTCAGCTTATATGTGTCGATACCGTTCTGTCCATCACGATGTTCGTACTGTTCGTTCGTATCGCAGACGATTGAAAATGCCAAGAAACTGATCGAGCCGTACTTCACGCTGTTGTGTCAGGAATTAGCAGCCACCGCTGAAATCGCAGCGGCGTGTCAGTTACAGTTGGAGAGTGTGTATATCGGCGGAGGCACGCCCACCACCCTCTCGGCGGAGCAGCTGCGAACGCTCATCGAAACGATACGACGCTGCTTTGACATGACAACGTGCCGTGAATTTACCGTAGAAGCCGGTCGTCCCGATACCATCGACAGCGACAAGCTGCAAGCGATTATGGAAGGCGGTGCCGACCGAATCAGCATCAATCCGCAGACGCTCAATGACGATGTTCTGCATGTGATCGGTCGCCGCCACAGTGCTCAAGAAGCACTGGAAGCGTTTGCACTGGCACGGGAGATCGGGTTCCGGCACATCAACATGGATTTGATTGCCGGTTTGCCGACAGACACGCCGGAGAGTTTTATCCAAACGTTGGACAAACTTTGTGACTTGTCGCCGGAGAGTATCACGGTGCACACTCTTTCGATGAAACGCTCGTCCCGCCTGACGTTACAAGGCAGTGCACTGGATACCGTGAAGGAGTCGCCGGCGGCGGTCATGCTGCGTTACGGCGAACAGAAACTAACTGCCGAAGGCTATCATCCATACTATCTGTACCGGCAGACCCGCATGGAAGGCAATCTGGAGAATGTAGGATGGGCGAAAGACGGTTTTGATGGGTTGTATAACATCTTCGTCATGGACGAGACACATACGATCCTTGGCTGCGGAGCCGGTGCTGTCACGAAGCTGAAAAAGCCGCTGTCCGAATCGCTGGAACGCATATTCAACTACAAATACCCGTATGAATATATCAACGGCTTTGATGAGCTGCTGCGGAGAAAAGAGAGGGTGACCACATTCTATGATGAACTGGCTGAATACCTATCGCAGATATGCCTGTGACATCCACCGTATCAACCAAGAGGTACGTCATAACCCAGAAGACTTCATACAGACGGTCGAACGTATCTTCCATGGCGATATACAGGTGATCGTTGACAGGATCCTGAACCTGCCGGTCGAACGGCATATGGTGTATTTATCGGGACCGTCTGGCAGCGGCAAGACCACGACCGGTAAAAAGCTGGCAGAAGCCTTTGAAGCGAAAGGATGCCATGCGATTCTGGTGAGCATGGATGACTTCTATCTTGGCAAGGACTACATCCCTCTCTTGCCCAATGGCAAACGCGATTTTGAAGCGGTCGAAGCACTGAATATTCCGTTAGTGAAGGAATGTGTCCGGCGGATCGTGCAGACGGGGGAGTGCACGATGCCGGTGTATGACTTTACCGCCAGCCGCCGCAGTGACCAACAGCGGACGATTACTGCCCAAAAAGACTCGGTAGTCATTATGGAAGGCATTCACGCCCTCAATCCGGTGTTTGACGATACGCTGCCCCCTGAATATGTCAGCAAAATCTATGTAGCGGTCAAGCAAGGCATCAAGGATAACGAAGACTATGTGCTGACGAACCGTGAGATTCGTCTCCTGCGGCGTATCATGCGGGACAGCCGTTTTCGTGGGACGCCGCCGGAGCTGGTGATCGAGCGGTGGGAGGATGTCGTGCTCGGTGAGCGGCGGAATATCCGCCCCTATCGTTACAGCAGTGACTTTACGCTGAACTCGATTCATATTTATGAGCCGTGTCTCATCAAAGATGCGGCTATTGCGTTGTTGTCTGCGGTGCGGTCATCGCCGGAAGTGGAAGCAGTGGCCCGCCATCTCGTTCATGCTCTGGAACGCTTCGAGAGTGTCCGTGAGGAACTGGTGCCGACCAATTCCCTCATACGGGAATTTATCGGCGGCGGCAGTTACGAATATTGACGGAACGGTCTGCATACGCAGTTGAGCGATAGAGAGCACCATCATGTGTTTCCAAGGAGACACCCATCACTTTCCGGACGGCAGCCATGACCGAAGGAAAGTTTCCTGGCGGAGGATTTTGCTGAAAATATCACGGGAAAGGGGCTTGAAGAACCACTGCAACCGTGTTATAATGGGAAAGTCCGTTCGGAACAATGTCTGTGACGGCGGAGTTTACTCATGTCAAGAAAATTTCCGAGAAATACCAACGTGATGACGGTCGTTAACGGTGAACGCTTTCAACTGACAGCGGCGGCACTCCCACGGAAATCAATTGTCAAAATCTGATAGCTGACAGAGCAGCCATTCCATTTTTGAACGCTGCTTTTGCAAGTGTTTCTTATAAAAGTTCAGCGGTTTTAGGAAAGGGGGTGCGGGTATCCGGCGGATACCTTCGCCCATCGGCCGAGCCGACAGGCGAGACAGGGGGAAAAACCTTTTTCCGCTGGAAAAGGGTTTTCCCCATGTAACTGACCGGCCAAACTTGATTTCCGTGGCGGCACGCCGCCTACCTATTGACAGGAGGAATGACAGAATGAGTATGATAGACGATGTGTGGGTGAATGCGAAGTCCGCGGCCGAGAGTGTGGGCAAAAAGGCGGGGAAGGTGTTAGACCGTTCCAAACTTCGGTTGGCCATCATGGATGTCAAGGCCGAACTGTCCAAACAGTACCGCGTGCTGGGTAAGCTGTGTTACGAAGCTTACAAGACTGGAAAGGACTACACGACCGGTCGGCAATCTCTGCTGGAACATATTGCCGAACTGAACAAGCAGTTGGATGCTCTGCGGGATATGTTGGCCAACAGCGAAAAGAAAGTGAAGTGCTCCTCCTGCGGCACCTATAATCCACCCAAAGCATTGTTCTGCAGTAAATGCGGTGCCCGCTTGATCGTGAAGTCCTCCGGCGAGGAGGATCTGTCACAGCAGGAACTATTGGATTTTGCTGAAACTATTCTGGACGAAGAAGAACTATAAACCATGTGGCTTCCGCCCGATCCTCCACTGATGATGTCCGCTCATCTTTTTCAAATGGCTGTCCATGAACAAAAGGGGAGCGGAGCAGTGGATGTTTGTGAACGTGCGTTGGCCGTGTAACCGCACCGCATCCTTTTGAAAAAATGGCAGCCGCAATCCCGTCGGCTTTAGACGGTGGGTTAAGGCTGCCAAAAGCGTAGCTTTTTTGTTATAACAACAGTAGGGACGGTTCAGGACGATGAAGCAGGAAGCCCATTGGCTTTAGACAATGGGTAGTTCACTGCGGTGTTGTGTTGTGTGCCGCTGCCTATTTTGAGAGAAAGGAAGTGCTTGTGTGGCAGGAAAGAAAACAGGCAGAAAGTCCCAGTCTTTTCTGAAGGGTGCGATGGTACTCGGTTCCAGCATGATTATCGTCAAGCTGATGGGTATGATCTACAAGATACTGTTGTCCAATCAGTATGGCGGCGTCGGTACGGGCTTGTTCAACTCGGCCTATGCCTTGTATAATCCGTTGTTCATGCTGTCAACGGCCGGATTTCCTATCGCCATCTCCCGTATGGTGTCCGAAAGTATTACCAAGAAGCGTTACAAAGACGTCAAGCAGATACATAGAGTCTCCGTGCCGATCTTCGTGATCGCAGGCTGCCTATGTTTTCTGGTGATGGTATTGGGCGGATTCCTGTATGTCAAGATTATCCATGCCGACAATGCGATCTTCGCCGTGCTGTGTTTGTCCCCTACTATCTTTTTCGGCTGTCTGATGTCGATTTATCGAGGGTACTTTGAGGGTATGCGGAACATGGTGCCGACAGCGATCTCGGAGATCATCGAAGCGACCTGCAAGCTGTTCTTGGGCTTCACAGCCTCTTTTTTAGTCACCAAGTACGGTATGAGCCGTTACGAAGCAACCGGATACGTCTTCGGCACGAAGTGTGCCAATATGACCGAAGCAGAGACGGTCATCATTCCGATCGCTATTGGTGCTGCCATTACGGGCATTTCGCTGGGATCGCTGTTTGGGTTTCTGTTCCTGTTCATCCGCTATAAGCGTGGCGGTGACGGCATCACCCGTGAAGAGATCCTCCACTCGCCGCCGCCCCAAAAACCTTCACGGACCCTGCGTATTATGGTGCGTACAGCGATCCCGATCGGTTTGGGTTCGATCATAATGAGTCTGGCGGATATGGTCGACTCGACCCTTGTGAATATTCGTATCAACAACATCATGCAGAACGATCCGGAATCCCTGCTCAATGTTTACGGATCGCTGATACCCGACTATGTATACGAAACCGGCTCGACCCATACGTTCCTGTATGGCTGTTATGGTATCGCTCTGACGCTGATGATGTTGGTGACAGCCGTGACACAGGTCTTCGGCACCACTGCGTTGCCTTCGGTGACGGCGGCATGGACCAGCGGCAACAAGGAACAGCTCAAAAAGAGCATGGAAACCGTCATGCGTGTCACGACATTGGTGACCATTCCGTCCGGTATCGGTATGTCCGTTTTGGCAGAACCGCTGCTGTCGCTGATTTATCATGGCAGTTCCGTTGCCGATGAGGTAGAGATCGGTTCCCGTGTACTGACGATCATGGGCATCTCGGTTATCTTTATCGCCACAAGTACGCCGCTGTGCAGTATGCTGCAGGCGATTGGCCGGATGGACGTGCCGCTCAAGCTGTTTGCCGCCGGTATGCTCATCAAGATCGTGGTCAACTATGTGCTGGTCGGTATTCCGGCTATCAATATTCAAGGGGCGAATATCGGCTCCATTGTTTGCTATGGTTTTGTAACGGTGGCTGCATTGTTCGTTCTGTGTCGGGAAACGGGGATCGTGCCCGATTTTGTGTCGATTTTTGTTAAGCCGCTCATAGCGGGTATTATCTGCGGTGCGGCCGCTTATTTTTCCGAGATCCTCTTCGATTTTATCTTCCGTCAGAGAATCGCCACCATTCTGGCGGTCGCAGCAGCGGTGATCGTGTATGTGATCGCTCTCCTGATGCTCAAGGCTATCAAACGAGAGGATATTTTACAAATGCCGAAGGGAAATAAAATTGTAAAACTACTTGAAAAACGCAGGCTGATAAGGTAAAATAGTATACTGTACGGTGTTTTAGCCCCCACCTTTTGTGAGAAGGCAAAATGGAACCGCCCTGAAGGAGATAGGATTGTGGAATTTCAGTTCAAAGAACGCTACGATGTCAACGATCTGGTGAGGGTTGTAAAAGCCCTGCGGGCACCGGATGGCTGTCCATGGGATAAGGTACAGACCCACCAGAGTATCCGCAACGACTTTATCGAAGAAGTTTACGAAGCTGTCGAGGCCATTGACGAACAGGATACCGAACATCTTCGGGAAGAATTGGGTGATGTGCTGCTGCAGGTCGTCTTCCATAGTGTGCTGGAAACCGAACAGCACCACTTTGACCTGAACGATGTGGCTAACGATGTGTGCCAGAAAATGATTTTGCGGCACCCTCATGTGTTCGGTCAGGCAGTGGCGGAAACACCCGAGGAGGTCATCAGAAATTGGGACGAGATCAAGATGCAGTCCCACGATCAGACGACTGCTTCTGAAGCAATGGAAAGTGTCTCAAAGACGCTGCCGTCTTTGATGCGTAGCCGCAAGCTCTGGAAAAAGGCTGAAAACGGCGGAGCCGCTTTGCCGGATACCGCAGCCGCTTTGACGCTGACAGAGCGTAAGCTCAACGAGCTGAAAACCGCCGTTGCCCATCAGCAAACGGAAGTGTATGCCCAAATGCTGGGGGAACTTCTTTTTTCGGTCGCAGGACTGTCACGTTTCCTGCAAACCGATTGCGAGCAATCGCTGTATGATGCCTGCGATGCGTTTATCGCACGATTCAAATGTCTCGAAGAAAACGCAGCCGCAAAGGGCATGGCTATACAGAATGTCGCTCCTGAAGAGAAAGAAATGCTTTGGAGCGGTGTTTCATCATCAAACTAACGGAGGAAAGTAAAATGAACAAAACAGACCTTATCGCTCTTGTATCCGAAAAAGCAGAAATCTCCAAGAAGGATGCGGAGAAGGCAGTTAACGCTGTTATCGACACCATCATTGAGAGTGTTGCAGAGGGACAGGAGATCCGCATCGTGGGATTTGGTACCTTTGAACGTCACGAGAGAAGCGAGCGAATCGGCTGGCCGGCAAAGCCTTCAAGGACGCTGTTGATAAATAATCCCGCTGCTGCAGAAGCCGATCCTCGCCGGTCGGCTTCTTTTTTATGAAAGGAGAAAGTGTATGAGACTCGACAAGTATCTGAAAGTATCCCGTCTGATTAAACGCCGCACAGTAGCCAACGAAGCCTGTGATGCCGGCCGCATCACCGTCAATGGCAAACCGGCTCGTGCCTCTTACGAAGTCAAAGTAGGCGACAAACTCGTCATCTCCATGGGTGCCCACCCCATCCAGGTCGAAGTTACCCGCATCGACGAATATGCCAAAAAAGACGAAGCCGCTCTTATGTACAAGAACATCGCCGTTGGCGGTTCAATGAGTCGTGAAGAGTGAATAGCGAATGGTGAAGGATGGCTGCGGACGATCGTTTTCTCTCGAAGGGGAAAAACTTGTGTTGGGTGAGGTACTGTATGGGACGCAGAGAAGCCGCCGTTACTCGTCCTGATGAATGTTTGCTTGACGGAAGGCAAGCCGGTACATTCTGCCTGACTGAACCGACCAGCGAATCCTGCAGAGAAAGTGTCTGCCGGAGTGCTCCGTACTCGTTTACAGACAAGGCAATCTCCCGCATAAATACGGGGGATACTGAATATGTATGAATGTAAGCGAACGGAGAAGGGGAGGGGTTTGTATGACGGGTGCCGACAAAACCATGGTGGTACGCAAACAGCATGGCATCATTCTGGAGGACAGAAAAACACTGACACTGACTGGCGTCAAAGCTGTTGCCGGTTTTGATGAACAAAAGATTGTCCTGATGACGGAGTTGGGGGAACTGACGATCAAGGGGAATGCCCTGCACATCAATGATTTCAGCCACGAAAGCGGCGAGTTGAGCCTCGATGGCAGTGTGGACTCGCTGGTCTATACCGAAGACAAGCGGCAGGAGGGCGGTTTTTTCTCCCGCCTGTTGAAATAGGGTGATCGTGTGCAGCAGACACTTGACGAACAGACAGGTATCTTTTTGTGGTCCTTTGTGTTGGGAGCCGTGTTGGGCGTGATCTATACGCTGTTGGCGATCGCAAGAGCATGGTCGCCGCCGAGTCCCCGCCAATGGATAGTGGGCGACCTGCTGTTTATGGCAATTGCGGCAATGCTGAACTTCCTTTTCGCCCTGTCACAAACCTACGGACGTATCCGTGGGTATGTGCTGGCGGCGGAGCTGGTGACTTTCTTTTTGTTATATGGCACGGTTGGACGGCTGTTATGCCGCAGTACGCTCCGGATACGATCACTCTGTGAACAAACTGTGACATGGATGACCGCTCCCTTTCGGCGGCAATGGCACACGCTGCGTAAGAAATTGGCAAAAAAATGCAGGAAAATGTTACGGAATGGCAAAAAAAGTTGAAAATCCTCTTGCATTATTGTGCCGATTTGTAGTATAATGGACTCAATCCATCTAGGAAAGCAGACGGAAGGAGGAGCGTCATGGCGAAGGAAAGAGCGAAGAAGGACAAGGCTGTGTCAGCCGTGAAAACGATGACCGTTAAGCGTAAGACACACTGGGTGTTGTACATCGCCGTTGTGGCACTGATCATCTACGTTGCCATCACAATCGTGGAGCAGAATGTC
Organism: uncultured Ruminococcus sp.; assembly: GCA_902785765.1. Classification (GTDB taxonomy): domain Bacteria; phylum Bacillota; class Clostridia; order Oscillospirales; family Acutalibacteraceae; genus UBA1213. Next base: position 34,998 of record CACZZU010000014.1, read on the forward strand.
AAGATCCAAAACGCAAAGGAGACTCTTTCTCTGTTGGATAACAAGATCTCCATCCAGAAGATCGAACTGTCCGAACTGAAAAGCGTGGCGGACTCTGCCGAAAAGAAAGATTATGACTCTGTGGCCGACTATATCGAGAAGGTCGCCAGAGAAGAGATGGACTATGTAAAAAGCGGTGAGGTTGTGTACATTAACATTGCCGGTAATTGAGAGGAGCAAGCTGTTGAGTATGGATCTTGAGGTAGGAATGGTTGTAGAAGGAAAGGTAACGGGTATTACCAACTTCGGTGCGTTTGTCGACCTGGAAAACGGGAAGACAGGTATGGTGCATATCTCTGAAGTCGCCCAGACGTATGTCAACGACATTCGGGAGCATTTGAAAGAAGGACAGGCCGTCAAGGTCAAGGTTCTGAATATCAGTGAAGACGGCAAGATTAGTCTGTCAATCAAAAAGGCACTTCCGCCGCAGCCGCGTCCGTCTGGTGGCAGACCCTATCGTGGTGGTTCCGGTCAAAGACCCCGTAATAACAGCTATGGCGGCGGTAATGGCGGCAGCAGTGGCAGCAGCGGACCCAACGGGTATGAGTGGCAGCCGCATAGACAACCTGAATCGGCCAGTTTCGAGGATATGCTCAACCGTTTCAAGCAGTCCAGTGACGAAAAAATGTCCGGTATGAAGCGTCCCCCCGAGACAAGACGCGGTAACTCCCGCAAGAATAACAATTCGCCCCGATAAACCCATTCAAAGAGTCGCACAGCGGCTCTTTTTTTCTGTATTGTTTCCGATGCTGTGGTACACACCAAATGACCCTTTTGTTTCATCCAGAGACAGCGGTCCTATCGCTGCTTTTCTTGTCACATGGTACAAAATATTGTATGACAGGATACGTTACACATTGTTGCTTGTGACTTCTTGATAGAAAGAACACCATCACAGCAGAAACCTGTCACACAGCATGGATAAAAAGTCCCTGCCTTGTCGGAACCATACGCCACCGTTTCCCTTATGGAGCGGTATTTTCAAAGGAAAGAGGCATTTCACTATGGTGATTATACACGCTGTCCTCCATACGATGGAAGACAAACAGCCGCCGATCGCAAACGGCTACATCCGTTTTGAGCAAGGCGTTATCACAGCCCTCGGCACAATGGACGATTATCGTCCGCAGCCGCAGGAAGAAATTTTTGATGCCCAAGGCCAACCGCTTTACCCGGGCTTTGTCGATGCCCATACGCATCTGGGACTTTTCGGGGATTCTCTGACCTTTGAAGGGGAAGACGGCAACGAAGATACCGATCCCATTACACCGCATGTGCGGGCGATAGACGCCATCAATCCACTGGATGGCTATTTTGCCGAAGCCCTGTCGGCGGGTATCACGACCGTTATCACGGGTCCCGGCAGTGCTAATCCGATCGCCGGTCAGATGGCCGCTGTCAAGACCGGCGGCAAACGTATCGACAAGATGATCGTTCAAGCCCCTGTGGGTATCAAGTTTGCATTGGGCGAGAATCCCAAGTCTACCTATAATGACAAAGACCAAACGCCTGTCACCAGAATGGCAACGGCTGCTTTGATACGCGAAACGCTGTGTAAAGCACAGCGATATTATCGGGAGCAGTGCCGCTATGAACAAGACCCTGAAAACGAGGACGAACCCGAACAGGATATGAAAGCGGCTGCCCTTCTGCCGTTGTTCCGCAGGGAGATACCGGCTCATTTTCATGTGCATCGGGCGGACGATATTTTCACAGCCATCCGTATTGCCAACGAGTTTGAACTGGACTATGTGCTGGTACATGCTACCGAAGCCCATTTGGTTTATGATGAATTGTTGGACGAACGTCTGCGGGGGATCCTGTCCGGTCCTATCCTGACCGACCGCAGTAAACCGGAACTGCATCATCAGTCCCCGAAGGCAGCGGGGATCCTGTCGCGTGCCGGTCTTCCCACTGCAATTGTCACCGATCATCCCGAAACACCTTTGCCGTATTTACTGCTTTGTGCGGCGGTCGCCGTGCGGGAAGGCATGGACAGGGACGAAGCTCTGCGAGCCGTCACGATCATGCCGGCTCGTATTTGCGGCATTGACCATCGTGTCGGTTCCTTGGCGGTCGGCAAAGACGCCGACTGCGTACTTTATGACGGCGACCCACTGGATATTACGAAACGTCCGTTGGCCGTCTTTCTGAATGGTCGGGCGGTGAAAACTGCCATTTGTGATAATGTATAAATTTGCTCCGCAAATTTTTATCAAAAATCGAGCAAAAGCATTTGCTTTTTTTGTTTATTGTGTTATAATAAGGGTAATCCGATCGTTGCTCTCCGCAAGGGAGCAGCGTGTGAGGTATATCCAACCCTAAAAGGAGGTCCCGATTATGAAGTATAACATCGTAGGCAGAAAGGTCAACTTGAGAGATAACTTCAAGGAGCGTGTCGAGAAAAAGCTCGGTAAGTTCGAGAAGATCTATTCCGAAGAGGCCGAAGCTACTGTTACCGTAACACTTGAAAAGAACAGACAGACCGTTGAGGTAACTATCCGTGACGGTTCTATGGTATATCGTGCCGAGAGCACAGCCTTGGAAATGAACGACGCACTCGATGCGGTCGTGGATATTCTCGGCGGACAGATTCGTAAGAACAAGACCAAGCTCAGCAAGAAGATGAAGGCTGATTCGCTGGAACAGTATTTGATGGAGTTCAATGCTTCGGACGAAGACGCTATGCTGGACGAGGACTATTCCGTTGTGCGTACCAAGACGATTTCTGTCAAGCCGCTCAGCGTAGAAGAAGCTATTTTGCAGATGAACCTCATCGGACACGAGTTCTTTATGTTCCTGAACAGCAGCACCAATGCGGTGAACGTGGTCTATAAGCGTAAGGGCAACACCTACGGCTTGTTGGAGCCGGAATTCTGATCAGCGTGTGGGAAGGGAGAGGAAGCGTGTACCATGAAGAAATGTAAGGTCATCAACATCCATGACGGTTCGCCAAAAGTGCTGACGAACCGTGACCATCTGTGTATGGAAGAATATACCCGTGTGGAAGAAATTCTGGAGGGCTACTTTCAGCAGGGCTATCATCTAGTGCACATCGTTCCTACCTATACCCCCAATATACAAGAAAAGGGTACCTATGCCTTCTACAACAACGGCTACACCGTCTACCTCGAAAAAGACGAATGACCGATGCGTGAATGTGCTTGAGTAGAACGTACTGTTTGTGTGTTCTTATCCGTGACATACCACAGACGCTTCCCTTTGCTTTTTTTCCTATCCTTCTTTCATACAAAAACGCCGATTCGTTTGTGAATCGGCGTTTTTGTTGTACTGGTATCACACAGCTATCAGCGGCGGACGGTTCTTAATAGACCTATTCGGTAACCGTGTGTTTCTCCGAACGGCTGAACGGGAATCCCCGCAGAAACCTTCACTTTGTCTGAAATGACTGGAACAACATACGGCTGTTTTCCGGTGTTATCGAACAGGTCTTATGAATCGACAGCGTTCCCGCCAAGGGTCAGAAAACGTGATGAGGAAGAAAAGTGGTGGGTTTGCAGAGCACCTGCCCAGTACCGCTGTGGTTTACGGATCATCGCTTCCGACCAACTTCTTCTTCCGTTTAGCCGTCTCGATCTCAAAGCCGTAGCCGCTGCCGTCCCAAGCGTTGACATGAAAGCGGCCGTCTGCCTGTTGGGACAAACTTTCCCGTCCGGCTTTGAGGTAACATTCCAGCACACCGCTGATTTTTTTAGGCGAAGGCACAAAGACCTTGCCGGTTTTCTTTTTGACGAGTTGTAAGCGGTTGAAGAAGGTCTGTATATCCTCTGCGGAGAAATCTGTGATACCGTAGTAAACGAACACCTCTACGGTGCTTTTGATGAGACTAAAGCTCTGCATATTGCTGTAATCCACAAACGCATCGGGCGATTTGTAGAAGTAGTTGACCTCTGCAAAATTGATCTTCGCCAATACGTCTTTCGCCGGTATGTCACTCACGATAACAGCACCTCCCGTGCTTTTTGCAGCATATCCTTCTCACCGACAGCCGCAGCCAGCATGATCGCATAGAGTCGTTCGGGGTTTTTGTGGAACGTCTCCTTCACGGTGTTGGCTTCCTCTATATCGGGCACGAACAGCGTCAGGGACATCAGATCCCGCAGACCATCCGTGACACGCAGGTTGACTTGATACCCACCGTCTTTTTCCCGTGTAATGGTGACAGGGTTCTCCTGTTCGATCTTTCGTTTCTTGAGACAATGGTCGATAGCGTCAGTGGCCTTCTGCCGTGTTGTCAGCGAAAGTGTTTCGTGGAGCTGCACGGCGATGAGCTGACCATTTTTTGTTAGCGAAAGCTGTGGGTGTTTGTCGCCGACCTCCGTCACATTGTTGTTTTTCACTAACTCTGCGATGGCGTTGACCGTCTCGAAGTAGTTGGCCAAGCCGTATTCTTGAAACAGCTCGATCAAGTCGTCCTTCGCAAACGGCTTGCCGACATAGTTCAGCAGATAGCAGATCAGAACACCGATTTCGGTGCGGTTTCGCAGTCCGCCGGGTTCGATTCCTTCTGTAAAAGCATCAAAGTCCATAAAATCACCTCGGAAACGCCGCCGCAAGCTTGCGGCGGCTCAATGAATCGTGAAGCGTGAGGAACCATCGTATCCAGAAGCACCTTTTCGACAAAAAGCCAGAGGGTGCGGCAGGGGAGAAGCGTGTGGGGGTTGGGTCAGAAACGGCAGGGACTCCTCCTGATTCCTTGATGGGGGATTGCTTTTTGGGCGGGGATAGATTACAATGAGAGGAGAGGATCCAACCAAACCAAAGGAGAGATGACGAGATGTACAAGAACTATATCTTCGACCTGTACGGCACGTTGGTGGATATTCATACCAACGAACAGAAGCACAGCCTGTGGAAAAATATGGCGATGCTGTACTCCATGAGCGGGGCGGTTTATACACCGACCGAACTGAAAAAAAGCTACTATCGTTTGCTGAAAGAGCAGATCGCCCTTGTGCCGAAAGAGCGGTACACGACCCATCCCGAACCGCAGATACGCTATGTGTTCCAGCAAATGATGACCGAAAAGGGCGTACCTTGTGACGAAACCACCGCCGATATGCTGGGCAGGACGTTCCGTGCCTTGTCCCTTCAATACGTCCGGCTCTACCCGGGGGTACATGAGCTGTTTGAAGCCATTCATGCTCACGGCGGCAAAGCGTATCTGCTCTCGAACGCCCAACGCATTTTTACCGAACCGGAAATCCGTATGCTGGGTATCTATGATGCGTTTGAGGACGTGATGATTTCTTCGGACGAAGGATGTGCCAAGCCTGACCGCCGCTTTTATGAGTGTCTGCTGAAAAAGCACCGCCTCAAGCCGGAGGAGTCTATTATGATCGGCAACGACTGCACCACGGATATTTGGGGTGCTCATCAAGCCGGGTTGTCTTCGCTGTATCTTCACACGAATATTTCGCCGGAGATCAAAGGGGAACTGTTGGCGGACTATGCCATTATGAGCGGCAGTATTTTTGAAGCCATCGCTGTCCTGTTTCCCGATACTGCTGTGCTTCCGGACACAAACGCCTGACGGTCGTCCAGTGACCGAGTACACGGCAATCGACTGTGAACTACCCATTGTCTAAAGCCAATGGGCTTCCTGCTTCATCGTCCTCGTAACCTACTAACTCCACAGGCGTAAATTCGGGCTGAACCGTCCCTA
>CACZZU010000015.1 GCA_902785765.1 uncultured Ruminococcus sp.
AAGGAGGGTGCCACATGAAGATTGTGGTTCTGATGGGAAGTCCCAACCGAAACGGTTCCACCGCGATGCTGACCGAGCAGTTCTGCAAGGGGGCAGAAGAAAGCGGTCATACCGTTGAGGTGCTGAACGTATGTGACATGAATATCCTCCCCTGTACCGGTTGTGTGGCCTGCGGCTATGAAGGCAACTGCGTTCAGCGGGATGACAACCATGTGATACGCCGTGCCTTGCTGAACAGCGACATGGTCGTATGGGCGACGCCACTGTATTACTATGGTTTGTCGGCACAGCTCAAGACGGTCATTGACCGTTTCTGTTCCTATAACAGCAGTCTGCATCGCCGCCATTTATCCTCTGCGTTGCTGGCGGTTGCGTGGAACGCCGATGACTGGACGTTTGATGCCCTGACAGCTCACTACCAGACGCTTGTCCGTTATCTTGGTCTGCAAGACTGCGGTATGGTACTCGGCTATGGCTGCGGCAGTCCCTCTATGACACGAGCTACTTCGTATCCGGCACAAGCCTATCGGCTCGGCCGATCTTTGTAAGGGGCACACGTTACGCTGGTATCCTTTTGAGCCGTTTTGCGTTTTTCGCCGAAAAAATCCTTGCGATGGGGTGATTTCTTTCCGCAGAACACTTGCAAAATCCATCGCAGGATGGTATAATAGGCAAAAATACTCAACAAGGAAGGGATAATATGGCGAAAAATACGAAACCGAGGATGCGTGTCCTGAAAAAAGTGACGGCACTATGTTTGTCGCTGCTGCTTTGTTTGCCGCTCATGTCGATGGCGGCTGTCGTGTCGGCAGAAGAAGACACCTCTGTCTTATTGTCAGACAATGGTCTGCCGGTCGTGTATATCACGATTGATGAGGAAGCCGAAGGCTTTGGAACGATCGCTGATATGCACAACAGCTATGACCACAGTGTCCGCTGTACGGGCACCGTCCGCATTGATGTGCCGGACGGCTACTGCGGAGATTACAGCGACAAGGCACTCGAAGATACCGATGAACTGCCGCTGGAGTATATCCGCGGACGCGGCAACAGTACTTGGTCGGAACAGAAGAAACCCTACAAGTTCAAACTGGACAAGAAGACCAATCTGCTTGGTATGGGCAAGAATAAGCATTGGACGCTGTTAGCCAACTACATCGACCGCAGTATGCTTCGCAACAGGGTCGTCAGTTGGCTGGGTGAGGCACTCGGAATGCCTTTTACGCCGAAAATGCTGCCGGTCGACTTGGTCATCAACGGGCAGTACTATGGCTCCTATTTTCTGGCGGAAGAGGTGCGTGTGGATAAGAACCGTGTCGAGATCGACGAACTTACCCCTGAAGATAATGAGGAACCGAACATCACCGGCGGTTACCTGATCGGTTTGAAGCCCCTCAGCGATGAGCCCTACGAGAATGTGTTCTATACCAAGAAGGGCATCCCGTTTACGGCTGTTTCTCCCGAGTTTTATGCCCAAAAAGAGGGGGACGAGATCGGTACTCCAGAACAGAAGGCGTATATCTCCGGTTACATACAGCAGTTGGAGAACGCTATCTTCGGGGAGGACTTCAAGGACGAAAACGGCGTACCCTACACCGACTATATGGATATTGAATCGCTGGCGAACTTCTGGTGGATTCAAGAGATTACGGAGAACAGCGATGGCTTCAATACGCCGAGCAACTATCTCTACAAACCCCGTAATGACAAAGTCTATTGGGGACCTCTCTGGGACTTTGACCGCAGTATGTTCTACGACAACATCCGCGAAAGCTTCATCACGGATCGTCTGTACTGGCTGGACTATCTGCGGGAGCACGAACCGCAGTATCAGCAGATGCTGCGTGACCGTTGGGTCGTCCTCAACAATGCGATCACCGCACTGACACAGGAGGGTGGTGTACTGGATCAGTATGCCGCCGAACTGAAAGCTTCTTGGTTGGACGATGCGGCTACCGTTTTGTACGGCACGACCTATGAGAACCCTGCACAGGCATTTGATGAACAGGTCGAGAAGCTGCGTTCGTGGTTTGTCCAGAAGCAGGCATGGGTGAACGCCAACATCGAGGAAAACCTGACCCGCTTCTACTACTCCCTCACTTTTGAAGTGGACGGAGAAGTGGTTGACACGACCCGTGTCAGCGTGGGCTATGAATCTTACAGCAGTCCTTCGGCACCCCAGAAGGAAGGCTATTACTTCCTTGGTTGGGAGAGTGAAGACGGTACTCGCTGGAAGGCAGGCTTCAAGCCTACCGATGACGTGACCTTTGCGGCGAAGTACATCAGCTATGAAGAAGCACCCAAAGCCGATGGGCTCTATTTCTACAACTACGATCCCAGCGTGAGTGTCAACGGTTTCTTTAGCCACCGCTGTGTGACCACGCCCTATGATGCTCTGGAGAAGTCCATTCAGTGGTCGACCTCCGACACCGACAAGGCGGAGATCAACGAGTACGGCTATCTCACGCTCAAAGAAGCAGGAGATGTGGTAGTTACCGGTACCCTGAAAACGGGTGTGTCCAATTCCTACACACTGCATATCCTGCCTGCGGGGGAATCCCCCTCCTCTGCGGAGTCTATTGCCTTTGAACAAGAGGAAATCACGCTGACAGAGGGTGACTATTCGCAGGTCAGACTGCTGTTCTCGCCCGCCGGTACCGAGACGTTTGTATCCTATTCTTCCAGCGACACCAGTGTAGTGACGGTCGATAGTGTGGGTGTGATACAGGCTATCGCTCCCGGTACAACCACCATCGTAGCCAGATCCGGTGCCAATACCTTTGCGGAATATGTGGTGAATGTCGAAGCGGTTTCAGAGCCGTCCGAAGAACCGTCCGAAGAACCGTCTGACGAGCCGTCCGAAGAGCCGTCCGAAGAACCGTCTGACGAACCGTCCGAAGAACCGTCCGAAGAACCGTCTGACGAGCCGTCCGAAGAATCGTCTGACGAACCGTCTGACGAACCGTCCGAAGAATCATCTGACGAACCGTCCGAGGAACCGTCCGAAGAATCGTCTGACGAACCGTCCGAAGAATCGTCTGACGAGCCATCCGAAGAACCGTCTGACGAACCGACCGAAGAATCGTCAAGTAAGCCGACTTCATCGGTTCCTGCCAAGGACAGCCAGATGAGCACGCCCGATACTTCCACACCTTCGGTGACACCGCCGCAAGATACGGTACCTTCCACCGGTGAACCGCTGACTGCCTTGTTGGTATTCATCACCGTTAGTGTGTTGGCGGGAATAGTCGCTGCCCTTGCCGGCAAAAAACGCCGTGAAACACATGGTCGGTAACAACGTATGTTGAGATAGCTCCAGTGAGAGCGTGTCTTGCTTTCCGCTAAAATGATTTTTGCACAGCAGCACTTTCCGTGAGCCATGCGGTACAGGGGGCGAACCGTGACAAGTGCTGTTGAATGTTGTCACCAAAAAGCAAAGCCGCAGCAGGCGGGCAGAAACCTTCTGTTCGCCTGCTGCTCATTTTTGGGACAAGAGGAAAGACGGAGGGGACAGGCATAACCCATCCTATGCTGCGGTGTAATAAAGTGGTGAGAGCATGGCGTGAGAAACATACTGTGCTATCGGAACGTGAAGATAATCGGGAGGGTGTGGCAGCAGATCAGACAACGGTGATGATATACCGGCGTGTCCGTGCCCTGCGAGACGCAGGAACAATGTCGGAGAATGGTGCGTTTTTGGTAATCACACCCGAAAACGGTTCGGAGGAGAGATGGTTTTCGGTGATGATTGACAAAGTATCCATCTATGGGATATAATAGAGACGAAACAAAGGAACGTGCCGTTACCGTTGCTGATGCCGAGACGCGGCAGCTTGCATCGCTGAAAAGGACGTGTCCGAAAATATTGTGAGAGGTGTCAACTATGAACAAAAACTTTGGAGCCAAAGCGATCATTACACCACTTCCGGTGCTGATTATCGCTACCTACTGTGAAGACGGCACTGCCGATGCGATGAATGCGGCATGGGGTGGACAGTGCGGCGGTAAGCATATCGCCCTGAACCTCGGTTCCCATGTCACCACCGAGAACATCAAGCGGACGCAGGCGTTTACCGTCAGTTTTGCGGACAAGGAGCACTTGGTTGCTTCGGACTATGTGGGGTTGGTGTCGGCCAAAGAGGTGAAGGACAAGCTGGCAAAAGCCGGTCTGCATACGGAGAAGAGTGCGTTCGTAGACGCACCGGTCATCACCGATTATCCTTTGACAATGGAGTGCAGGGTCGTTTCGATTCGTGAGGAATTGGGGGAAACGCGTGTAGTTGGTGAGGTTGTCAACCTGCGTGCCGATGAGACCATTCTGGATGAAAACGGTCAGGTCGATCTGGGACGCTGGCAGCCGCTGGTATATGATTCGGCTGCCCATGCGTACCGTGTGGTGGGCGAAAGAGTCGGAACGGCGTTCAAAGACGGTGCCCAATTGAAGTAAAAGGAGAGCGAGCGATGACGCTGACAGATACCAATGAACTGCGGGAACGCTTGAGGGCGTGTGTCACGGTCGCCGAAGCGAGTGCTGTACTGGAAGAATACGGTGAAGACTGTACCGCTGAAGAGATGGCCGTGATCTTCGACAAGCGTAACGCTGACAGCGGTTTTGTCTATGGTGAAACGCTGTCTACGCTGTGCGGCCGACCGATCATCTGCCCGCACTGCCGTAATACTTTGCCTGATACGATCCTTGCCAATTCTACCGAACTGCTGTGCGGCAACGCACAGACTCACTTCGGGTGCTGTTCCTGTGGGACACAATTCCGTGAGCAGTGATGCCCCAAGACGGTTTTGTCACGCAGGAGAGAAAATCGGAAGGGAAAGACCGTGAGGACAGGTGTCTTTTCACAAATGCAGCAATGACAGAACCCCCGTCTGCGAACGAAAGAGCAACATTCGCAGACGGGGGTTCTTTTGTCATCAGACAGGTATCTTGCTGGGAGCGGGACAGGTGGAAGGTGCGGTGGACACCGTTCCTGACCTTATTCGTGGAAAAGTTTGGGAGAGACAGTGGGGTCAGCGGCAAAGGCGATGTCCAGCTTGGGACTGTGTTTAGCGAAGTAAAGAGCCTTCAGGGCGGCGGAGTATAGTTCGTCATAGGTGTGTCCGTTGGTGGGGAAGAGACTGATGCCGATCTTGCCGCCGACAGCGATCTCACCGGTATTGGATTGATAGGTGCTGTGGAGGAGGCGGCAGATGCGTTCGGCCTTTTCTTCGATCTTCTGGCGGACAGCCATCCCCTTCATAAAGATAATGAAGCGGTTGCCGCTGCTGCGGCCGATAATGTCGGAGTCACGGAACAGTTCCCGCACATTGTGGGCGGCTTCTTTCAGTACGGCATTGGCAAAGACGGTGCCCAGTTCCCGCTCCAAGACCTCAAAGCCGTTGATCTCGGCGATGAGAAACGCATGACCGGACGAGGAGCCTTCTTCATACAGGTAGCTCTTGATCTTGTTCTCTGTGGCGTGTTTGTTATACAGGCTGGTGATGAAGTCGGTGCGGTTCCTGCGGCGATCGTCTTCGCTGTCGGTATGGCTGTCGGTGATCTCCGTGAAGACAGCCATGATACGGATAGGAATATCGGCAGCGTTGCGAATGGTGACAAAATGTACACGATTCCACCGGTAATCTTCTTCAAGTTGGCTGTACACCCGCACAAAAGCCTCGGATTCAGACGGCTCGGAACGGGCAGCGTTCATTTTCTCCATCAGTTTATGTTTGTCATCTGCGTGTATCATCCGGTTGTCGGACAGACGGCGGAAAAAGTCCTCTTCCGCAGGGCGGTAGCCATACAGGGACACAAAGGAGCCGGAGAGCTTGATGGTATCGAAGCGGGGAGACCATTCCAGAATGAAAGAGCGTGTCTGCTCCAGTATCTCATCGTACATTTTTTCGTTCAGTACCAGTGAAGAACGTTCGTGAACGAGGGCAGGATACTGTGGTACGTCCGAGCTGGACTTCATCTGTCGGGTAAAGTCTGCCAGCGTGAGCATCTGCTCTTGGTGATAGCCGAAGGGCAGGGGACACACGGCTTTGAGTGTTTCCATCAGGGCGGGAGATACCCCGCTGGGCAGCACACAGAGGGTGTTGTTATGGTCGAAGTAACGCACCAATGTAGACAGCAGTTCTATGCTGTACACGCCGTTTTCGACATCTTGTACCAGTTCGCGGGCAAGGTCTATGCGGTCAAACAGCCCTTCGGTCAGGCAAGTGAGCGGCAGATGTCCCGCTCCCACATGATACACACCAACACGGAAGCCAAAGCTTTTGAGATCACTGACAAGCTGTGTCAGTTCCGGCAAGGTGAAGGCATCGACCGTTTCTTGTGCCAGCATCAGACAAATGTGGCGGCAGTGAAGGGGATACTGCTTCAGCAATTCTTCCAACGCAATGAGCAGCGTTTCGCTGTTATCCTTGTCAAACAGAAGCATCAGTGACAGGTGCGGCAGTGACAGCTTTTTCTGCTCCAGAGCATAGAGGGAGGTCAATAGTTTGTGGAGCTGGTTCAGGCAGAGTGCTGTTATACGGCTGTTGGGCTGCTGTGTCTCGAAGGGATGGTCGCTGCTGGTGAGTTTGGCCAGCATTTCGGCGTTGAGTCCCAGCATATCGTAGGACAAAAGGTAATCACTGTCCGAAACGGCTACCGGTATGAACAGTTCCTCGAAGACTGCCCGTTCGATGGCGGCATCTTCTTTGACGGACAGGGCCGTATGATACGGTTTCAGCTCATGGTTTTCCTGCATGGTGCTGTTGTAGTATAGGTACATATTTTTGCCGTTGACTTTGGCAACCTCTACCGCTTTAGCGGCATGACGGAACAGCGTATCAAAGTCGCCGCCGTCATGCGGATAGAGAGCAATACCGATCGATGCCGACAGGTCAGGAGCGTGTTTTTCCTCGAAGACGGCACTTTTGTGGATACAGCGGAAGATTTCCTTAATGATGTCACCGCGTTGGTCTTTGTCTGGACAGTCGCTGATAAAGACAACAAAGTTGTCGTCTTCGATACGACCGAGCAGACTATTGCCGGGCAAACGGTGTTTCAGCAGGTCGGAGATGTCACACAACAGGTCGTTGCCAAAGCGGTAGCCCGCCAAGCGGTTCACGGTACGGAAGTTATCGATGTCGATCATCACGAGAGCATGGTAGCCGTTTTGACCGGTGCCGTGCAGGTGATCGCTGATCTCACGCCGCAGACCGGTATAATTCCACAGACCGGTCACTCTGTCTCGTTCGGTATTGGTTTCATGGTGTTCGATGCCGGACAGGAAGGTAATGAGAAAGCCGATACGCTCGATAATCTTGCCGTTTTTCAGCGGTATCGCTGTGCAGCGTACCGACAAGCGGCGTGTCTGACCAATGTCCATGCGGCACTCCAGCACGACACGTTCTTCCCCTTCATCGAGCTGCTCATACAGATGCGGCAGGCGAAATGCTTTTGTGAATGATGAACGGTCGTCTTCGTGACAGCAATCGGCTAGAATGTTGACCGCCTCTTCGTAGTTCTTCGGAACATAGCCGCACAGTGTTTTGAGACTGTTTTTGCGTTCATGAAGCATATCGTTCACGAGATCGAACTCCAGTACATGATCCGCCAGATGATACAGCATCGCCCGATCGGCTTGCTGCACTTGGGAAGCGGTTTGCTTGAGGTGCTCGATGGTTTGTATCAGATCGCTGCGATCCATCTTCAGATAAACATCCTGTGTGTGGTCGGCAGTCTCTCCTTTGGCGGCAGAAGAGACAGGCTCGGTAATCGGTTTATGGGCACGGTTGGTATCGGCATAGCGGATCGCCAACTCCCGGAACTTGGGCAAAGCAGCACTGAAACAGTCCATCATCTCGTCAGAGAACGCTCCGCAGGCACCGGTACGGATCATTTCGACGGCTCGCTCATGGGAGTAGGCGGATTTATATGGCCGTTCGCTGGTCAGGGCATCGTAGCAGTCCGCCAGTGAAACGACTTGTGCCCAGATGGGTATCTGGTCACCGACCAACCCATCCGGATAGCCTGTGCCATCCCATTTTTCGTGATGGTAGCGGCAAATATCATAGCAGTAGCGGAAGTATTCATTCTTTTCGACCGCCTCCAGTTGGTCGAGTATCTCGCAGCCCTTGATGGTGTGCTGCTTCATCACGCGAAATTCTTCATACGTCAGGCGGCGGGGACTTAACAGGATAGAGTCCGGAATGGCGATCTTGCCGATGTCATGAATGGATGAAGCGGAGGTAATCAGCTCGATCTTTTCCTCGGTCAGGTGGTACTTCGGGTACTTGTCCGCCAAAATACGCAGCAGCACCTCAGTAAATTTGCGGATACGGTTGATATGTCGGCCGGACTCTACGTCACGATACTCGATCACCATACTGAGGGTGTCCAGCATATCGTTGTTGATGGTGTTGATTTTCTTCTGCTGTGCCCGCAGTTCACGGTTTTGCTCCAAAATCTTCTTGGTTTGGTCGCTCAAAAGCTGCTCCAGTGTTTGCTGCTGCGAGAAAAGTGCCACCAGATTGGCGACCCTCTTTTTCGCTACGACCGGATGAATGGGCGAATCCAGAACATCATGGAAGGGGATGGGAAATCGCTGCGGGTGCAGGATGTCCGATTCTTTCGAGAGGGTGAAGATCACCGGCACCTTCTCAAACACCTGCAGCGTCATCAGGGTATGAGCGGATGTCTTTGGCAGGCGTTCGGCCAGCGATTCGTGAATGATCGCTGCGGCCAGTTCGTCCCGATACTGCATCAGCAGTTGGAACAATTCCTGACTGCTGTCGGTTTGCAGCAGTTCATACTGGGGGGCGAATATCTCGTAAAGGAGCGAACGGTTCACGTCCGATGGATCGGCAATCAACATCTTTTGCATACAAAACACCTCTGTTTTTCCTTGTGTGTTCCATTTGGTGAGATTTTTCTCACAACGGATACACGTTTCCTTCATATATTATACACACAAAATCTCTGTTTGTACAGAGATTTTTGAGAAGTTTTAAGCATGAAAAAAGTGTCCCCGCAGGAGGAAACAAAGGGATGGCAGACAAAATGATCCCGCAGGCATTGACCTGCGGGACAGAACGGTGTGTACGGGGGCATATCGGCGACTGCCAGCCAAACCGAATCTCCAACGGTACGAGGTGATTGGGCTGCGGATGGCGGGTCACGGCTGTTTGTTCACGGTATAGTGGTGTGTGATAACAAGACGAGCCATATAGCTGTAGCTGATGATACCGGCTGACTGGTTGTTTTGCTTGAGATAGGTATCGTTGACCTGTGCGGCGACTTCGGCCAAAGGCGTCTCAAACTGCTGCCAATAGCGACCGGCGGCGTCAATATCACGCAGGATACCGTCACTCAAATGCGTGAGACATTCCCGATACCGTGCCTTGTCGGTTCGGTACAGATAATTGTCCAGATAGCGGAAGGCGGTGATATAACCGGCATAGCGGAGGGTATCGTCAGAAGAACCGATACACGCAAGATAAGCGAGAAAATTAGCATCCTCTTCGTGCATGAACCCACGAACGTGCATCAACTCGTGGCAAGCGGTGAAGGCCATGGAATAGCCGGGCACGTCTGTGTTCACATTGGCCTCGAACGTCCACGGAAAATAGACGCCGGTGATGTCCAGATAGGACATACCCCGTGACAGCAGAACACTTTTGGGCAGTTGATAGCCATCCGGCACGAAATCATATTGCTGGTGCAGATGGTTGACGGCATCACGGGCGTGTTGGGCGATCGTTGGCCAATCGGTCCGGAGGGTACCATCCGCCTGTTCGGGCAGATGCTCCCGACAGCGGGAAGCGTGATCGGCCAGATATACACACAACTCGTAAAGCTGGTCGGCGGTGGGTTCGAGGATCGTCCAGTTCAGTTGGGTGGTCACGTCCTGACAGTAATAATTCAGTCCACAGTTTGTGACGAACAGGAAAAACACAAGAGCACCGATACTCAACGGACGCAAAACAGCCAGCAGGAGGGACAGCAGCCGCTGTCCTTTGTGGCGTATCACCGAGACAATGCATCCGATCAGGTACAGCAGAACAGCCAGCGGCACTGCCAACAGAAGAAACTCCGCTAAAGAAAAGGGCAGCCAACCCGTAAGGGTGTTCCAGACGATAGAAAAGCAGCGGTAAGGGTACCGACAATACCAGTCCGACACAGCGGGAAACTGTCGGCACAGACAGATCAGCCCAAAGCTGATAGGCCATAACAGTAACAGCCACAGCCAAGGGGAGCGAAGACATTTTCGCAGGGAAAGATTTCGGTGACGGCGTTGAACGGTTCCTGCGGAAGAGGGATCTGGAGCCGTCAGGCAGACTTCTTGTGTGTCATCCTTGTGCATAAACAGCGTTCACACCTTTCTCTTGAGAAAATAGCAAAGGGACTGCGGCATGGTGCCGACCACGGTCAAGCGGCGGGCAGACGTCATGCGGCAGTCCCTTGGGGGTTAACAGGAGGGACGAACAGCACCATTCATAAGGCAGTGAGCCAGCGGCTGAACGAGGGCTCACCGCTGGCGGCAAGGTCACTCTCCGTCTGATGAGGACAATTCGGTGCGGTGTGACAGAGAAACGGGCGTTTCCACCGTGTCGTCCATCTCTTCGTTGGTGTCATCGCCCAGCGGCAGGGAGGACAGCTTATCCGTTTCTGCTTCGAGGAGGTTGTCTTCGCCTTCCTCTTGCGGTTCTGCCCCGTCAATGGTGCCCAGCGGCGTATAGTCAAGACTGAGCATCGTGCGGTCTTGCCCGATGGTGAGAAAGGAGCGGATGTAGTCGATCAGATGCTTGAGGAAGAAGCCAACCATACCGCCGGTCATGTAGAGCAGGAGGTCATCTATATATACTGTGCCGGTGTTGAAGGAAAATTGCAAAATCTCCAGTGTCAGACCAAAGGCAAAGGAGATGAAGAGTATCTGCCACCAACGTATTT
Organism: uncultured Ruminococcus sp.; assembly: GCA_902785765.1. Classification (GTDB taxonomy): domain Bacteria; phylum Bacillota; class Clostridia; order Oscillospirales; family Acutalibacteraceae; genus UBA1213. The sequence continues at coordinate 10,937 of CACZZU010000015.1, forward strand.
TTGGATTGAGTACCAACAGGCTGAACGTCAGCGGTACTTGTATCAGACCGTTCCAGCACAGGTAAAGTGTTCCCCATTCAGCGGCGTGGTCAATACATTCACGGATGCGGTCGAAGGGGATGTAGTAGATTCCTCTTGTGGAAGAAGTGGAGGGGGCACGGGGCAGTACCTGTACGAACACGATCACCAGAAGGTAGATGACCATGAGTGCCCGCAGTGACAGCGACAAAAAACGGCAAAAGCTGCGGCGTGTCTCGTCGGTATCTTTGCTGTCACGAGCAAACAGCCGCAGCATCACCACAAACAGGAACGGAACCGTCCATAGAATGAACATGGTGATAAGCTGGTACTCCGCAATATTGGGCCAAAAGCGGCCGCCTTTGCTGATAAAACCGTTAACCGTATTGAACACAAAGGCACTGACCGTGATGATGGAGTTCGTCAGCAGTGCTGCCCCCACTGCTTCATAGCGTTTGATGATGAACAGGAATACGCCCGTTACGATCAAGGCTGTGAAAAATACGAGCACTTCGGACAGATAAACGGAATCTGTCTGGTTGCGGATGTCGTTTGGCAGCAGATATAAGATCAGTCCCACAGCCATCGAGACGAACAACTCTCCAATCGTCAGTTTATGGCTTGGAAGAACAATCATAGGCTATTCCTCCTGTAACGTAAATAATCCTCCAGAATGATGACAGCGGCTACGCTGTCGACGACCGCTTTGCGGTTTTTGCCTTTGGTATTGGTGCGGTTCAGGTAGTGGTGAGCGGTGACGGTAGTACCCCGTTCGTCCTGCAGTACTACGGGAAGTCCGCTGATCTGCTGTAATATTTCCGAAAAGGCACGGACGTTCAAGGCACTTTCCCCTTCACTGCCGTCCATGTTTCTGGGCAATCCCAACACGATCTGTGCGGCGTGTGTCTGCTGACACAGGGCGGTGATTTTTTCGGCCAGCACCGCCTGCCGCACCTCTTTGATGACGGCAACCGGTGAGGCGACGATCTCGTCCTTGTCACATACTGCGACACCGGTGCGTACTCTTCCGTAATCTACCGACAGGATAATCATGTTGGCTGTCCTCCTTTGTGAATCGTTCCTGTGTTTTGCTTAAAGACCGGTCAGATGGGCGGTACTGCTGTCTACGATGACCGTCGGACGAAGCTGTTCATCAAATGTCACGACATTGATCGCTGTATTGCTGCCCAATGGTACCTCGTCGATCCGCTCGAGCGGCCAGCCGTGCAGGAAACACATCATGTTGCGGATCGCACAGCCATGGGAGACGATACATACCGTTTTGTTCTGTTCCTGCTGAACGATCTCCATGAGGACGGTGCTGACACGGGCGTAAACATCGGCCATACTCTCCCCGTGAGGGGCTTCAAAAACAGCGGGGTGGTGCTGCCAGTTGTCAAAAGCCTGTGGATAACGCTGTGCGATCTCGGTCAGGGTCACCCCTTCCCAATCGCCGACATTGATCTCTGTCAATCGATCATCGACCTTCATCGGAACGTGATGGAAACGGTTCAGTCCTTCGGCTGTTTTTTGTGCCCGTTTCTTGGAACTGACGTAGAGAACGTCGATGGGTTCATCGGCGAGACAGGCGGCAGTACATTCGATCTGACGGACACCCAGATCGGTTATATCGGTGTCGATACGACCCTGAAAGAAGTGGTGGAGGTTGCCCTCCGACTGACAGTGACGCACCAGTATCAGTTTGGTCATGGGGATCCCTTTCCTTCCTTATGTACCTTGATGGGGGAGGCTGCGGTTCATCCGTAAGGTTGTATGGTATGGGTCAGCTCGGTGACAGAGGTCAGACCGTTTTCATCCAGATAGCGGTTCAGCCCTTCGTTGATCTTCACAGGAGCATAGGGGTCGGTGAACAAGGCAGTACCGATCTGGAGAGCATCGGCACCGGCGATCAGCATTTCAACAGCATCCTGCCAAGTGGTGATGCCGCCCATGCCGATGACAGGTATCTGTACGGCGTTTTTGACCTGCCAGACCATGCGGACGGCTACGGGAAACACCGCCGGACCCGACAGTCCGCCGGTATTATTGGTGATGATCGGTCGGCGGGTGCGGATGTCGATTCGCATACCGGTCAGGGTATTGATGAGGGAAACCGCATCAGCTCCTTCACTTTCGACAGCCTGTGCGATAGAAGCAATATCTGCTACGTTGGGGGACAGCTTGATGATGAGCGGTTTCTTACAATGGCGGCGAACAGCCTTGGTAATGGCTGCTGCACTGTCACAGGAGGTGCCAAATTGGACGCCGCCTTCCTTGACGTTGGGGCAGGAGATGTTCAGTTCGATCATGTCAATGTCCGTCTCCGACAGCAATTCCACGGTCTGACAGTAGTCTTCTGCCGTGCTGCCGGCAACATTGGCGATAGCGACCGTGTCCTGCTGCTTGAGCCATGGCAGGTCTTCTTCGATAAAGTGCTGCACTCCCGGATTTTGCAGACCAACGGCATTCAGCATTCCCATAGGTGTTTCGGCAATACGAGGCGGCGGATTGCCCGGACGTTCGTGCAGGGTCGTTCCCTTGCAGGAAATGCCGCCAAAGACAGACAGCGGATAAAATTCCCGGTACTCTCGCCCGAACCCAATGGTGCCGGATGCGGCGATGAGGGGGTTCTTGAACGATACCCCTGCGATTTTCACACTCAAATCAGCCATCACTGACCCTCCTTTTCGTTTGGCTTTTTGTCTGGGGTGTTGGACGTGACCGGCTGCGGTTTTTCGCCGTCCCATGCAACACACTGGCTGTCAAAGACGGGACCGTCTTTACAGACATGACGGTAAATGACACGTCCGTCCGCTTCTTTCACGGCGACCGCACAGCCTAGACAGGCACCGATGCCACACGCCATCCGCTGTTCGAGCGATACTTCACAAGGTACATGGTACTGTTGAGCCAGTTTGGCGATATTTTTCAGCATGGGCATGGGACCGCAGGCACAAATACGGTCTGCCTGTGGGAGGAGTTCCTCCAATGGCTGTGTCACAAAACCGGGGAGACCATAACTGCCGTCATCGGTGGTGAGGATGAGCTGACCGACCGCCTGACGAAAGTCATCTTCCAGAATGACAGCCGACCGCTGACGGAAGCCATTGATGACGATGGCGTTTTGACCGCACTGTTTGGCACTGTACAGCAGGGGTGGGACGCCGATGCCGCCGCCAACGAAGATCGTCTTCTTGTCCGGTTCCAGCGTGAAACCATGACCGAGCGGAGCGATGAGATTGATTATTTCACCGACCTTGGTCTGTGCGAGCAGGGCGGTTCCCTCGCCTCGTACCTCAAACACCAGCCGGAGGACATCGCCCTCCACATCGCAAACCGAGATGGGGCGGCGTAAGGTTTTGGACGGTACCAGCACCTGCACGAACTGTCCCGGGCGGGTAATGGCAGCGAGTGCCGGATTTTTCAGACGAAAGTCGTATATCGTGGCGGTGAGCTGAGCTTTTGCGACCAGCTCACAGTCCTGTGCATCGTATTTCAATATGACCCTTCCTTTCGGTGGATAGATTCCTCCCTACATTATAACATAAACTTTCCTTCGTGCCAAACATTTTTTTGAGTTTTTTGCAGGAAATCGGCAAGACCGACCGCAGCCGCTCTATGCAGTGAAAGAGCGATCGCTGACGGCGAAAAAACAGCATCCTGCTCAACGAATGGGACAGTGTGTCAGCAGAGAGAAGTGTCAGAAGAGTTGACAGTAGGGGTGACCAAAGGAAGTACCTTTGTGGTGCACCCCGCCGAAATTATTGTGGATTTGTTGACAACAGGACGAGAACAAACTATAATGGAACAGAGTATAACAGAGGGGAATGTGGTACATGACCGTGTCGCTTTGTATGATCGCCTACAATGAGGAGCATACTTTACCTAGACTGCTTGAAGAGGTGCTGGCACAAACCTACCCGAAAGACCAAACGGAACTGGTACTGGTCGACAGTGCCTCGACCGATGGCACCCGATCACTGCTGACACAGTGGGCACAGACGCATCTGACAGACTACCGTGCGATTCTGGTGCTTGACAATCCCCAAAAAAGTCAGGCAGCGGGCTGGAATACCGCCATCAAAGAAACGACCGGAGAAGTCATCATCCGTCTGGATGCCCATGCGTCCATACCGGCGGATTTTATCGAACAAAACGTCAAGCTCATCGCACAAGGAGAAGATGTGTGCGGGGGAGCCCGTCCCAACAAGGCAGAACAGCCAACACCCAAGCAGGAACTGCTGCTGTTGGCGGAAAGCTCGATGTTCGGCGGTTCACCGGCAGGGTACCGCCGTCAAAGCGGCACCAAAAAATACGTCAGTTCGGTGTTTCATGGGGCGTACCGGCGGGAAGTGTTTGCGAAAGTGGGCGGCTTCAACGAAGATTTGGGACGAACAGAGGACAACGAACTGCACTATCGTATCCGCAGGGCAGGCTACCGCATTTGTCAGGGAGGTGACATCCTTTCCTATCAATACAGCAGGGGGACGCTGTCCGGATTGCTGCGGCAGAAATACGGCAACGGTCAGTGGATAGGCCTGACGATGGGGGTGTGTTACCAATGTATCTCCTCGTTCCATTTTGTGCCGTTTTTTTTCGTGTTGATACTGCTGTGTTCGCTGCTGCTGTTTGTGAGTGCCTTTATCAGCGGCAAAGCATGGATGATGCTGCCGTTCCTCGTGGTGTTTGGCAGCTATTTGCTGGCGGCAATAGCGATGACCATCGCTGCTATGCACGCCGCCGAAAAAAAACATCCGCCGCAGCTGCTTCTGCCGGTCATCTTTTTCCTGCTGCATAGTGCCTATGGCGTAGGGACGATCGTAGGGCTGGTACGGCTTCCCTTCTGGAAGCATGGATTGAAAAAGAGAGCCAAACGCACGGGTGTGTCGGCACAGGACAAGATCGAAGAGGTACGACAGGCGGTCATACGGCATACCGTACCGCCCACAGGGGAGGAATCGTGATGAATACAGAGATACATATCAGTGCCAGAAAGGAAGGCTTCTTCCGGCGAATGGGCAATGCCTTTTTACAGATTCCACGGGAACATCGTGGCTTTGGCAAGCAGATCTTCATGCTGGCGAAGAACGACCTCATCAAGACCTACAAAGGAGCGGTCATTGGTCCTTTTTGGGCAGTGATGAAGCCGTTGTTCCAGTTGTTTGTGTACTGGTTTGCCTTTACGATCGGCATGAACGGAGGTCCCAGAGGACCTGTCTATGACACGATACCGTTCTTTGTCTTTGCTATGGCAGGTTTCCTGCCGTGGTGCTTTATGAGTGACTGTGTATCGAGAGGTTCCAAGTGTATCCGTGACAACAGGCAGTTTGTCAACAAAATATCCTTCCCTGTGTCGGCCATCACGACCTACACCACGCTGTCAAAATTTTACATCCACATCCTGCTGTTCACGATCGCCTACATCTATCTGATCTGTGCAGGGTTTATGCCGAACCTGTACAATCTGCAGATTATCGGCTATGCGGCGGCGATGTTCCTATTCTTCTGGGCACTGACATGGTCGCTGGCTCCCATGAGTGCCTTCAGCAAGGACTTTGAGAGTTTTATTGCCACAATCATGTCAGGGCTGTTCTGGATATCGGGCGTCTGCTTCGACTCCTACCACATTAAGAACGACTTCATCCGTAAGGTGCTGCTGTTCAACCCCATGACCTACTTCTGTAACGGCTACCGCAAGGCACTGATTTATAACCAGTGGTTTTTTGAGGGATACTATCATCCCGACTACGAAAACATCATCTTTGCGTGTGAGTTCGTGCTGGTACTTCTGTTAGGCGTGCTGAATTACAACCGTTTGCGGAAGAGTCTGCCCGATGTACTGTACAGGGGAACGGACACCATGAAGGAGACTTTGTTCCAATGCCTTTGACTTTGTCGAAGTCTGTCACATCTGCGGGAACAGCACCCTGAACAGGATGCGGTATATGCTATCAGTAAGCGGTCGCCTGACTATCAGCGGGTCAAACCGCTTGGCAAAACAGTGTCTTACGGTTCTTTGCGGCACTGGATATTGTACCTGACCGCACGGGTGAACATCAGTTCCCAAAAGGGCGGCAAGCCTAATGCGGCGGTGTGCTATGCGTTAGAGGTGAAGGGATTTCTGCGGAATACCCGTGTGTTTTTGCAGCATGGTATCATCAAGGACGATATGGACTGGCTGCACTACGAAAACACGAAAATGACTCGCTTTGTCACATCGACCAAGCGGGAGTACCGCTTTTTGTGTGACACGTTCGGCTATCCCGAGGGAGCCGTCATTCAAACGGGACTTTGCCGCTTTGATAACTTACAGCAGTTCACCGTCAAGCCCCGCCAGATTCTGGTGATGCCGACTTGGCGGAGTTGGATCGCCACGCCGACCTCGGCCTCCAAAGCGATTGAGGAGGTGGCGGATTTTCAGCAGACGACCTACTATCGGTGCTGGAACGCCTTCTTGAACAATCCTCTTCTGCATCGTCTGTTGGAACGTTATGACATGACGCTGGTGTTTTACCCGCATCGGGATATGCAGCGGTTCCTGCCTGATTTCACCGTCTGTTCCGAACGTATTCGCAAAGCGGCTTGGCCGGAGGATGATGTACAGACGCTGCTCAAGGAGTCGGCCTACCTCATCACCGATTTTTCCAGCATCGCCATGGACTTCGCTTATATGAAGAAACGGCTGATGTACTACCAGTTTGATGTAGAAGACTTCCGCAGGGGGCAGTATGCCGAGGGCTATTTCAGCTATGAACGGGACGGATTCGGCAAGGTCTGCTATACGCAGGACGAAGCACTGGAAGAATTAACCGCCGCAATGGAAGACGGCTTTGCCAATCCCGCCGTTTATCAGGAGAGAGCACAGGCCTTTTTTGATCTGCATGACGACAAGAATTGTGAGCGAACATATTATGCTGTGAAGGAGCTGTGAAGTGATGGCCAAACGATCGACATCCCCTCCGCCGCCTATCGACTTTGTCCTCGCCTGGGTAGACGGCAACGACCCTGCATGGCAGCAGGAAAAAGCCCGCTTTACGCCGTCAGCGATGGCGGACAGTGCCACAGCGGTACGCTTTCGGGATTGGGACAACCTGCGGTACTGGTTCCGTGGGGTCGAACGGTTTGCCCCATGGGTCAACCGCATCCACTTCATTACTTGGGGACACTTGCCGCCATGGCTGGACACGTCCCACCCGAAACTGCACCTCGTGCGGCACGAGGACTATATCCCGTCCGCCTATTTGCCCACCTTCAACTCCCACACCATCGAGTTGAATATGCACCGTATTGAGGGACTATCCGACCGGTTTGTCTACTTTAATGACGATATGTTTCTCACCCAAGAGGTGCAGCCGGAGGATTTCTTTCGGGACGGTTTGCCGTGCGATACCTTCGGTCTGAACTGTATCTACTTCGGACACGACAGTGCGGGGCATTTCAACGGTTCTAACATGGAGATCATCAATACCGCCTTCAAGGGACGGAAGCGTACCATTATGAAGCGGGACTTCCGCAAGTGGTTCAGCCCGAAGAATGGTCATCGGCAGTGTCTCAAAACCTTCCTGCTGATTCCGTGGGAATGGTTTCCGGGGTTTCACTACGACCACCTGCCCTCCGATTTTCTGAAAAGCACGTTGGAAGACGTCTGGGGACAGTATGGAGACATCCTCGATGCCACCTGTCGGCAGCGGTTCCGCACGGAGTCGAACGTTAACCAATGGCTGTTCAAATACTGGCAGTTTTGCCAAGGTACCTATCAGGTGCGGAAACATACGTTCGGGGAGGTCTTCCATATCGAAGAAAAAAATCTGGCAGAGCTGTGTACGGCGATTGAACGGCAGAAATACCACATGGTTTGTGTGAACGACACTCCACGAACACCCGATTTTGAAGCGACCAAACAGCAGGTCAACGCCTGCTTTGAGCATATCTTACCCCAACCTTCGGCATTTGAGAGAAAAGACACCTGACAACAGAAAGGAAGTTTGATGACATGGGCCGGTTTATATGGCTGATTGGAGAGAACCTGGGCAAAACTGCCTCCAACAATTCGTACTATTTTTGGAGATATACCGCTGCAAAGGACGATGATATTGACAAATATCTGATTCTGGAAAAAAACCCGCAAACGCTGGCGGTCTATCAATCTTTGCCGGAAGAATATCGGGAATTTGTGGTGTGGAGAAATACTACGAAGCATTTGAAGCTGTTCATAGAGGCGGATATGTTTTTTGTGTCGCTGAGCTTTCGTGACATACGCCCGGAAATTATCATGGGACGCAAACTCGACCTGTCGATGGAAAAGCCGGTCGTTTACCTGCAGCACGGTCTGACCTCCATGAAACTGCTGGGCTACAACGGCAAGTCCTACAACAACAACTTCTTTCGGTTCGTTTACTACAACCGCAGTGTCAGGGACAGCATCATCGAAAAAAACCGTTTCAAACCCTATCAGTTGTATTACGGTGAATATATGCCCCGCCACACCGAAATGATTCAGCGGTTTTTGAACCGATCGCAAAAGGACAGAAAACGCCTCCTGTGGTTTCTGACATGGCGGGAATATCTGGGCAATAACCTTCAAACGAGGGTACTGCTTAAAAAGATGAGGAATGTCATTACCGACCAAGCACTGATTGACTATCTTGATAGAACCAACACCGATTTGGTGCTGTGTCTGCACCAGTTCTTTGACGAAGAAAAGATACAGTCTCTGCGGGGCGATGTTGCCAGCGAGCATATCATTTTTGAACACGCCACGGACGTTGATGTTATGCAGGAGCTTATTGACTGCGATATGATGATTACTGACTATTCTTCGGTGGGTTTTGAAGTCACGCTGATGAACAAGCCTGTCATTATGTTCCAACCTGATTTGGAGGCTTACCTGAAAAAGCGTGAGCTTTATTGCACCATTGATGAACTAAAACAATACAATGTTGAGCGTTCGCAGGATTTGGTACAAACACTCGTCAGCGGTACCTATGGCATCAACGAATTCTATCGTTCCCGTCTGCCGGAGACCATTGATTACGAGTATATCGCCTCTGGTCAGCCAATCGACAGGATGTATGACTACTTCGCCAATATCCAGCACCACAAGATTACCTTTATCGGCTACAACTTCTATGGTATCGGCGGCACAGTCTTTGCGACCCGTTCATTAGCGGAGGGCTTGCTGGAAAAGGGCTATCTGGTGCAGCTCTTGTCCCTCAAGAAGAACCAGAAGCCCAAGATGATGCCTTATGCTTTGAATTTGCTGGCTCTGTACGATGCCAACCGGAAAAGTCCCGTGAATCTCTATAAGCGGCACTTCTACCGCCGCAAGAAGCTGTTTTCCTACCTTGTCTACGACAAGGATATGGTGAATCTCAAGCCCTATGCCGGTTTCCGTCTGACGCAGTGGCTCAATACGACCAACAGTGAGACGGTGATCTCCACCCGTGAGTCTTTGCACCTGTTCCTGAACGATGCCAAGTCGGACTACCTCAAGCACAAGATTTACTTCTTCCACTGTCCGGTGGAGATTTTTGAGGGGGTATTCCCCGGTATCCTGCCCGAACTGAACCGCTGTGATATTGATAAAGCGGTGTTCGTGACGGAAACGAACCGCCAGCGGTTCATCGAGGACTTTGGGTTCCAGAATTATCGGCGGCATATCGTACTGGGCAACTGTCTGGAATCGTCCCGTTCGGTGGAGCGGGATAAGATTGAGCCGGTCGAGGAAAAGCCCGTCTACCGAGGCATTTACCTTTTGCGGCTCAGCAGTGACCGCCAACCGGATATCGACAACCTGATCGGCTACGGATGTTATCTGCGTGACCATGATATTCGCAACATCGTGATCGACGTCTTCGGCACAGGCGATCAGGTCAAGCCGTTTTTAGATCGTTTGGTGGAGGAAGAACTGACAGATGTTATCAACTATCGGGGCAGCACCGCCAACGGTCCCGCAGAAATCCGTAAACACGATGCCGTGGTGGATTTTTCCCTCAACCATTCCTTCGGGATGCCCTATATCGAGGGCATTATGAACGGCAAGATGGTCTACTGCATGGAGAACCAAGGATCCAAGGAGGTCATGGCAAGGATTCCAGAAGCCTATATCCGTTCCTACGAAGATCTGACAGAGAAGATACAGTCCCTGCCGACCATTCCGCTGGAAAAGCTGCAGGAATACTACGACATCATCTCCGAAACCTACTCCCGTCAGGTACTCGCCGACCGCATCGTTGACTATATCAACGAGCCGTGATGCAAACCGGCGGCGG
>CACZZU010000016.1:0-16461 GCA_902785765.1 uncultured Ruminococcus sp.
GGAAGAAGCGACAGGGGACAAAACGTCTGCGGACGAAGATTGACAGGCGGCCATACGGGAGATGCGTGGCAAAAAAGTGCCGCTTGTCGCTATGGTGCTGCACAGACTGCTTTCGTGTCTTGCTGACAGTGCTCTCGTCCTGTGGATCTGATCGAAGAGAGTGACATGGCGGTACACGCTGTTCCGTACGTTCGACTGTGTACTTATGAAGGAGAGAAGAGGATGATCAACGTAACCACGCAAGAAGCCGCTGATCTGCTGCGGCAGCAGGATAATGTTCTGGTGCTGATGCACCGTTCGCCGGACGGTGACACGATCGGCTGCGGCTATGCCTTGTGTCTGGCACTCCGCTGGTTGGGAAGAAAAGCACAGGCCGTCTGCTCGGACGAGATACCGATGCAGTATCGCTATTTTACGGAAGCGGCAGAGGAACAGACCTTTACGCCCCAGTTTATTGTTGCCGTTGATATTGCCGATACGCAGTTGCTCGGCGACAAATTGGCAGGCTATGAAGACAGGGTCGATCTGTGCATCGATCACCACGGTTCCAACCGTGAGTATGCACACTATGGGCTGGTCTGTGACCAGGCACCGGCTTGTGCACAGATCTTGACCGAAGTGATCCGGGCGATGGGCGTACCGGTACAGGGAGCAATCGCCGATGCCCTGTTCACCGGTCTGACGACCGATACAGGCTGTTTCCGTTATGCCAGCGTCACAGCGGACACTTATCGTACCGCTGCTTATCTGGTGGAACAAGGAGCCAGAAACGGCCTGATCAATCGCCTTATGTTTGAAACAAAATCCAGAAACCGTCTGGAACTGGAAAAACAGGCGTTGGATTCCCTCCGGTATTACTGTGAGGGACAGATCGCCCTCATTTGTATCACTGCCGAGATGATGCGGACAACAGGGGCGGTTGACAATGACACCGAAGCGATCCCGTCTATCCCTCGTCAGATCGAGGGTGTGAAAATTGCCATCACCGTCAAGCAGAAGGGTGAACGGCTGTTTCGCATCTCTCTGCGGACAACGGAAGAAGCGGATGCCTCTGCTATTTGTTCCCAACTCGGCGGCGGTGGTCACAAAGCTGCCGCCGGATGTTCTTATGAAGGTACACTGGAAGAAGCAGTGCGGACGATCGTCACGTTATCCGCCCGGTCATTGGGGGATATGGTATGAACGGGATCCTTATCATTGACAAACCGCAGGACTATACCTCTTTCGATGTAGTAGCCGTTGTGCGTGGCTGTTTGAGGGAACGTAAAGCCGGTCATACCGGTACGCTTGATCCAATGGCAACAGGTGTTTTGCCGATTCTGTTGGGCAGTGCCACCAAGGTGCAATCTTTGCTGCCAGACACGGATAAGGAGTACGAAGCCTCCTTCCGGCTGGGCTTGACCACCGATACACTGGACATTACAGGTCAGGTACGCAGTGAGCATCCGGCTGACTGTACAGCGGAAGAAATTGAAGCACAATTGCCGCCGTTTCGCGGCGATATTCTTCAGCGGCCGCCGATGTATTCTGCCGTTTATAAAAACGGCGTTCGTCTGTACGAACTCGCCCGACAGGGTATCGAAACCGAACGGGAAGAACGTCCCGTTCGCATTGACTGTCTGGAATTGCTGTCGTTTGATACGGCAGCACAAACCGGTCGCCTGCGAATTGTTTGTTCCAAAGGAACGTACATCCGTTCGCTGTGTGATGACATCGGTCAGCGGCTGGGCTGTGGTGCGGTACTGACCGCCCTGCGGCGTGTCAAAGCCTGTGGCTACACGGTAGAGGACGCTATACCATTGACCGAGATTCGCCGGATGGCACCCGAGGGACAGGAGGCTTTTCTGCCGTTACTGCGGCCGGTTGACAGCGTTTTCACAGTGTTCCCGTCCGTAAAGGTCAGCGAAGGACAGGCACACAGGTTTCGCAACGGTGCTGCTTTGCGGATCGACCGTCTGCGGGCGTTACAGTTACCTGCCGACGGAACACGCTATCGGGTCTATGCCCCCGATGGCGTGTTTTTGGGGATCGGTGAGGTATCGCTGGCACAGGAAGCTTTGTGCGTCAAGAAACTCTTTGATAAACACGAATAGGAGACAGAGAACCTTCGTCCTCTGTCCGAGGAAGATAGATTATGGAGATCATTCGAGAATTAGTTCGCTCGGCGGAACCGACTGCCACAGCACTCGGTTATTTTGACGGCGTACATAGAGGGCATCGGGCGGTGATTGCCGAGTCGGTCGCTTATGCCCACACACACGGACTGGTGCCGGCGGTATTTACGCTGCAGCAAAGTCCCCGAACCGTTTTGTTTGGAGAAGAGCCGAAAGGAATCATCACGCTGGATGAAAAGCTGGAGCAGTTAGAACAGTTGGGTGTCGAACGGGTCTACCTGATCGACTTCCGCACGATACGTCACATCACGGCAGAAGACTTTGTGAAGGACATTTTGCTTGGCTGTTTTCACGCCAAACATACCGGTTGTGGCTTTAACTACCACTTTGGCAGCGGTGCCAAAGGGGATGGTCATACCCTCTCCCATCTGGCACAGGTCTACGGTATTACTGAAACGACCCAACCCCGACTTTGCTACGGGGAACTTCCGATCAGTTCGACCCGCATCCGCCAATGTATCGCACAAGGGGACATCCTGTCTGCCAATGCGATGCTGGGCAGACCTTATGGTTTTCGTCTGCCCATTGTGCACGGACAAAAATTGGGCCGCCAACTGGGATTCCCGACCCTCAATCAGTCTATGCCGCTGGAGCTGATCAAGCCACGGTTTGGTGTGTATGCTTCGGTGGTGACAGTGAACGGCGATCGTTACCGTGGTGTGACGAATATCGGGCAGAAGCCCACAGTCGGTTCCGAAACCGTCACCATCGAAACATGGCTGCCGGAGTATCACGGCGTTGAACTGTATGACGAAGTACTAGACCTGCGGCTGTATGCGTTTGTGCGTCCTGAACGAAAATTCGACAGTCTGGATGCTTTGCGGCAGGCGGTTTTGGGAGATGCTGCTGCTGTGATGAAACAGCCGTTAAGGACAGAGAGGAGGGATGCCGCATGGTAATGGCATTTCTGCCGTCTGCTGTGTTGTATATCATATCCCTGATCGTCATGTTGGGGACGGTCGTGACAGCGGTGTGTGTGCCCTCCTTTGGCAATCTGTTGTTTCTGCTGCTGACCGCTTCGGTTGGCTATGTTATGGCACATGTGAGTTCGTTCCGTCTGTACGAAAATGCGATGATGCTGGCGGATACCGAACGGGAAGAGTGGTACCGAGTGATGCAAAAAATCGCTAAACGCTGTGTGGGTCGCAGTAAAACCCTCGTGTTGCTGCAGATGACAGAGCAGCTTTGCGACTACGAACGTATCGAAGACATCAAACGCTGGCTGCCCATACTGAATAGACGCATCTCCCGCAGCGGCAGTGCCCGCCTGCGTTTCCGTTACCTGATGGTCGTATGGCATGTCAAAACCATCGAACAGGATACGGATCTGCTGCGTCCTTTGATGCGGCAAATGTACCGCTGTCTGAACGTCAAAAGTGACTGGTCACGTCGTTCTCTGCGGGAAAGCCGCCGACAGTTTGAACGGGAAGTGCTGCGGCTGCGGTTTTACAGCCAATCGGCGGATGCTTTGTCGACGACGCATCGTTCGCTGACCGAAGAATGGCACGAAAACGTCTTCCAGCGTTGGCAGGAGTCCTGCGAACAGGGAAATGAGGGAGACTATACCATGCTGTCAGACTGTTATAACATCGGTCTGACCTATTTGTTGACCGGCAATGAAGCGGCCGCCGTGCCGTACTACCGTTATGTGGCAGAAGCCCCCTATGACTATCCCCTCCAGCACCGTATGCGTCAGTATTTGCGTTCTGCTGATGCGGCTGTGCTCCTGCAAACGATCACTTGACCGTATGTGTACTGCCGTTGCTGTGAGTATTTTTCCGACAGACGTGCAACAGATTCGCAGTGTGTCTTTTTGCCGTAAATGTCACAGCAGCTCATGAGCAGGAACGTACAGGCTCCTGCGAATACAGGTGCTCCAAGTCCCTCCGTTCACGAAAAGATCCTTCTGTGAACGGGGGGATTTTTCTGTACGAGTCATCTCCATAAGGAATGTACAACTTGTGGGGAGTGGCTTTGTGTGTAAAAACGGATCAACCATGTACCGTGGCACACAAGGATAGTGCTGTGATACACCATCATAAGTGCGGTAAACACTTTGCGGACGGCTCCTCTGCCGCAGGAGAGAGGAATGTCTTTCTTGCGGAATTATGTGGATTCTGTCAAAAATCCGCCCGAAAATTCGTGCAACATTTTTTCAAAATGTTTGCTGTTCTTCATAAAAAATTCTTGAATCAGGGGCGAAAATTTAGTATAATATATGCGTATCCCTTTGCCATGTACCTGTCGAAGGGTGCAGGGGGCGACTTTTGATGATTTTTTGCTGCGGGTGCTTTTGGCACACACGGCAGAAGTCTGGCCGCTCAAGAGGGAATTTTCAACCAATAACGGCTCATTGACTATAAATCAACAAAAGGCGGTGATAGACAATGCAGTGTAAGAAGTGCGGCAGTGAATGGAAAACCAACGCACGGGCCAGTCTTATCATACGGTGTCCTTTCTGTGGTGCAGAACTGGAAGAAGAAAAGGAAGACAAGCTGACGTTCCAAGATGCGAAAGAGGCTTTGCGGTATATCGTAAAGACCTATGGCGTTGATGTTATTATCGACGGTATTCAGCTTCGTGCCTTGCTGGACGAGTTTATTCCCGATCTGAAGCAGGAGCGGAAGGTGTTCATGGATGCGTATGAGCAGGGAATGTGTAATGCACTGTATCTGGCTCACGATGAATCCGAGATCGACAAGTGTATCGCTATTCTCCAATCTATCAAGGTATTGACGACCGATGCTTGTATGGCAGAGAAGTGGGCGAGCTATGTGGTAGAGTGCTTCGTGTATGCACTGGACTGGAACGTACCAATGTTTGGAATCACGCCGAACATCCATATGCACCAGATGCCGGAGAACATACGTGAAACAAATACCAACAGACGACTGATCGGTTCCGGTGATTTTCCGGAAGAGGGTGAAGATGGCCGTTCGTCCGACGGTGAACAAGAAAGAGAATCTCATGCTACGATTTTCGGCTTCTTTCACAATGGCGGTGACGAAGATGCGGTGACTGACAAGGAAACACCCGAAATGGCTGAAACAGAAAAACAAGAAGCGGCGGGATCAACCTCTTCGGATGAATCACAAAAATCGGATGTGTCCGAAGAAAAAGCGGAAAGCAAGCCGCAGCGTCCGATCTTTGACTTCACCGATGAAGCGGAGGAAGAAAAGAACGAGGACAAGAAAGACAAGCAGTCGGATGTGTCCGAAGAAAAGGCGGAAGGCAAGCCACAGCGTCCGATCTTCGACTTCACCGATGAGGCAGAGGATAAAAAAGAGAACGAGCAAGCTGCTGAAGATAAGAAATTGCCCGAATCCGAAGAAGACAAGGTAGAGGTCAAGGACAAAGCGGCAGGTGTTGGTGAACAGAGCAACGGCTCCTCCAATCAGATTGCCACGGTACAGAATCCGTGGATGCAGCAGATGCAGCAGATGTCACCTAACGGTGAAATGCCGCAGGTGCCGTGGGGCTATAATCCGTGGATGCAAATGCCGCAAATGTCACAGAACGGTGAAATGCCGCAGATGCCGTGGGGCTATAATCCGTGGATGCAGCAGATGCCGCAAAACGGTGAAGCATCGCAGATGCCGTGGGGCTACAATCCGTGGATGCAGATGCCGCAAATGCCGCAGAACGGTGAAATGCCGCAGGTACCGTGGGGCTATAATCCGTGGATGCAGCAGATGCCCGGACAGCAGGCACCTAATCAACCGGCTGCCGCTCCGAATCCGGTAACACCGCCGTCTCCGGCGGAGTCGCCCGCTCCCAAAGTTGATCCGGAAGTCGCCAAGACGGAGCCTGCACCGTCAGCATCGGCCGTTTCCGAGACACCAAAACCGGTTGAGGAAACTCCGCCGGCATCCCCAACAGAAGATAAAAAGCCGGCTCCCCCTGCCGAAGCACAGGTGACCAAGGAAGAGGAACCGGCGGATGAACCGACCGTTCGTCCGAATACAAAGATATCCCTGCCGGATGACCTCAAAGTCTATACGGCCGCCGAAGCCGCTACCAAGACCGGCAGCCGTGTGAGTATTCCCGAGGGCTATCAAGTGATCGAAGACTCCGCCTTTGCCGGCAATAAGACGCTGGAGTCCATCGAAATTCCGTCTACGATGCTGAAAATCGGCGAGAGTGCCTTTGAGAACTGCACCAAGCTGATGACCATCAACCTGCCCGAAGGACTGAAGGACATTGGCCGTGGAGCATTTGCCGGCTGCACCAGTCTTGTCAAGCTGACGATTCCGTCAACGATTATTCGTATCCGCCAGAGCACCTTCAGCGGGTGCGAGAAGCTGAAGGATTTCGAGATTCCGTCTACGGTGAAGAGCATTGGCAAGCACGCATTCCTCAACTGCGAGGCATTGACAGAGGTTGTTGTGCCTGATGGTGTTGAAGAACTGCCCGAGAACGTGTTTAGTGGATGTCGTTCGCTGGTGAAGGCTGTGCTGCCGGATTCTGTCAAGGATATCCGCAAGAGTGTGTTCAGTTGGTGTGAAGCATTGACAACGGTTAACATTCCTGAAGCTGTTACCGAGATCGGAGATGGTGCCTTTACCGGCTGTGGCTCTTTGAAAACCGTCAATATTCCTACGCATCTGGAAACGATCGGTTATGGATCGTTTAGTAAGTGCGGTACACTCCGCAAGCTGATCCTGCCTGATACGGTGACAAGTATCGGTGAAAACGCCTTCAACGGCTCTAACCGTACCTTGGTAGTCTATTGTTCACATGGCAACAACTACGTCAAGCGGTACTGCCGCATGAATCGTGTGAAGTGCAAAGATGTAGAGGAGTAAGATTCTTCGAGCAAATCGAATAAAGTGAGCGGCAGGCATTGTCCTGCCGCTTTTCTATCTTGAGCAGGAGGAAGTAACGATGAGGTATTTTACGGATGAAAAGCTCCGGCAGATGAAGGAACAACTAATAGAGGATTACGGCGGGGCGGAAGCACAGCGTTATTTGGCGTGGCTCACTCGTATTGAGATACTGGACAAGCGTAACGATATGTATGGCGACTGCCGTGACGAGCTGATGCAGGCGATTGCCCAATTAGAGCGGGAAGCGGGTCGCTATGTACACAGAGGACGTGCCAAACCGGAAGACGAAGACAACGATGCCTTCGAGTACGAAAACTATGGCAATACGAACTGACCCTTCGCTGCATCAGCAAAGGAGCGGACGAGCAATCGTCTGTTGAAAGCGAAGAAATCCCCTTGCGTTCAGTTGTGCTTTCGAGAGCACACTTGATATTGATGCAGCGACGGCAGCCTAAAACGACCCTACGGCGTTTATTCACGCAGTAGGGTCGTTTGTTTTGGAATGCAGGAAGAGAAGTGACCGAGGGATCGGCGGTGCTTGTTTAGATGCCTGTTGGTTAGACCATCAGGTATTTACGCACCGCCTGTGAGGGGGAAAGACGAGAAGTCTTTTGTGACACCAAAGACTTTCCCGTCATCTTATCAACCGTTTTTAGTCATGCGTGTGATACGAATCCGGTGTCACACATCACCGCAGGCGATGCAGCCGTGGGACTTCTTTTTATCGAGCGGCAGGTCACCCGGGAAAAATTCGTTGGTGGGAAATTCAATGCTGCTGAACAGTTCACAGGGGTCTTCGGAACTGGAAACACATTCTTTGTGCGGGATACAGAAGTCGTAGGCGGGAATCAGCATCTGTACGTTGCGTTCCAACTGCACGATGCTGAACAGACCAATGGAGACAAGCACTTGCTTATCTGCTTCGGAACCGACAAATTCGCCGCCATAACGCCGCAGAATGGCTTCGGGAATACGGAACGGCGGCATACAGGGACGCTGACACGGTTCGGTCAGTTTGGCACACAGCGGTATCGGTTCGGCAACCTGTACTACTGCCTTCGGACAGTTGCGTACCGGTTGACCTTGCTGGTCGGTACCGTCCGCACTGCACTCGGACGAGAAGATCTTGACATTTCCGTCACTGCCGAACAGTACGGCTCGCTTGGAAAAGACGGACAAGCCCTTGACCGGCATCGGCAGGGCGTTGGGTGCCATAAAGACATCAAGACACACGTCGAAGTAGAAGGTCATATCGACTGCATAGAAACCCTTGTTGAAGGGAATCGGCTGTAAGCCGATCGAGACACTGCACACTTCAACATCATTCAGCCGCACATTGGCGGCTTTGTCTATCATACATTGTGCGGGCTTGGTCAACAGTACCGGCAGATCCTCCAAACAATCTTTGTCTGAACAGGAGTCATAGATGCGGGAGGCGTTGATGCAGACCGCTTCCTTGATTTTGTCGCTGGGATAGCAGTCTTCACAGCCGTTGCACAGAACATTTTCTGACATGGTAGTTCCTCCTTTTGGTTCCATATATCCCATTATATGACAGAAGAAGGCGAAATGTGCGTACAGCACAAAACAGCACACACTTTCCGGTGAGAAAGTGTGTGCTGCGTAAGCGGTGATGTGGGGCTGTGAGAAACGTCAGACGGCTTCGTCTTCTTCCGATAAAGCGTTGGTGACAGTGGGAACGATGTTTTTGCCCTTGAGTGTTCCCTTTTCCATATTCACGACAAAGCAGATGTAGCCCGTTTTGTCAGCCGAAGGAATATCGGAGGTCCATATCTCTACCTGTGCGTCATTGCCCTTGAGAATAATCGAGCCAAGATCGCACTCATCGTCCTTATTGTAAGCGGATACAACGATCAGTGTGTCATACACGCTGAAATAGTCGTTGTCCATGTCGGCAATCTTGGAGGTGAAGGCGATCTTCTCGATGTAATTATCATTTGTATAGGGGACATCCAGCGAGAAAGTTTTCTTGTTGTTCTCCACAAAATCATTCAGTTCCGCCGCAGAGGTGATATAGTAGGTTGCCGGCAGGGTGACACTGTTGTTGAAGCCTGCGGGTGAGAGGTAGGTCATCTGATAGGACAGGTCAAGGAAAGAAGAACCGCTGTCGTCGGGAGTGCTTTCTTCAGCGGGTGTGTCGCTTGGTTCCTCTGTGTCCGAATCTTCCTGCCACTCGCCTGAATTCAAGGCATTGGGGTCGATGATGATGTTGCCGTCCTCGCCGATCGTGATGCCGGACTGACTGTCTTCTGCGGTATTGTCGGCAGAAGTGTCTGCGGAAGATTCGCTGCTTTTGGAAGGTTGTGTCTCTTGGGAGGGGTCAGCCGTATCAGAAACGGCAGAGGTATTGGGACTGTCTGAACCTTCGGAAGTTTTCGGGGTTTCGGCAGAAGTCTGGGAGGGAACAGTGCTGTTATCGGCAGAGGTGTCGCTGGTTGTGCTGTCGGTAGAGACGCTGGATGTATCAGAGGCTTTGGAAGTGCTGTCAGAGTTGGACGATGAGCCGCAGCCCGCTAACAGGGCCGTGCTCAACAGGCAGGTAAGCAGGATCGCAATAGTTCTTTTCATGGTGGTCACTCCTTTTTAGTAAAAAACGTTTCACGAATAGACTGTTCTTACAGCGGAACGGTCTTGAAAAATTGTGGTGCCGCCGATGCGGTGAAAAAAGTTTGCGGGCACAGGAACACCGTTTCAAGGATACGTCGGTTATCCGAACGGTATAGGAACGGTGCCGGCAGGGGAAGGTAAAGGTCAGCGGGACAGTGCCACAAAGGACGGCTGTTTTGTGTGCCGCAGGAAACGGCATTTGTCAATGGCACGGCTGCCGCAGTGCTTGCAGATCGTCAGCGGCTTTCTGTCGTCTGCTACGGATACATTGGAATTGAGTGCACGAGCGATAGCTTCGGCACGAGCCGCTTTCAGCCCTTCAGAACGCAGTGAAAGCAGTGCTTCGATCCTTTCGGACAGGTCTTCCTTCTCCAGACCGTCAATGATGGTACCGGAGACTACCTTTGGAGTGATATAGCGGTCGATCTGTGCCTGATTGATCTCCTTTGTGCCGCAGGAGGTGCACTTATAGCCGCTGATGACATCGGACGGGATACCGAAGTTCCTCCTCATATAGTCAATGGAGATCGGGCGGTTGTTCTGATGGAAACGGGCAAGCTGTACAGTCATAGCTACCAAGCCGCCGAATAACTGTGTGCACCAGAATTGTTCCTCCTCTGTCGCAAAATCAGACAGCGGGAAGGTAAATTCTGCAAAGATACCTCCCTTGCCGAAGGCTGCCAGCAGTTTAGCGGTCGATTGGGAGTTTGCCCAATCGTGGATACACTCGTCAATATAGTTCTCGTAGCGGGTTTCGCCGCTGAAATGGAGGACTTGTTTCAAACCCTCCAAGGAGGATGCGTAAAAGTTCATGTTTCGTTCGACTCCTTTGGCTGGATTAGTATGCTCGTGAAAGAGAAAAGCAGGCGGTTCTGCCTTTTGTTACAGAATACAACACAAAAAAACGTATCGGTGTGTTACAGTAACAAGGGACAGAAGGCAACTATATGTCCCGTTTCATGGAGGGACTTTCGGTGCGATTTTCTCCCATTATAACATTTGCCCGAAACAGTGTCAAGAAAAAGTAATGAACGTGAACAGAAGACGGCACTTTCAGATAGGACGGGAAATACCATAAACAGGGAAGCCGTACCCGTTTTCCCTGCGGGTATCCATGTGGTGGAACAACATCGTACCATCCGGCATGGTGTCGGTGAGGAGGCGAGAGAAGACGGCGATCTTCTGTTGTGGTACCTTCCGAACGCATTTGCGTGAAGTTCACCAAAAACTTCTTGCTAGACTGCAGAGCTTATCCGATTCTCGGCAGAGTACCCTCACTTTTAAGCGAAGCGAAAGTTGGAGTATTCTGCCTACTATTTTACAGAAACCATTGACAATTAGTAAAAAATATGATAAAATGAACAAAAGGAAATGCTCTGAATCTGAAAGAAAGGAGACAAGCTGTGTATCTTACAATAAAGCAAAAGGTAAAGCACCTGTCCAAAGAAGACTACGGCATTTTGAGAGAATTGTGTCATACAGCGAAAAATCTTGCCAATGAAGCGATCTACAATGTCCGGCAGTATTACTTCACAGAAGGAGAATACCTGAAATACGAAAAGAATTACGCCTTGCTAAAGGACAGCCCCCATTACAAAATGCTCAATTCCAATATGGCACAGCAGATTCTGAAAGAAGTAGACGGCTCGTTCAAAAGCTTTTTTGGATTGCTGAAACTTGCCAAGAAAGGCAGGTATTCTTTTAGAGACTGTCAATTGCCGCATTATCTGTCCAAAAAAGGATTCACGACACTTGTGATAGGATTTGTCAGACTCAACGGAAACAAGCTGATTCTTCCGTATTCCAATGCGTTCAGGAAAACCCATCAGCCTGTTGAAATCAAGGTGCCGCCAATACTTGCTGACAAACGTATCAAGGAAATCAGAATCATTCCAAAATCAGGAGCAAGGTTCTTTGAGATTCAGTATACTTACCAAGCTGAATGTGTTCAAAGAAATCTTGACAAAAACAATGCACTTGCTCTGGATTTAGGGGTAAACAACCTTGTGACTGCTGTATCAAATCAGGGCAGAAGTTTCATCATTGACGGCAGAAAGCTAAAATCCATCAACCAGTGGTTCAACAAAGAAAATGCAAGACTGCAAGGTATCAAAGACAGACAGGAAGATAAAAGAAGAACGACAAACCGCCAGAAAATTTTAGCGGATAAAAGGAACAGACAAGTTAATGACTATATGAGCAAAACGGCAAAGAAAATCATTGACTACTGTATTGCTCATGACATTGGAACGCTTGTGATCGGATATAATGAAACATTTCAGCGTAATTCTGACATGAACAAGCGTAATGGTTGGAATTTTGTGCATATCCCGTACGGGAAACTGCGTTCCAAACTGGAATATCTCTGCGAATTGAATGGTATGGTTTTTGTAAAGCAGGAAGAAAGCTATACTTCAAAAGCATCGTTCTGGGACAATGATACAATTCCTGTCTATAATGCGGACAATCCGCAGTCCTATCAATTCAGCGGAACACGCATACGAAGAGGATTGTACAGAACTGCTGACGGAACATTACTTAATGCAGATGTCAACGGTGCATTGAATATTATGAAAAAAAGCAGCGTTGTGGACTTAACAGTCCTATACGGTAGTGGCGAAGTGGATACGCCTGTAAGAATAAGGGTTGCCTGAAAAGGTGGAAACTTGAATACCAATCTTCTTACGAAGCTCCCACCTCTTCGGGTGGGGGAGAGTTCACGATATGATAGAGACGCTGGCAGATCATGAGAGATGAGCACCTTCCATCACTGCCGTTTGTGTGTGATGGTACACGATCTGTACATGGATACAGGTTTCTCGGTGGGAAGTTTTTCTGCCGGAAAAAGAGGGGATGTGCTCTTGTTATCCCCAAAGATTTTGTTACGGACACAGGATATTGTCAACAGTTGGCTGCAGAAAGCACCGTGCACAGGATGGAACAACGGCACTGTCGTCCTGTTTTTGCGTGAACAGCGGCAAAATCTTGTTCAATTAAATTGACAAACGGTGGAGGATGCCCTATACTTAAAGTAATATCATCAGGGAAGATAATAGGCGTGTGCCGCAGCGAACGGCATATTCAGCGAGTCTTCCTTGTCAGTAAAGGACTGTCGAATATGATTTGTAACAAATGTGGTACAGACATACCTGACCATGCCAAGTTCTGCATCCGCTGCGGTAATCGCCTTCAACCGGATATACCGAGCGGTACGGCTGCTGTTCCGGGGTCGTCCGTTTCGCCGCAGGCCGAACCTCCTAAAACGACCTCATCCGGTTCCCCGTTCGGAACCAAAACGATTTCGGACAGGCATTATTCTCTGGAGGATATTGCCCGTCAGCAGGCTGAAAGCAACAATGAGATCGGTCTGGCTTCGGCACCGCCCCGACGCAGCGGCAAATCGAAAAAACGCCGTCATGCACCGGAAACGGCTCTGCCGCCAATCGGTGCGAGTGACAGCATGGAACTGAACGATCTTTCTGACAGCAGGACGGCTATATCGGCAGTCTCTTCTGCTACTGCGGCAGATGTGCCTTCGGACAATCCGCTGCTGCCGTCTCTGTCGGAACTGCAAAAGGCACCACCGCAGCAAGGGAAACCTGTGAAGCATCAGTCGACGATTCCGCAGGGAGCGGTATCCGTCAATCCACTATTGGGTTCCCTGTCCGAACTGACAGGGGAATCGACGGCGAAATCGACAGCTTCCGTACCTTCAACGGCGGCGGTATCCGCACACACGGCGAATACATCCGTTCCGACTATAACGGAGACACCGATGCCGTCCGCTGCCACGACCGAACGGAGTTATCGCTATTCGATCACGACTCCGCCGGTACCGACCGGTTTACAGCGGCAGGTGGTGATCGACCTGTTTGGCGGCGGTGATATCCGTTCGCAAGTGGAGAACCTCCGAAAAGAGTATTTCGCCAGGAAAAATGCTGTGTCCCCGCAGTAAAACACATCGCTGCCCGATCAGCCAATATGTTGTTGACTGACCGGAACTATATCACCTACATCAAAACTAACATTACGGAGATGATTATCATGGGTATCAAAGAGAAGTTGTTTGGCGGTCCGCAGAACGCACCGCAACAGAGGGTGGATGACAGTATTGTCAACCCGCAGGGCAATATTGCTGCAGACGGTTCTGTCACAATGGGAGGTCCTCCTGTGCAGGCACAGCAGAATCCCTTCATGCAGTTCGTGCAGCAGCAACAGCAGCCGAATTATCCGGTACTGGATAACAACCAGCGTTTTGGCATGACACAGCCCAATGACCCGAACGGTCACTATGCCCCTCAACAGGGGTATCCGCAGCAGCAGTATAACCCGCAGCAGGCTTACGGACAGCCGCAGCAGCAGTATAACCCGCAGCAGGCTTACGGACAGCCGCAGCAGCAGTACGACCCACAGCAGGCTTACGGACAGCAGCAGTACGACCCGCAGCAGGCTTACGGACAGCCGCAGCAGCAGTACGACCCGCAGCAGGCTTACGGACAGCCGCAGCAGCAGTATGACCCGCAGCAGGCTTACGGACAGCCGCAGCAGCAGTATGACCCGCAGCAGGGCTACCCACAGACACCTCAGGCCTATGACCCCACTAATGGAGGACAAGACGGCAGCAATAGCGGTTTTTGAGTGCAGGATACACCGAAAAGAAAGAAGGATAGACCGATGAACATCATTGATATAAGGAATGTCTTTGCTGACCGGCACATTGAACTGATTGATGTCATGCCGAACCACGTTTACTATTATGAGGAGAAGAATGATAACGGACGCAATGCGTTATTCCTGTTGGAATATAACCGCAAGACACGCAAAGAGCGGCTGGTGATGAACTATTCTTTGGATGATCCCACCTACATAGAGCATATCTACGTTTTTGAGAAGACGATCGTGATGGTGCTGGAAAACGGCACCAACAGCTTCTGGCTGATTGAGATCGACAAGAAGACCGGGGGCGAATTGAATCGTCGAAAGGTCGTTTGTACGGGTGCCTTTAAGGAGTGTCAACCGCTGGACAGTGAGTATTTGCTGGTCTATATGGGACCGGATGAGGTCAATGCCGAAGTTTTTCGCAAGTACAAGGAGATCAAAGGCTGTGACTGCCTTTGCTACCTGTATAACCTCAAGACGAATCGCAAGTATCTGGTCAACGCAGCACTCATCAACCGTGCAGGCTGTGACAATATCAAGTCCATCACGGTGGAGGGGCGTCCCTATCTCGTGCTGTTGGATCCGTATGCCGAAGAGAGTCTCAAGGAGCACTACTACCGTGAACAGCGTTGGGTGAGTGCCGATATTCGTGACAATCTTTGGCTGTGCAAGACTTCCGATGTCGAGATTGACATCGAGGACGGCAAAGAGACAGTTACCCGCCGCTGTATTGCCAGTGCCGATATCAAGGCGATGGTACGCTATATGGGCATGGATGACCAGAAGGTCTACTTCCGTGCGAAAGAGTTCCGCTCCGGCATGGAAAAAATTTGCAGCTACGATATTGCCGCCGAAACGCTTTCAGTAGAGGCTACTCCGCCCGCTCTGAAGAATGACAGTTTCTATATCGTGGAAGAAAAGCCGTTCAAGGTCTTTGAAGTTACGATAGGTCAGAACAAAACGAGTGTGCACGGTGTTGTCAACAGTGAGGCACATTGTACCTACGACAATAGTCTGGGTGAGTTCATCACCTGTCTTGAAGACCGTTACTGTGTGACGAAGAAAATAGTCTACAGCGAAGAAAGCCAGCGGGAGTTTGTGTACTTCTACCTGTATGATGCCCAACTGGAGCAGTTCGAGAGCTATGAGTGCCGTTGTCTTGTGAAAGACAACACGATGGTGCTGTATTAAGACGAGAGGTTATGCACATGAAGAAACTACGTTGCCTGTTGGCAGTGGCGGTGCTGCTCGGAATGTGCAGTGCTTGTTCTTCGGAGCATACGGCTGACAACAACCGTTCCGTTGATGAACGTGAATCCTCATCGGTATCGGTATCTTCTCAAGAGGAGGTCTCTGGTGAGCAGTCTGTTTCTGAAGTCTCATCGGGATTGTCTCATATAGTGAAAGATGCGGAAAAGCCGGAAGTGTCTCCGGCCACAGTCGAAAAACCTTTGTCGGTGGGAGAATGGGGAATTGCCGCTAAATTTTGTACATCCAATGACCGCTATGTGGAGGTGCCGGTTCGCATCGTGTCGATCCGGCGGGGCGGCGATGTCAACGAAGAGGTACGCCGCCTGATGGAACAGGAGAATCACTACTACTTTGAACCTGATGAGAACGAAGAGTACGCCATCGCCGAGTACGAGATCAGTCTGCAGGATTTTCCGGTAGGTGAAGGCGGCACACTGTGTGACATTACCGCCTTCATCACCGGTGAAAACGGTGAAGCGTTGGTGTTAAAGGATGGTTCCTATTGGGGAACGAGTGTTTCTTGTCTGGACGAAAGCACCTACTATTACGAGGGTGTTGTTCATTCGCTGATGGCGTTCCGTATCATCAAAAACCGTACGGATTATTTGCTGACGGTGGGGGAATATGGCGAAACACAGACGTTTTTCAAAGGGCAGTGATACCCGTTCGGAAACATTCGTCCCCACGGTTGTCTTAACAAAACGAGCGAGGATTGAAAAAATGGCAACCGCAATCCCACTGGCTTTAGACGGTGGGTTAAGGTTGCGCAAAGCGTAGCTTTGTGATATAATGAGTACAAAAGAAAATCAAAGTTAAGGCGGTGAACAGCGAATGTTAAAAGCATATAAGTATCGGATATACCCAAATAAAGAGCAAAGAATACAAATTGCCAAGACATTCGGCTGCTGCCGCTTTGTATATAA
>CACZZU010000016.1:16510-17128 GCA_902785765.1 uncultured Ruminococcus sp.
AGATAAATTTGCACTTACTAATGCCATTTACAATATGGACAGTGCCTATCAAAAGTTCTTTAGAGAACACGCAGGCTATCCGAAATTCAAAGGTAAGCACGAAAATCATAAATCCTATACTACCAATTATACAAACGGAAATATAGAAGTTAATTTTGAGAATCATAAAGCGAAACTGCCCAAATTAAAGTGGGTAAAAGCAAAGTTTCATAGGATATTTACCGGGAATATCAAATCAGCAACGGTTTCACAAACACCAAGCGGAAAATATTATGTGTCATTTCTTGTAGATACAGTCCACGAAACATTACCGCCGGTCGATGGTAAAATCGGTTTGGATCTGGGTATCAAAGATTTCTGTATTACATCAAATGGCGATAGATACGGAAATCCCAAAAATTTACGCAAGTATGAAAGATTGCTGATCAAATTACAGCGTCAGTTGGCACATAAGAAAAAGGGCAGCAGCAACTATCATAAAACAAGAATCAAAATAGCAAGATGCCATGAGAAAATAGCAAACTTAAGAAAAGATCATTTGCATAGAATTTCTCTGAAAATTGTCAGCGAAAACCAAGTGATAGTGACAGAGAATCTGAAAGTGCAGAACATGATGAA
>CACZZU010000017.1 GCA_902785765.1 uncultured Ruminococcus sp.
TTGATTTTGGGCTCGTGTTATAAAAAAATCCCCCTCCAGCTCGGTGGCCTTCGGGAGTTTGATCTCATGTTTTCCATTTATTCTTGATAGTTTCGATATGAGCGTCTTTTACGTCTTGCGTCACTTTTGTAAAAGGTAGTAATTTTTCTTTCAGTTGGTCAACCTGTTCATGCGTGTAAATGACTGATCGAGTTTTCAATTCCCGTGCCAACTCCTCAATCAACTTGTTGCGTTTTAGTATGGTGTATTCCTCGGTGTCCTCTGGGATCTTCTTTAGCTCGCAGCGTTCCGAAAAAACAATGTACGACCGGATTACTGTTTTGTCTATCTCCAATAGCTTGGACAACGCTCGTATGTGAGTACGGTTCTGCATGATCGGGTTGTAAAATCGTTCCTTCTTCGTCTTGCCGAGTGATTGTGTCCATTGTACTTGCTTTTCGCTTCCGAATATCCAACCAGAATAGTTCTTGCTTTCCAGTACATAGATACCCTTCTCGTGGATTAAAAGGATATCTATTTCCGTGGTACCGTTTCTGTGTGGAAGGTATAAATTGGACAACACCTTGTGATATCCGTTGAAATCGATGCTGCCGAACATATATTTTGTCAGATACTCTCCGTAGGCACCTCTATCTCCTCCGGTTTTGATGAGGAACGCCGCTTTTTCGAAAATACTGGGTTCTTCTCCCATTAAGAATTTGAATAATCCCATATACATCCTCCTTACTTCATTGTAATTCTTCCAAAGTTGTAGTTTACATTGTTTTTGATGTTGTTATTACTTTCAGGTGTATCTGATAAACCGAGAATATAGTCGGTCGTTAATTTGTAGTATTTTGATAGCTCCACCAGTAGATCAACCGGCAAATCTCTCTTTCCGCTTTCATAAAGGCTATACTGTTGCTGGGTGATTTTCAGATACTCTGCTATTGTTTTTTGAGTCAAATCTCTGTCTTCTCGAATGTCTCTTAATCTTTTGATGTACATAATCATCACCTCTACTATTTATTCTATTAACATTCAAAAAAATGTGTCGGTATTACATTCATTTGGATGTAATATAGAAGTGGTGGATAGTTAATCTAACTCCTTTCGCCAGCCTGTGCCGAAGGCACCTTTCGCCGCCCGTATTCTACTCTCCGAAGCGTAGAAGCCGTAAGCGGCGACGGGGAGTTGAGCTCCCGACCAGAGGTCACAGCCCCATGAATGTGAACAGTCATTTTCTTTTGGGGGTGCATTGTTTAATCATGTTGGTATGTTGATGCGTAAATAGTGACTGTTCACATTCATGGGATAAGCTGTGACCGACCGAGGGAGTCAAGCTCCCCCATGTCTAGCCTTTGCTATCATTTTGTCTTTTCTGCCTTTCAATAGTTGCAACACACAGAGGTCGTATCCAAGGAGTGGCATAGGATACGACCTCTGTTTATCGAAAATGAGTTGTAAGTGAATCAAGTGGCATCCTGCAGAGCATCAAAGCCAGTTTCCCCTGTTCTGATCTTTACCACATCCTCGACATCGTAGATGAAGATCTTGCCGTCACCGATATGACCGGTATAAAGTGCCTTCACAGCGGTGTCGACTACTGTTTTGACGGGTATCTTACTGACAACGATGTCGATGCGTATTTTCGGCAGCAGGTTCATTTCAACAGCTACACCACGATAATATTCGGTGTTGCCTTTCTGAATACCACAGCCTAATACCTGTGTGACCGTCATACCGGTAATCCCGATGCTGGTCAAAGCGGTATTGAGTTCGGTAAATTTGCTCTGTTTAGTGACAATACTGATGTTGGTTAGCTTAGGCTGCTGGTCTGGTGCTGACTCTTTATTAGCAGGTGTCATCAGGTTTACCTCCACAGCTTTTTCTGGTGGAACGGCTGTGGGAGTAGTTGTTTTTCCGGTTAATACCTGCGGCACAGGCATAAAATCAGCATAGGAACTAGCCAGACCATGCTCTGTCAGGTCAAGTCCTCTCACCTCTTCGTCTTTTGAAGCACGCAGACCAATGGTCTTTTTCAGAACGAAGAAGATAACCGTCATCAATACGGCAGTATAGACACCGATACACAGGATACCGAGTGCTTGTTTGCCAAGCTGTGTCATACCACCTCCATACAATAAACCAAGGGTGCCACTATCTTTTGAGAACAGTCCTACAGCCAACGTACCCCAGATACCGTTGCACATATGAACAGCTACCGCACCTACCGGATCGTCGACCTTAAGTTTGCTGTCTACAACTTCAACAGCAACCACCACGATAATACCGGCCACCAGACCGATTATCAACGAACCGAGAATATCTACCGTATGGCAGCCGGCTGTGATGGCAACAAGACCGGCCAACGCACCGTTCAGCGACATGGAAACGTCAGGCTTACCGTTCTTGATCCATGTGTAGATCATGGTAGCACAGGTAGCTGCTGCCGGTGCCACGGTAGTGGTTGCAAAAATCTGTGCTAACTGTGTCACGTTGGTAGCCGCTGCTCCATTGAAGCCATACCATCCAAACCACAGAATGAACACACCCAACGCACCAAGTGTCAGACTATGCCCTGGAATGGCTCGTGGCTTACCCTCTTTGGTGTACTTACCGATACGTGGACCTACCATCGCTGCACCAATCAAAGCAGATATACCGCCTACTGTGTGAATACAAGCAGAACCGGCAAAATCCACAAAACCGAGCTGTGCCAGCCATCCTTGGCTGTTCCATACCCAGCCGGCTTCAATCGGGTAAACTACCAGACTGATCAGGCCGCTGTAGATACAGTACGAAATGAACTTGGTGCGTTCCGCCATCGCACCGGAAACGATAGTAGCCGCTGTGGCACAAAAAATCAGGTTGAACACGAACGATGACCATGGAAAATGATCAAAGTCGGTGAAAATTTGCAGGTTAGGTACGCCGATCAGACCGAACAGGTAGTTTTCTGACATCATCAGACCAAAGCCGAGAAAGATGAACATGATCGTCCCGATACAGAAATCCATCAGGTTCTTCATGATGATGTTGCCTGCGTTTTTGGCACGGGTGAAACCTGTCTCTACCATCGCAAAACCACACTGCATGAAGAACACCAATGCGGCACCGATCAGGAACCAAATGCTGATGGTAAACGCATTAGCCTGTTCAACGGCCTGTGTTACGATCGCATTGGTCGTGTTTGTCATTGTCTCCATATTTTTCACACCCTTTTTTGTTTCCTGTTTTCCTCTTGATTTCCTTATCATTCCTTGCAGCGGCAGCATAGGTTAGCTGCCGCTGTGATTGTCTGTACGGTATTATATTATACGCCGAAAAGAATATCGCCGTAGGACGGATATGGCCAGTAAGACTTGGCTGTCTTTCGCTCCATAGAATCGCCCAACACACGCAGTTCTTCCATCAGAGTAAATACTGTCTCACGATAATAGCCAGCCTGACGCAGTGGATCATCTGCGTACAAAGCAGCGTTATCTGTGGCAGCTTTGAGAGCTGCTGTCTTCTTCACAAATTCCTCCAACGTCTTCGACAGTTCTTCAATGATGGTCGTCTCGGCGTAGACCGAGTAAGCCGCTGAAAGCTGTTTTTTCGCCAATGCCGCTTCAGAGAGCTTATTGACAAAACCAATGACCGCAGGTGTGATATTCTTCTCCGCCATGTCGATCATCGTAAGAGCTTCAATGCGGAGTTGTTTGCTGTAATGCTCCAGTTCGATCTCATAACGGGCATGAATCTCCTCTTCTGTTACAATACCGTTGCGGACAAACAAATCGACATTCTTCTGGTCGATATAATGTGCCATCGCTTCCGGCAAAGAACGATAGTTACACAGTCCTCTGCGTTCCGCCTCTCTCACCCATTCTTCGGAATAGTTATCGCCGTTGAAGATGATAGCCTGATGCTCGGTCAAAACACGCTTCACAAGGGTTTTGATGGCAGTTGGAAGGTCATCGGCATCTTTGAGTTCCTCATAGAACTGTGCCAACTCATCAGCTACCATTGTATTGAGCATATAGTTCGGGCAGGCGATATTCAGTGAAGACCCCAAAGCACGGAACTCAAACTTATTGCCCGTAAAAGCAAATGGCGAGGTACGGTTACGGTCAGAAGTATCCTTCTTGAAGTCCGGCAGTACATCTACACCGGTCAGCATATTGACCTTCCCATTGGAACGGTAGTCTGTCCCATGGATGATGGCTTCAACCAATGCTCCCAGATCGTCTCCGAGATACATGGAAATGATCGCTGGAGGTGCTTCATTGGCACCCAGACGATGGTCGTTGCCGGCAGAAGCTACGGTAAGACGCAGCAGGTCTTGATATTCATGTACAGCCTTGATAATCGCCGCCAAGAACAACTGGAACTGAAGGTTGTTTTCAGGCGTCTTGCCGGGTTCGAGCAAATTTTCACCGGTATTGGTTGAAATCGACCAGTTATTGTGCTTACCGGATCCGTTGACACCGGCAAAAGGTTTCTCGTGCAGCAGACATACCAATCCATGCTTTTCGGCAGTCTTTTTCATAACTTCCATCGTCAATTCGTTATGATCGGTGGCAATATTTGAAGTCGCAAAGATTGGTGCCAACTCATGCTGTGAGGGAGCCACTTCGTTGTGTTTGGTTTTGGCCATGACTCCCAACTTCCAGAGTTCCTGATCCAGGTCGCTCATGAAGGCGGCTACTCTGGTCTTGATTGAGCCAAAATAGTGGTCTTCCAGTTCCTGCCCCTTGGGAGCCGGTGCTCCAAACAAGGTACGACCCGTAAAAAGCAGGTCGGGACGCTGGTCATACGTCTTTTTGTCGATGAGGAAATACTCTTGTTCTGGACCCACTGTGGTGGTCACACGAGTGACTTCTGTCTTTCCGAGCAATTGAAGCAGAGCCACGGCAACATTACTGAGACGTTCCATCGAACGGAGCAAAGGCGTTTTCTTGTCCAGCACTTCACCGGTATAAGAGCAGAACGCCGTAGGAATATACAAGGTTTTGTCACGGATAAAGGCAGGCGAGGTCGGATCCCAAGTCGTATAGCCTCTGGCTTCAAAAGTGGCACGGAT
Source organism: uncultured Ruminococcus sp. (assembly GCA_902785765.1). Classification (GTDB taxonomy): domain Bacteria; phylum Bacillota; class Clostridia; order Oscillospirales; family Acutalibacteraceae; genus UBA1213. The sequence continues at coordinate 5,048 of CACZZU010000017.1, forward strand.
ACCGCCGGACGGAAAACTGGAAGCGTCTGGTTCGCCCTTGATGAGTTCCTTGCCGGAAAATTCCATAATGATCTGACCGTCTTCTGCCGGATAGATGAAGCTGTCGTGCTTTTCTGCAGTGATACCGGTCATTGGCTGGAACCAGTGGGTATAATGAGTACATCCCATCTCAACTGCCCAATCCTTCATCGCATTGGCCACAGCGTTTGCTACGCTGATATCCAGTGGCTCGCCGTTCTTGATGGTCTTCTTCAAGGCCTTATAGGTAGTGCGGGGCAGCCGCTCCTGCATCTTACGGTCATCGAACACCATACTTCCGAAAAGTTCTGTTACGTTTGCCATAATGATCTCTCCTGTCTTTCCTGTTTGATCGGTAAAAAGCACAAAGACGCTGCAAGCTTCTGTGCTCACAACGCCTTTGTTGTTCCGATGGTTGCAGTATACACCATTGTTAAAGTTTTGTCAAGTACTTATTGCAATTTTTTTTGAAAAACTTGCAAGAAATCGTGTGAAACACCTTAAAATGGCTGTTTCGCACTTTTTTATGAATTTTTCTCGAATAAAATTGCAACTTTCTCTTGACAAGCCTGCATTGTCGTTCTATAATAGGCGATGTAATTTCCCATTACGAAACAAGGAAAGGAAGATCCGTATGCAGTCCAAGACAACGACCCTCTATGAACCATCGTTTGAACACGATAATTGTGGTATCGGTGCCGTGGTGAATATCAAAGGGATTCCCTCCCACCAGACCGTTTCCGATGCCCTGACGATCGTAGAAACGCTGGAGCACCGTGCCGGCAAAGATGCCGAAGGCAAGACCGGTGACGGTGTTGGTATTCTCCTTCAAATTTCTCACCGATTTTTTAAGAAGGAGACACAAAAATTGCATATCACTATCGGTTCTGAAAGAGATTATGCCGTAGGAATGTTCTTCTTCCCACAAAATGAGCTGCGACGCAATCAAGCCCGCAAAATGTTCGAGATCATCGCTGAAAAAGAAGGTCTTGAAGTCGTTGGATGGCGTGAGGTACCCTCTCACCCAGAGGTGTTGGGAGCTAAAGCACTGGAATGTATGCCGCATATTTGCCAATGCTTCATTCCCCGTCCGGAAGGCGTAAAGCGTGGGCTGGATTTTGACCGTAAGCTGTATGTAGCACGCCGTTTCTTTGAGCAGAGCAACGAAGATACTTATGTGGTATCGCTGTCCAGCCGTACCATTGTTTATAAAGGAATGTTCCTCGTGGGAGACCTACGCCGCTTCTTCACCGACTTACAAGATGAGGACTATGCGTCCGCTATTGCCGTCGTACACTCCCGTTTTTCCACCAATACATTTCCGAGTTGGCAGAAAGCTCATCCCAACCGGATGATCGTGCACAATGGCGAAATCAATACGATTCGCGGCAACGCCGACAAAATGATGGCACGAGAGGAAACCATGGCTTCCGAACATCTGATGGGCGATATGGATAAGGTCATTCCCGTGGTCAATACGGAAGGCTCCGACTCGGCTATGTTGGACAACACGCTGGAATTTCTGACCATGAGCGGCATGGATCTGCCGCTGGCCGTAATGATTACCATTCCCGAACCGTGGGATCACAACGATGCCATGAGCCAGAAACGCCGTGACTTTTATCAATACTACGCCACGATGATGGAACCATGGGACGGTCCCGCCGCCATCGTCTTTTCTGATGGTGATATACTGGGAGCTGTACTGGATCGTAATGGTCTGCGTCCGTCACGCTACTACATTACGGATGACGACCATCTGATTCTTTCATCCGAAGTCGGTGCTTTGCCCATACCGCCTGAACGAATCGTCTGTAAGGAGCGTCTGCACCCCGGAAAGATGTTGTTGGTCGATACGGTACAGGGGCGTTTGATTGATGACGAAGAGATCAAGGAACATTATGCTTCCCGTCAGCCTTATGGTGAATGGCTGGATGCTAACCTCATCCGCCTGAAGTACCTGAAAATTCCCAACGCCAAGGTCGAGGAACATCCTCGTGCCGAAAAACGCCGCCTGCAAAAAGCCTTTGGCTATACTTATGAGGATGTCATGGATACTATCCTGCCGATGGCTAAAGACGGCAAGGAAGCGATCGCTGCGATGGGCTGTGACCGACCGCTGGCCGTGCTGTCCGAACGTCCGGTGCCGCTTTTCGACTACTTCAAGCAGATCTTCGCACAAGTCACCAACCCACCCATTGACGCCATCCGTGAAGAGATCGTCACCTCTACTACGATCTACATTGGCGAAGACGGCAATCTGCTGGAAGAGAAGCCAGACAACTGCAAGGTCATCAAGGTCGTCAATCCCATCCTGACCTCTACGGGTATCCTGAAGCTCAAAAAGATGAACCTGTCCGGTTTCAAAGTGGCCGTCATTCCTATCCTATATTATAAGAATACTCGTCTCTCGAAGGCTATCAACCGTCTGTTCATCGAAGCAGACAAAGCCTATAACAACGGTGCCAACATCCTCATCCTATCGGACAGAGGCGTTGACGAGAATCGTCTGGCGATCCCTTCCCTATTGGCCGTTTCTGCTCTGCACCAACATCTTGTTGCTACCAAACGCCGCACCTCCCTTTCGATTGTGCTGGAGAGTGGTGAGCCAAGAGAAGTGCAGCATTTTGCGGCTCTGCTCGCCTACGGTGCCAGTGCCGTCAATCCCTATTTGGCACTGGAAACGATCCACGAACTGATACACGATGACCTGCTCGATAAGGACTACTATGCCGCTGTCAACGACTACAACGATGCCATTCTGCACGGTATCGTCAAGATTGCCTCCAAGATGGGTATTTCGACCCTGCAATCCTATCAGGGAGCCAAAATCTTCGAGGCGATCGGCTTGAGCCGTGAACTGATCGACACCTATTTCACCGGAACGGTCAGCCGTATCGGCGGCATCACCCTATCGGACATCGAGAGAACCGTCGATCAACTCCATACCGCTGCTTTCGATCCGCTCGGACTGGATACTTCCAATGCCCTTCCTTCACAAGGACGCCATAAAAGCCGCAGCGGTCAGGAAGAACATCTTTATCGTCCACAGACCATTCATGCCTTGCAAAAATCAACCCGTACCAACGATTACGCTGCCTATCAGGAATATTCCCGTCTGCTGCACGAGGAAATGCGTCCGCTGAATATCCGTGGTCTGCTGGACTTCCGTTACGCTGAAAATCCCCTGCCGCTGGAAGAAGTGGAACCTGTCGACAGCATTGTCCGCCGTTTCAAGACGGGTGCCATGTCCTATGGCTCTATCTCACAGGAAGCCCACGAAGCACTGGCGATTGCCATGAACCGTCTGGGCGGAAAATCCAACTCCGGTGAAGGCGGCGAAAGCCAGGAACGCCTACAAAGCAAAGGTACTTCCGAAAACCGTTGTTCCGCCATCAAGCAAGTGGCTTCTGGACGCTTTGGCGTAACTTCTCAATATCTCAATTCTGCCGATGAGCTGCAGATCAAAATGGCACAGGGTGCCAAGCCCGGTGAAGGCGGTCATTTACCCGGACAGAAAGTCTATCCATGGATTGCCAGAACAAGACACTCCACACCCGGCGTATCGCTCATCTCTCCTCCCCCTCATCACGATATTTACTCGATCGAAGACCTTGCCCAACTGATCTATGACCTGAAAAATGCCAACCAACAGGCTCGTATTTCCGTCAAACTGGTTTCAGAAGTAGGAGTTGGTACGGTAGCGGCCGGTGTAGCCAAAGCGGGTGCCGGTGTCATTCTTGTCTCTGGTTACGATGGCGGTACCGGTGCGGCACCACAAAGTTCGATCCACCACGCTGGTCTGCCATGGGAACTGGGGCTGGCCGAAGCCCATCAAACCCTTCTGCTGAACGGCTTGCGGGACAAAGTTATTCTGGAAACAGACGGCAAACTGATGACCGGACGGGACGTAGCGATCGCCGCTATTCTCGGTGCCGAAGAGTTCGGCTTTGCAACCGCCCCGCTGGTTACACTTGGTTGTGCCATGATGCGTGTGTGTCATCTGGATACCTGTCCCTTTGGTGTAGCAACACAGAATCCCGAACTGCGGAAGCGTTTTAGCGGCAAGCCGGAATATGTCATCCACTTCATGCAGTTTGTCGCCCAGGAACTGCGTGAATATATGGCGAAGCTCGGTGTCAGAACCGTAGACGAACTGGTCGGACGCACCGACTTGCTGCGGAAACGGGACGATCTGACCGAACAGGAAAACAAAGTAGACGTGTCTCTCCTGCTGAACCGTTCCTTTGCTCACGAGAGCATCTGCTACACTCACAAGAATCCGTATGACTTCCATCTGGAAGATACAATCGACCAAAAGATCATCCTTCACAAAATGAAGAAGGCCTTTCGTACCGGTGAACCGAAAACCATCGAGATCAGCATCCGCAACACAGACCGTTCTCTTGGAACGTCTTTTGGTTCAGCCATCACGCGTACTTACGGCGATACCCTGCCGGAAGATACCTATCGTGTGATCTGTCACGGCTCCGGCGGTCAAAGCTTTGGTGCCTTCATTCCAAAGGGACTGACACTGGAATTGAAAGGCGATAGCAACGACTATTTCGGCAAGGGCTTGTCCGGCGGCAAATTGATCGTGTATCCACCGGAAAATTCTCGCTTTAAGGCGGAGGATAACATCATCATCGGCAACGTAGCTCTCTACGGTGCCACCAGCGGCAAAGCCTTTATCAATGGCGTGGCCGGTGAACGCTTCTGCATCCGCAACTCTGGTGCTTCGGCAGTCGTTGAAGGCGTCGGAGAGCATGGCTGTGAGTATATGACCGGCGGTACCGTCGTAATTCTCGGACGCACCGGCAACAATTTTGCCGCTGGTATGTCAGGCGGTGTCGCTTATGTGCTGGATGAACACCACCATCTGTACAAACGTCTGAACAAAGAGCTGATCGAGTGTAACACTGTCACACAGCAAAAGGACATCGACACGCTGCGTTCCCTGATCGCAGAACACGTTGCAGCAACAGGTTCTGAAAAAGGTGAGAGAATCCTCAACCACTTTGATGAATATTTACCCCTGTTCAAGAAGGTCATCCCGCATGACTACCGCCTTGTGACAGAGGCAATTGCTGCCAATGAACAAAACGGCTTGTCCGAAGAAGAAGCTCGTATCGAGGCTTTTTACAGCCTGATCCACTCCCATTCCTGACGGAACATCAACCCCCCGCTGTGGAAAGTAAGCTCTGTCCTACGGACTTCGCCACCTCACTGACAAAGGAGAGAAAAACATGGGAACACCTGATGGTTTCTTGAAATATGACCGTAAAGACGCTCCGGCGGCCAACGTGCGTGAGCGTATCCAACATTACAACGAGTTCCACGCCCCTCTTTCAGGAAAGGAACAGCAACAACAAGGCGAACGCTGCATGAACTGCGGTGTGCCCTTCTGTCAGTCCGGCTGCGTGATCGGCGGGATGCTGTCGGGCTGCCCTCTGAACAACCTGATTCCGGAGTGGAATCACTTGGTCGGCATCGGGGCATGGAAACAAGCCTACGACCGCCTGAAACTGACCAACAATTTTCCCGAATTCACCTCACGGGTTTGTCCGGCACTGTGTGAAAAAGCCTGCACTTGTGGGGCAAACGGAGAAGCCGTTACCGTCCGTGCCAACGAGTACAGTATCGTCGAATGGGCGTATGAAGAAGGACTGGCACGTCCCCAACCGCCAAAAGTCCGCACCGGCAAAACCGTTGCGGTGATCGGTTCGGGACCGTCCGGTCTGGCGGCTGCCGATCAACTCAATCGCCGTGGACACAGTGTCACGGTATACGAGCGTTCTGACCGTGTGGGCGGATTGCTGATGTATGGCATCCCCAATATGAAGCTTGAAAAGTCGGTCATCGACCGAAAAGTCAATACGATGAAAGCCGAAGGCATCCGTTTTCTGACCGGTATCAATGTTGGTGTGGATGTTTCCGCCGAAGAATTGCTGGAACAGTATGATCGTATCATTCTGGCCTGTGGTGCTTCTCAACCAAGAAATATTCAGGTGAACGGCCGTGAATCCGAGGGCATTTACTTCGCCGTGGACTTTCTGACCTCCACCACTCGTTCCCTGCTCGACCATGCTCTGACCGAAGGCACTTTTATCAGTGCCAAAGACAAGAACGTGTTGGTGATCGGTGGCGGCGATACCGGAAACGACTGTGTCGCCACCTGTGTGCGGCACGGTGCCAAGAGTATCCTGCAGCTTGAAATGATGCCAAAACTCCCCGAACAGCGGGCAGACAACAATCCTTGGCCGGAGTGGCCACGCGTCTGTAAGACGGATTACGGTCAGGAAGAAGCTATCGAAGTGTACGGGAAAGACCCACGCGTCTACCAAACGACCGTCAAGGAATTTCTCTCCGATGAAAACGGACACATCAAAGGGGCTGTGCTCCTGCCGCTCACACCTGAAACCGATGCGGACACCCATCGTACCGTGATGAAACCTCTTGAGGGCAGCGAGTACACGGTAGAGACGGAACTGGTGCTGATTGCTGCCGGTTTCTTGGGGAGTGAGAGCACCGTGACACAAGCCTTCGGCGTGTCCACCGATGCCCGCACAAATGTGGCGACTGCTGCAGGCAGCCACCGTACTTCCGTAGAAAAGGTCTATACCGCCGGTGATATGCACATAGGTCAATCGCTGGTGGTACGTGCCATTCGTGAAGGACGTGACTGTGCCAAGGAAGTCGATCGTGACTTGATGGGCTACACCAATTTATAAGGGAGGAAGCAGCATGAAGATCAACGACCGTTTCGACAAGCTGGTACCGAACTACTTGTTTGCGGACGTAGCACGCAAGACCAACGCATTTATAGCGGCACACCCTGACCAAAAAATCATCCGGCTGGGGATCGGTGACGTGACACTGCCTTTGGCACAGACCGTGGTGGATGCCATGCAGCAGGGATGTGAAGACCTGCGGTATCGTGAGAGTTTCAAAGGATACCCAGAGTATGAAGGGTATGATTTTGTACGGGAACAAATTGCTGCGTATTACGCTGGTTTCGGTGTTTCCGTAGAGGCAGACGAGGTGTTCATTTCTGATGGAGCAAAGTCCGACTGCGGCAACATCGGCGACATCTTCTCCGAAGATAATACGGTGCTGATCCCTGACCCTGTCTATCCAGTGTATGTGGATGCCAATATCATGGCAGGACGGCGTATCTTGTATGCTCCCTCCGGAAAAGAGAACCACTTTTTGGCGATGCCGGATCGAAAAGTGGAAGCGGACATCATCTATCTCTGTTCTCCGAATAATCCCACCGGAGCGGCCTATCATGCCGATCAACTCAAGGAATGGGTCGATTATGCCCTCGAAAAGAATGCGGTCATCCTGTACGATGCCGCCTATGAAGCATTCATCCAGGATGACCGTCCCCGCTCGATCTATGCCATTGACGGTGCGAAAGAATGTGCCATTGAGCTGTGTTCCCTCTCCAAAACCGCTGGTTTTACGGGTGTACGGTGCGGCTACACGGTGATACCGAAGGCGTTAACACGCAGCGGCAAGCGTCTGCATGATCTCTGGTACCGCCGACAAGCCACTAAATTCAACGGCGTATCGTGGCCCGTACAATGTGCCGCTGCGGCCGTATTCAGCGAAGCAGGACAAGAACAGTGCCGCCGCAACATTGACTACTATCGTGAAAACGCCCTGACACTTGCCCATGCACTGGACGATCTCGGCATTTACTACACCGGCGGACACCATTCCCCTTACTTGTGGCTGGAATGTCCCGACCACATGAGCGGATGGGAATTTTTCGACTACCTGCTGGAAAAAGCCGCCATTGTCGGCACACCGGGTGACGGGTTTGGTCGGTGCGGAAAGGGATATTTCCGCCTGACCTCTTTCAACACACACGAAGCCACGCAAGAAGCCGTTGAGCGTCTGTGTGCTCTGTTACGATGAACGTCCTTCACATGATATTTCTGTGATACCGTCCATACTTCTGATACCACCTTATTGGGTGAATATCAGTCGTGTGGCAGGTATCATTCTATCACACAGAACCGTTTCCTAGCGGAAAAATTCCCCCTGCTGCGTGATACATTTTGTCGATAACAGCCAAAAATCTGCTGGATTTTTGGCGTGACATACCATTGACACAGCCTTTTTTTCCGTTGTATCATGTACAGTGTGTATTTTAACACAGAAGGGAGGATGGGACGCTTATCGTCCCCTATGTATGAAAAACAAAATATGGAAAGCCGTGTCGCTGCCTTGTGCCCTATTCCTTGCAGTCGTGATGTGTTTGTATGGAACAGCGGTACCTTGTGCCGCCGCCAAAGCGGAAGAACCGATTTTCGCCTTTGCGGAAAGCCGAACCGTTCTGGCGGTTGGACAGCAAACCAAGCTGCCCCTTATCGCTTCGGACGGTTATGACAAGATCACTTACCGTTCCAGTAAACCGGATGTCATCTCGGTCGATGACAAAGGCAACGTGACCGCACACCAAAAAGGTATTGCCACCATCACAGCCAAGGTCAGCAGCCAAATCTACGCCCATTGTGTAGTACAGGTTGTTGTTCCAGCGGCTGGTGTCGTGATGAACCAACAGGTTCTTTATCTCGATATTGGTAAAACTTACCGACTGAAAGCCCAAGTCACGCCCAGCAATACTTCCTACCGACAGGTAAAATGGTCTTCCCGATCCGATGAGATCGTAGGCGTCGAAAACGGTGTTGTCTCGGCTCGCAGCAAGGGAATGACCCTCATCGTAGCTGAAACGGAAGACGGTGTGAAGGGCTACTGTCTGGTGATCGTCCGCATTCCTGTTACTTCCGTGACGGCAGACAGCACCAATATTTCCTTAACCAAAGGCGAAACACGAACCGTGCAGACTACCGTCTTACCCACTAACGCCGATGACAAGACACTCACATGGAAAACCAGCCGCCCTGATGTAGTGACCGTCAACGAAAAAGGAATGTTGACCGCTGTCGGTGTCGGCAAGGCTACGATCAAAGCGATCGCTCACAACAATCAGCGAGTCCTTCTTTCTGTGCAGGTCTATGAACCGATCAGAGCAGTCAGTTTGTCTTCATCATCTGTCACACTAGGCTGTGGAGAACGCCATGTCCTGACCGCTGCCATCACACCGACACAAGTGGCAGACAATACGCTGACATGGAGCAGCAGTGCCCCCTCTGTGGTCGCTGTCAACAACGGAGTGATCTATGCTCAATCTGTAGGACGTGCCACTATCACTGTCCGCAGCGTCAATGGACGAGCTGCTTCCTGTGTGGTAGAGGTAAAGAATGCTCCGAACAGTGTTCAGCTGACACCCGCTTCCCTGACCATCGGTGTCGGTGAAAGCTGTCAGCTCCGCACTACCCTGCCAAACGATACGGCTTCGTATTCGATACACTATACGTCGTCCGACCCAACGATCTGTAACATAGACAGCACCGGTCGTATTCTCGGAAAGAAAAACGGCAAGACGACCGTAACCGTTCGTCTGTTTAACGGACGCACCGCCACCACAACCGTTTGTGTAAAGACAGCTCCCGTCAGCATGACGCTCGATGACAATGAGATGACACTCTCCGTCGGTCAAATCAAGCGTCTCTACACACATATTGACGGTGCTCATGCGTCTTATCAGCGGCGGTTCTCTACCAATAATCCTGCCGTTGCCGCCGTGGATACCTCCGGCAATATCACCGCTAAAGCCATTGGCAGTGCCATTATCACTGTCACGACCTATAATAACGTACAAGCTTTCTGCCGTGTGACAGTGCAGACACTTCCCACCTATGTGCAGTTTCGGGAACCTTCCGTCCTCGTCTTTACCGGTGAAACACACCCCCTCGCTGTATCCCTGCCGGACAACAGTACGAGCACCCGTCTGACCTATACCGTCCAAGACACAGCAGTTTGTACCGTTAACAGCAGCGGTGTCCTCACTGGCGTGACGGCAGGTCAAACGACCGTTACTGTTACGACCGTTAACGGTAAACAAGATACCTGCACCGTCACTGTGAAGAAGTCGCCGTCTGTACTGCGGCTTTACGTCAAGCAAAAGAAACTGATGCCCGGACAGACCTTCCAACTGTATTACTATCTGGGCGAACCTGATGAAGCCACTTCTGGTGTCACTTATACCTCCAGCGATCCGTCTGTTTGCCGTGTCGACAGCAGCGGGCAGGTCTCGGCTGTCGCTGTCGGTACGGCTTATATCACTCTTACGACGCACAACGGCAAAAAAGCCGTTTGCCAGATCATCGTGGCCAATTCTGTCGGCGTGCCGCTCCCTCTGCACCAACGCTTTACCCCTATCGGACAGTATCCTGAACTCCCGACAGGCTGTGAAATCACCGCCTTGGCTATGGTACTCAACTTCTATGGTTATCCGATAGACAAGTGCACACTGGTGGACGACTATCTGGAGACAGCTCCCGCATGGGAAGCAGATTTCCACGAAGTATTCGCCGGTGACCCTTACAGCGAATATTCCTACGGCTGTTATGCTCCTGCCATTGTTAAAGCAGCCAACCGCTTTTTAGTACAAAACAGTTCTTCCCTACGATCAACAGAATGCAGCGGTCAGCCGTTAGAAAACCTGTTCCGCTTCACCGACAACGGGACACCTGTCATGGTCTGGACGACCTATCAACTCTGGCCTGGTTACTACACCGATACTTGGACAGCCAATAACGGCAAAACCGTCACATGGTACCGTAATGAACACTGTATGGTACTGTTAGGACACACCGATACAGTGGTATATCTTGCCGACCCTACTTACGGCAAGATCATGTCCTATGACAAAGCTCTGTTCGCTCTCCGTTATGAAGAACTTTTCCGTCAGGCGGTCGTCATCAACTGACACGAAAATCAATTTTGGTCGGGCAGTTACATGGGGAAAACCCTTTTCCAGCGAAAAAAGGGTTTTCCCGAAAAAAGGGTTTTCCCCATGTTTCGCCTGTCGGCTCGGTCGGTGGGCGAAGGTATCCACCGGATACCCGCCCCCCTTTCCTAAAACCGCTGAACTTTTGTAAGAAATATTTGGAAAAGCAACGTCCAAAAATTGAATTGCTGCTCTGTCAGCTATCAGATTGTGAAAATGGATTTCCGTGATCAACTGATTGCCCAAAACACCAAGGAAATTCATTTTTGGCGATC
>CACZZU010000018.1 GCA_902785765.1 uncultured Ruminococcus sp.
TTCTCACCTGCCGCCCCCTTGAATTTTGTGCAAGAGTATACTATAATACAATGGAGGAAAAATTTTTCTATCGAAAAAGGCTGTCCATGCAGCGTGCGTACTCCTTGTCCGTCAGGGCAGGATGAGCGGTACCTCATGGAGCATGAGTAATCAAAAAGGGTGATGAGTATGGCAGAAAAAACAGAAGCACTGTCCTCCGCCAAGGCAGCACGTCAGACAGGCAAGGCCTATGAACGTCTGTGCAAGCTGTTTGATGAGGGTGTTTTCACAGAATTGGATGCTTTCGCAAGGTCGAAAGACGGCTATGCCGAAGTCATAGCGGCACATGGCAGTGTAGACGGCTTGGGCGTGTATGCGATCGCCCAAGATACCGATGCGGCAGGCGGTGCGATGTCAAAAGCACAGGCAGGCAAGATCAAGAAGGTCTATGAGCTGGCACTCAAAACAGGCGAACCGATTGTGGCAATCTACGACTCCATCGGCGGACGGCTTGATGAGGGTGCCGATTTGCTGGCTGCGTATGGTGATGTCCTGAAATACGCCAATAACCTGTCGGGCGTGGTGCCGCAGATCGCTGTCGTGTTGGGGAAATGCTTCGGCACACAGGCATTGATCGCCGCCGGTGCCGATGTGATCGTTATGTCCGAGCAGGCCTCCTTTTCTTTGGATACGGCTGGTGCTGATGCGTCTGCGAATAAGAATGCCCAGAAAGGTATCGTCCACCTCACAGCGGTCAATGAGGATGAAGCATTGGCACAGACCAGAAAACTGGTCGCTATACTGCCCTCCAACAACCTCAGTACTGCGTGTATTGCTTATGACAGTATCACGGCACAACAGACCGTGACCGATAAAATGTCCGCCGCACAGGCTGCTTTTGCCGTGGCAGATGCCGAGAGCCTGATCGAATTACAGGCGTCTTATGCCGCAGAAGCCAAAACAGCTCTGGCGACCATCAACGGTACGACCGTAGGACTGGTGGTGTTGGAAGCACCGGTACTCACCGGACACGCCTGTGCGAAAGCGGCTCGTTTTGTCCGTTTCTGTGATGCGTTCAGTATGCCGGTTGTGACCTTCGTGAATGCCGAACGGTTCGGCTGTCTTAAAGGTGCGGCAAAACTGACCTCCGCCTATGCCGAAGCCACAACCGCCAAGATCACGGTCGTTACCGGAGAGGCTTACGGAGCCGTTTATATTGCGGCTGCCGGAACCGGTGCGGCAGCCGACGTGACGTATGCGTGGGTCGGTGCGAGTATCTCTGCTTTGCCGCCCGAAGCCGCTGCTGTGATGACATGGGGGGATGACTTCGGCGGTCGTCTGAAGGGCAGCAAAGACCCGCAGGCGGACAAAGCCAAGCTGCTGGCTGCCTTCAAAGCAGAAGAACTCACTGCCATGAAAGCCGCTGAACAGGCGTATGTCGATGACGTGCTGGAAGCTGCCCAGACCAGAGACAAGCTGACCGCAGCTTTGGAGATGCTCTGTAATAAGCGTGTCACCACGCTGCCCAAGAAGCACAACAACCTCTTTATCTGAGCATATACCCAGAACCCTATCAACGAAAGGAATGTTGGATGATGAAAAACTTGAAGATCACCGTCAACGGTGTTGTATATGATGTACAGGTAGAAGAGGTCGATGGTACTTCTGCACCCGCCGCCGCTCCTGCGACGGCTCCGAAAGCCGCTCCGAAAGCCGCTGCTCCGGCTCCCAAAGCTGCCGCGGAAGGCGAACCGGTGAAGTCGCCGATGCCGGGCACCATCCTGAATGTGCCCGTTAAGGTCGGTCAGACCGTGAAAACCGGCGATGTGCTGGTGGTGCTCGAAGCCATGAAGATGGAGAACGAGATCAAAGCAGGCCGTGATGCGGTAGTCGCTTCCATCGCTGTCAATAAGGGTGAGTCCGTCGATACCGGTGCCGTTCTGGTTACGCTGAACTGACCGCCGTCACGAAGGGAGTTAGGTACTCATGGCTAAAAAGAAAATTCAAATCACCGAAACGATCCTGCGTGATGCTCACCAATCATTGATCGCTACGCGTATGCCGCTGTCGGATATGCTGCCCATCCTGCCGCAGCTCGATGAAATTGGCTTCTATTCGCTGGAGTGTTGGGGCGGTGCGACCTTCGATTCTTGTATCCGCTTCCTGAACGAAGACCCGTGGGAGCGTCTGCGGGTTATCCGTCAAAACTGCCCGAAGACCCGCCTGCAAATGCTGTTCCGCGGACAGAATATGTTGGGCTACCGTCACTACGCAGACGATGTGCTGGAGTATTTTGTGCAGCGTTCGGTCGCCAACGGTATTGACGTGATCCGTATCTTCGATGCCCTTAACGACATCAAGAATCTCCAGACCGCCATCAACGCTACCAAAGCCGCCAAAAAGGAGAACCCTAACGTGGAGGCACAGGTCGCAATGAGTTACACCACCGGACCGATCTTTACCACGGACTATTACGTCAACTACGCCAAGCAGATTGAAGCGGCCGGTGCGGATTCGATCTGCATCAAGGATATGGCCGCTCTGCTGACACCGTACTATACCGAGGAATTGGTGACCGCTATCAAAAAAGCCGTCAAGATTCCGGTGCAGCTTCATACGCACTATACCTCCGGTCTGGCGTCCATGTGCCTGCTGAAAGCGATTGAAGCCGGCTGTGACCGCATTGATACGGCAATGTCTCCGCTGGCGAACGGCACATCTCATGCTCCGACAGAGTCGATGGTCGCCGCCCTTCAGGGCACCGATTACGATACCGGTCTTGATCTGGTGAAATTGTCCGAGATTCGGGAATACTTCATGTCCCTGCGTGAAAAATACATCAAGAGTGGTCTGCTCGACCCGAAGATGTTGGCGACCGATGCGAAAGCACTGATCTATCAGGTACCCGGCGGTATGCTCTCGAACCTGCTCAAGCAGCTCAAGGATGCCGGCAAGGCTGATAAACTCACCGAGGTACTGGAGGAAGTTCCGAAGGTGCGGAAAGATGCCGGTTATCCGCCGCTGGTCACGCCCACATCCCAGATCGTTGGCACACAGGCTGTGTTCAACGTCCTTTTCGGCGAATACAAAAATTGCAGCGGTCAGTTCAAAGATTTGGTAGCGGGTAAATACGGCACTACGCCCGTACCGGTTGATCCGGCTTTCCGTAAGCGTATTATCGGTGACGAGACGCCTGTGACCTGCCGTCCGGCTGACCTGTTGGAACCCGAATTGGAGAAACTCCGTGCCGAGATTCCTGAATGGATCGAACAGCCGGAAGACGTTCTCACCTATGCCCAGTTCCCGCAAGTGGCTCCGAAATTCTTCAAAGCCCGCCGTGACGCCCGTATTGGTCTCAACCCCGATGCGGATGTAGCCGCTCACATCCATCCCGTGTAAGAGGGGCGGTCTTGCCTGTCAGTACCACAAAGGGACTTCCTATCGGTCGGTACTTCTGCTTTGCAGAGGTGTCCGTTGGAACCCCGCGGCTCTGTCCTTGCGTTGTGTGGATCATAGAAAAACACCTCCATGACCATTCCGTGTGTATGACGGAAGTCATCGAGGTGTTTTTTTATTGCCGTGAAAAGAGTGAATCTGTTCGGTAAGCCTGTATTTCTCCGAACGGCTGAACAGAATTGCCCGCAAAAGACTTCACTTTGTCCGACATGATTGGAACAAAATGCGGCGGTTTTCTGGTGTGATCGAACCGATCTGATAAACCTGCTGTTCGCAGGGAGGAAAAACTCCACGGCCGGTGTTGGCGAGTGATAAACAGACCGATGGGGCAGAGCATGGTACACGCTCAAGGAATCGAGCCAACGGGAAAGAAAACCTCCCATTCCTCGTACAAGCCCCGCCGCATACAGCAAGTCAATGACCACGGTGTGGAGCAAGGGACAAAGTTCCTCCGTTCGGCTGAAAGAAGCAGACAGTGAACATCAGCAGGGCGGTTATCAAGCCACCGGTACATAAACCGAAAGTACCCGTGTATCGGTATCGGTGACGTGCCCGTTCAGTCCCCGACCGCTTCCTGCCGTGTCCTGTGCCTGTCGACACGGGCAGCGGAAGTGTTCATGTGCACCAGTGCAGCAAGTTGGTGCTCCGTGACAGTCACGCTTGTTTCGCTTTGAACGCATCGGTGACAGCGGATACATACCAGCACGAAAAGTCCACCGATCCTTCAGGAGAATCGATGGACTTGGTGATACGATAGCGTGACGTAATATACGACCGCACAGTGCCTATGATACACGTCAGGAAATGTACATCGAGATGTCGAAAGCCTTGACAGAGTGGGTGAGGGCACCAACCGAGATAATATCCACACCGCTTTCAGCGACCTGACGCAGTGTTTCATCGGTGATGCCGCCGGAGGCTTCCAACAGGGCACGTCCATTTGTCAGGCGGACAGCTTCCTGCATGGTTTCGGGAGACATATTGTCCAGCATGATGATGTCTGCACCGGCCGCCAAAGCTTCTGCCAGTTCCTCCAGATTCCGTGTTTCGACCTCGATCTTGGTCATGTGACCGACCTTTTGCCGCAGGGCGGTGATGGCGGCGGTAATACCGCCTGCCGCATCAATGTGGTTATCCTTGAGCATTGCCGCATCCGAGAGGTTATAGCGGTGGTTCTTGGCACCGCCGGTCATCACGGCGTATTTCTGCAAAGGACGCAGACCGGGCAGGGTCTTGCGGGTATCGGCGATAGACGCTTTGGTGCCCTTGACGATCTCGCTGTAACGGTGAGAAGCGGTAGCGATGCCGCTCATGTGCTGGATGAGATTCAGGGCGGTGCGTTCTCCCTTGAGCAGGGTGCGGGTCTTACCGCAGAGGGTGAGGATGACCTCGCCCTTGCGGACGAGTTCACCGTCCTTTTTAAGCAGCTCATAGGTCACCGCATCGTCCAACAGAGTGAAGACTCTTACCGCCACTTCTGTACCGCAGACAACACCGTCTGCTTTGGCTACAAAGCGAGCCTGTCCTTCCTGTTCTTCGGGAATGAGATAGTCGGTGGTGACATCACAGTAGTTGATGTCCTCCAGCAGAGCCGTTTTGATGAGATCGTCCACATAGATTTTATTGAGCGTCATATTTCTTCTGTGCCTCCTCCAGTACAATACAAGCCACGGTCGCCAGACTGCGGGCTTCGACAAAGTTTTGGTCGACAGCATATTCGCCGCCGGTCAGATCGGTCAGAATCTCTTTGGCACGGCGGATGCCGTCCGGGATCAGTTCAGGCTTGGGAATGACAAAATAGCAGTCCTGCATGATCTTGCGGATCTCGGTACGGAAACCGTGGGGAAGGGGATGACCGTTGAGGTCTTCCTGCTCGGCGAAGGGAACAAAGGGAACGGGGGACTCATGGTGAAGTTTTTCGGTAATATCGTTAGCGGCACGGCGGGAGAATACCAACGCCTCCAACAGGGAATTGCTTGCCAGACGGTTCGCTCCGTGTACGCCGGTATGAGAACACTCACCGGCGGCATACAGACGGTCAATGGTCGTGCGGGCGTAGAGGTCAACGTCGATGCCGCCCATAAGGTAGTGCTGACAGGGGAAGACGGGGATCCACTGCTTGGTGATGTCGATATTTTCCTCCAGACACTTCTCATAGATCATCGGGAACCGCTGCTTCACAAATGTGGGGTCTTTGTGGGTGATGTCGAGGTAGAACTTTTCGTTGCCTTTGGCTTGTGACTCCAGCATAATGGCGTTGGAGACGACATCACGGGGAGCTAACTCGCCGCGTTCATCATATTTGAAGGCAAAGCGTTCGCCGTCACAGTTCAGCAGAACGGCTCCTTCTCCGCGGACAGCTTCACTGATGAGGAAGCGTTCCCGATCGTTTTCAGCGGCAAAGGCTGTCGGGTGGAACTGGATGCGGCTGAGGTGCTTGATGCGGGCACCCAGCATGAAAGCGAGAGTGATACCGTCACCCGTAGCAATAGCGGAGTTGGTGGTATATTGATAGACACGACCGATACCGCCCGAAGCGAGGATACAATAACGTGCCGCGATGACACGGGAAGAACCATCCGGCAGCAATAAGCCGCCCAAGAAGCCCTGTTCGACCTTGTCCAGCTTATAGAGCATGGTGTTGCCGCACAGTTCAATATTGGGATGGGTCTTGACCTGTTCGATCAGCACATCCACGATGGCTCGTCCGGTAGAATCTTTATGGTGGACGATACGGTGACGGGAATGACCGGCCTCCAGAGTCATCTGCAAATGCCCCTGTGCATCCAGATCAAAGGCTACGCCCATTTCCTTGAGTTTGAGGACATCTTTGGGACCTTCGGAAACCAATACCTCGATGGCCTCCAGATTGTTTTTGTATTTGCCGGCGATCAGCGTATCGGCAATATGCAGTTTGAAATTGTCGTTGTCCTTGTCCAGCACAGCGGCGACACCGCCCTGTGCCAGAGAGGAATTGGAGAGGGTCAGTTCTCGTTTGGCGATCACCAGTACGCTGACATCTTCCGGAAACTGTAAAGCGGCATAAAGACCGGCGGCTCCCGCTCCGACGATCAGCACATCGTATTCCTTTTTCATGGGGTATCGTACCTCTTTTGTCATATAGTCTGGGGATATGTACCAACATATTCCCACGTCATTATAGCACATCGTGTCGGAAAAGGGAAGGTGCAAACGCAATTTTGTCACGAAAATGAAGGAGGTGCGGCGATAACAGGAACGTGCGGGAAAACAGGATACGAATGTGGTCGCTGAACAGGCAGGATGTTTGCTTGTGCAGGAGGGTGAACCGTGTTGAGGGGAGGCATTTGTTGATGGGGAGGCGGTGTGCCGCAGCGGGTGTTGACGACATGGTGACCCGTTCCCGCCGTCTGTGCTCATGCTTGGTTTTGTCCAGAGAAGATAAAGCGGGACAATATGCTGCCCCATATAACAACAAACGCCCCTGTGAAGGGGCGTTTGTGTTATACACCGGGTACAGTGCTGCCGGTAGCAGTGGTCAGATAGAGGGCGGCACACACCGCTGTACAAAGACAGAAAAGTTCCTGTTCGGGAACATACAGTTCCAGTTCATAGCCGTCACCGTAGGCGGTCCAGCATTTTTGTTGGGTCATCACGGGACTTTTATCCACATCAAACAGTGAAAACCGTCCTGTGGTCAGATCACCGGCAAAACGATAGGTGCTGCCGTAGATCAGAAAGGCAAAGCATTCTTTGACGGTGGGCACCAACACATAGAAACTCTTTTGGCAGCGGACGGTGAAATAGTGCAGCATAAGCTGTTTGTGATTGATTTCGGCTAACGGCTGCCCTTCTGTATCGGTCAGCCACAGGCAGCGGCGGCGAGGATCGTCCAAGGATGTAATACGGTACAGCACCTCTCCGGTCTCGTTATATACGATGAATGTCATGCCCTCTGACAAGTCTCGTTTGATATAGCGTTTCATAGCATCACCTGCCTGTTGGGATAAGATGTATCAGGAGCAAAAGGCGCTTTGAGCCACTGACAAAGGAATGTGGGCGATACGGGCGGCTTCTTCGGCGGTGATACTCTCGCGTCCGTTCAGCTCGGACAGCTTCGAGAGCAGCAGCAGCCATGCGGCAAAGCTGTCTGCCTCCCGCTCGTATTTTGTGACGCAAAAGCCGGTGTTGCAGCTCAACCGCAGCGAATTGGTGCCTTTGTGCAGGACGATATGTCCTAATTCGTGTGCGGTTGTGAAGCGTTTGGTGTCATCGTCCAACGTATCGTTGAGCACGATGAAGCGAATGCCATACATTTCGATCGTGAAGCCATTGACGCAGGAGGGAAGCTCCTGCTCCAGCGTTATCACGTCCATTTTCTCGCACAACACAGACGGCTCCGCACTTTCATAACGGTCGATCAGTTGCCTGACCTGTTGTTGGATGTTTCGCACGATCTTCCCCTCCTTTCATTTTTTGTTATCCGAAGCATTCTTATGCTGTTGTTTGGCGATGGCGGCCACCACCTGAATGGCGTCGATGATCTTGCGGCGATCTTCGCTGTTCAGCGGTACGCCGTCAAACATCAGACCTTCCTGCACGGTCAGCCGGCGGGTAAATTCGTCAAAGACATCCGATACTTCCATGGTGCCGTTGGTCTGCCAATGACCGGAATTGCCGATAAAGTAGTCGCCCGACACGCCGAAAATTTCGCACAGCCGGTTTAGCGTGTGGCTGTCTGGCTCTCGGCGGTCTTGTTCATACATACCGATGGTCGACGGCGACAATTCCAGTCTGGCGGCCAGTTCCGCTTGTGTCAGGGACGCCCGCTTCCGCATCTGCCGGATCTTTTCTCCCATAGACATTCCGCTCACCTCCCTATTACCATTGTGTGCTTGTGATCGTGTGCAGCGGTGCGGGACCGCTTCGTTCGATTATCGGTATTATACCACACATTTAGTGTATTTTCAAGTGTTTTTTGTCGGGGAAACGATAAAATCGTACAGAGGGAAATTTGTTCAACAAAAGCCGAACAAATTTTCGATTTTCTCTTGATTTTTCCGAAAAACAGGCTATAATAAGAAATATAGGGGGCAGACAGAACGATCTGACGAAGGAAAACCCTTCAGGAGGTCGTTTTTATTATCTGTTGGAATTACACATATCGTGTAGAAAGGGGCATCTATGACTTATCAGGAATGGGCAGATGAATATGACCATAGTGTGGCTGTGCTGAAGGGCAGCATCGCCAAACTTCGCGAGGAAGCCAAGGGACAAGTCTCTGCGGCGGTTTTGAAGGATTTGCAATACCGGATCAGCGTACTGCAAACCATGTGTTACGAATGTATGCGTACCGCAAACGAACTTCGGAAAAGGAAAGGAGAGTGCTGATGCGTCGTCAAGCCATACTTTTTCTCAACAGCCAAATGGAGGAACAGGCTTCTTTACAGCAATACATCGACCGCAGCGGTCACCGTTCGCAGCGTGTACAGCGAATGGAACGGCTGCTGAAAGTGGCGATGCGTCAGGAACTCACGGACAGGCAAAAGGTCTGTGTCCGTTTGTATTATCTCGAAGGCAGAAACGTAGCTGCTATCGCACAGCAGCTTCAAATTCGTCCCACCACCGTGTATAAGCATCTGAAAAAAGCACGTCAGGCGTTGACACGCTGTGTACCGTACCTTGAAGTGAGTGAACGGTTTTCCTCCGAAAGTGCCTGAACGCTGTTCGCAGAACAGCGTTTTCTGAATGATTGGCCGACCTCGGCTGAAATAGTCCGACAAAAATAGCCAGTGACTTTTTTGTATAAAACCGAGCGATCGGTCAACACTATCAGTATCCGAAAAGCGAATGCTTTTCGGACACATTCCTGCCCGAAGAAACGACCGTCTGTGAGTTCCGTACTGCCGCAGCGGTCTTTCTGCGGCAGACTTCCGCCGATTGCCCGTACAGGGCAGTCAGTGTGGATAAAATACGGGTCAACCGTCAGAGGAGGTCGGGACGATGCTCGACAGAATCGCATTGATCTTATTGATTGTCGGCGGATTGAACTGGGGTTCCATCGGACTTTTCCAGTTTGATCTCGTAGCATGGATCGGCGGCGGTCAAACCGGTGTTATCAGCCGTATTATCTATACGCTGGTGGCCTTGGCCGCCATTTGGTGCGTTTCGCTGTTGTTCAGAGAACGCGTGGATGCAGAAGACAGCCATCCCCTTATGACCTGATAGGGTCAGGGGAACAAAAAAACAAGCGGCGTTTCCGCCAAACAGCAACAGACCGTATCGTTTCCTTGAGAGGGAACGGTACGGTCTGTTTGTTTTGTGTGGGAGCATATCAGTCTGTCACAAGAATATCGGCGACTTCCGGTTCGGGGTCGATCTCGGCTGTGACAGGTTCCGTCAAAACGGCGGCGGTATCGGTTTCTTCCGCCAGAGGTGCGGGCTTCTTTTCCGGTACGTTGGCACGCACAAAAGCACACTCGTTCATCGGAATGGTCAGCCACTCGCCTTCGAGTTGGGTATTCATATAGACTTGTCCGCCGATAAATTCTTCGGGAACACGGAAGGTGATCGTCTCATGGGCGGCGTTGAAGACGCACAGCAGCATTTCTTTGTCGTCTTGACGAATATAACCCATGGTACGGCCGGTGGAACCGTAGTTAATGAGGTCGCCATCGACCAGACAACTGCATTCCCGCCGCATCTGACCGAGACGGCGGTACCAATCCAGCAGGTTCTTGTCCTCTTTGCCCCACGGGAAGGTCGCACGGTTGAAGGGGTCTTTGTATCCTTCGACCCCCACCTCATCACCGTAGTAAATACATGGTACACCGGGCAGTGTGTACAGGATGCCGCTGGCCAGTTTCATGCGTTCCAGACCATAGGCTCTCTGTTCGGGAGAAAGTTTGGTAACGGCTTGCCATTCACGCCCTCTGCCGTGCTGCCGTTCACCAGCCAACAGGGTGATGACACGCTCGGTATCATGCGTACCGAGCAGATTCATCAGCGAACGGATGACCGGACGGGGGTAGTTTTCGAGAACATTCAGCACGATTTCCAGCATATCCCGCCCATCGCCGCAGTCAAGGAAGCCCAGAATGGCATCACGGAACGGGTAGTTCATGACACTGTCCAGCTCCTTGCCGTATAGAAAACGGCGGCGGGAACCGTAGCTTTCCTTATTGGAAGCGTCTTCCCAGACTTCACCCAGCAGGAGGGCATCGGGGTTTTCTGACTTGATGGCCTCGCGGATATATTCGATGAACTCATCGGGCAGTTCGTCGGCAACGTCTAACCGCCAGCCGCTGTTGCCCTTGCGGATCCAACGGCGGATAATGCCGTCTTTGCCGTTGATATACTCATTGAAGGAGGTGGACAGCTCCTCTACTTCCGGAAGGGTATCAAAGCCCCACCATGAATTGTAAATGTTCGGCCACTCAATGAACTTGTACCAAGTGTAGTAGGGAGATTCTTGGGAGTTGTAGGCTCCCTGTCCTTCGTAGCGATTTTCACGGTTGAAGTAGATACTGTCGCTGCCGGTATGACTGAACACGCCGTCGTTGATGATGTGGATGTCCAGCTTTTTGGCTTCGGCACACAGTTCGGCAAAGTCCTCTTCTGTGCCAAGGATCGGGTCGATCTTTTCGTAGTTGCCCGTGTCATAACGGTGGTTGGAATACGCCTCAAAGATGGGGTTCAGGTAGATACAATTGACACCCAGCGAAGCCAGATAGGGCAGTTTCATGGTAATGCCCTTGAGGTCACCCTGGAAGAAGTCGGAGTTGGTAATCATGCCGAACTCGTTCGGACGCCAGTCGGGGATCCGGTCCCATTCGGTCTGAAGTTTTTTGTCGGGATAGATACCCTTTTTCTTCTGACCGGAAAAACAGAAACGGTCGGGAAAGATCTGGTACATGATGCCGCCGGGCAGCCAGGAAGGCGTCTGAAAGTCCTTTTCATAGCAGGTAAGCTGGAAGCGGGGGTCGTTATCGCTCATCGACAGATAGCCCTCGCCGCCGTAGCCCTTCATAATGTAGCGGCGTCCATAGTCGGTATCCAGACCAAAGTGATACCAGTACAGTCCTACACAGTCGACCTTTAGGTCACACTCCCATACTTCGTGGTCATCACCTGCCATGCCCGCCCAGTACATCCCGTTGACTAAAGTGTCCCCGAAGCGGTCATCTTTCACAGCCAATATCGCTCCCCGACACTTCAGACTGCGTTCCAGAATGATACGGAAGTGGATGTTGGTACCGAACGGCACGGCTCCTGTCGGAGAACGATAGGACACGTCCCGAGAATTGAAAATCATCATGTGCTTCTACCCCTTTGTGCTAAAAAGTCTCCCGTTTTCGCTGCCGAAGGCAGGGGAATACGGCCGCGGGAAAGACTTTTTGTGTCTGTCGGGCGGCCGTTTCCATCGGTTGATATTGCTCCACTTTATACATAAACAATATTATAGTCGCAGGGACGAAAGATGTCAATGACCGTTTGTGCTATGTTTTTTGCCCAAAAGTGGCTTTTTTTCGTGTGGAGTGCCGTTCTGTGTGCGGCGGATCAGGAGCATCAGGCTCACCGTCAGCCGCTAACGTGACACCCTGTGTTCCTGTACGGCAAAGGTGACCGGCAGGACAGTGTGCCGCATGATCCCTGCGGTCAGGGGCTCACGGCATAGGGGGTCACTTTGTGCCAAAGGGGTTCCTCCACCAGTGCTTCTGCCAGAATCCCTTCGGCGGTGTATTCCTGCGAGCGAAGGGCACCGACTTTCCGCAGTTCAGCCAGCAGCGAGGCCTTATCAAACGGCACCGACAGCCGGAACAGCTTCAGTCTGACGGGCAGATGTTCTTCCACCGTATGCAGCAGTTCGCTGATGCCATCACCGCTTTTCGCACAGATACATACACTGTCGCTGTCATGCGGGATGTCAGCGGGATCGGCGACCAGATCGCACTTGTTGTAGACGGTAATGATCGGGCGGTCGCCGCAGCCAAGTTCCTGCAGCAGGCGGTGAGTCACGTCCAGATGCAGGCGGTATTCTTCGCCGGATACGTCACAGACGTTCAGGATAATATCCGCTGTGGCAGCTTCTTCCAGCGTGGACTGGAAGGCTTCCACCAGATGATGCGGCAATCGGCGTACCAAACCAACGGTGTCGATCAGCATGACCGATACGCCGTTGGGCAATTGTAAGGCACGAGAAGTCGGGTCGAGGGTAGCAAACAGTTTGTCCTCGGACAAAACACCGGCTTGTGTGAGTGTATTCATCAGGGTCGACTTGCCGGCGTTGGTATAGCCCACAATGGCGGCGGTAATAATGCCGTCCTTCCTGCGGCGTTCACGGTGACGGCTGCGGCGTTCCGTCAGTTCGTTCAGGGCTCCTTTCAGGTACTCAATGCGGCGGCGGATATGCCGCCTGTCGGTTTCCAGTTTCGTTTCACCGGGACCTCTTGTGCCCACACCGCCGCCCAAACGGGACATTTCCTTGCCCTTGCCGGACAGGCGGGGCAGCAGATACTTGAGCTGTGCCAGTTCCACCTGCAGCTTGCCTTCGTTGGTTTTGGCACGGATGGCGAAAATATCCAGTATCAGCATGGTGCGGTCAATGGTGCGGACATCGGTTGCCTGTTCAATGTTGCGTATCTGGGTGGGGGTCAGTTCGGTGTCGAATACGATGAAGTCGATCTCCTGTTCCTGACAAAAGGCGGTGATCTCTTCCAACCGTCCCGAACCGACACAAGTGGCTCCGTCTGGTTTATCACGCCGCTGCATCATATTCGCAACGGCTTCGGCACCCGCACTGCGTACCAATTCGTACAGCTCCTTCATCGAGGCTTCGGCATCATATTCTCCCGTATCAATACCGACCAGCAGGGCTCGCTGGATCGTTTGACGGTTTTCGTACAGTTCCATATCCATTCTCCTTTGCGGTACGTTTGACGATGTGTTCCACCCCTTCATTATAGCACGTTCCGTTCCTGTCGGGAAGAGGGAAAATTCAGTGAACCGTCAGCAGAAGCGATGTTTGCCGCTTTTTACACACCTTACGGGGCGTTGCTTCGCTGTGTCCCTTCGGACAGTGCTTTTTACGCCGCATACGCCATGGTTCTGTCCGGTGAGGACAGTGAAAACCGATGTTTCTTCCAGAAAAGCGGCTGCTTGGCGATGATCGTTGAGAAAAAATCGGCAGCCTTTTATTGACAGGGGAGATAGTTTATTGTATGATGATAACATGGTGGGTATCCGGGTGCATGGCGGTCGGACGACCTGCTGGTGAAAATTTATTGTCAAAGGAGAAACAACGATGAAAAGACTTGGTATGACAGTGGCAGCCCTTCTGATGACGGTTCTGCTGGTACTGGCCACAGCTGCTTGCGGCAACAATGGCAACAATGGCAACAACGGCAGCGGGGCACCCGATGTGAAGGGCACCTGGAAGGTCAAGCTGGATGCAGACAAGGCTCCAGAAGATCAGAAAGCAATGGTGCAGGCTCTGGCCGGCATGATGGAAATTACCCTGGTGCTGTCGGACGGCGGCAAAATTACGGTGGACACATCCGCCAGCGTTGCCGGTGAGAGCAGCAACGCTCATACCGAAGGTACTTGGACGCAGGAAGGCAACATCATCACTATCTCCGGCACGAATGCTTCTTCCGAAGGAGCGGCTGTTGAAACAGACGGCAAGCTGGAATACAAAGACGGCAATCTGTATTTTGTGGTTCCGGAGACATCAGACGGCAGCACACCGGAAGAAGTTAACTATATGTACTTTGTGAAGCAGTGACCGCTGACGGTCAGCGTCACGAAAAGGGGATGAGCCATCGGAAGGTCCTCTGTCCTCATTTCGGCAAAAAGTCCCTGACCTTTGCCTGCTCAGGGGGAAGATGTCACCAAAATAACAGGAACAGTAAGGAGTGTATCAGAATGAAAAAGATCGGTCGGGTTGTTATGGTGCTGTGTGCAGTGTTGTTGATCGTTGTGATGACAGCAGCCTGCGGCGGCAGTGAGGAAACAAAAGAACTGAACGTAGAGGGCACATGGAAGCTTGCCCTGAATGAAGACGGCTTGACTGCCGATCAAGTCACCATCTACAAGAACTATCTGGAAGGTCTGGAAGCACAGGAGAATACACTCGTGTTTGGTGAGAACGGTGCCGTCAAGATCAACGCCAAAGTCGGCGGCAAAGAAGTGAGCGAGAACGGCTCCTACACGGTTGCAGATGAAATTGTGACTGTGACAGATCCTTCCGGTCATGCCACCGGCACCATGGGTACCTTCAAGCTGGTCTATCAGAACAATAAACTCATCATGCAGGAGCAAAGCATGAAGTACATCTGCTTTGTGAAGCAGTAAGGAGCGTACACCATGAAAAAGCTTGTAAAAGCTGTGTGTCTGCTGACGGTCACGGTGTTGGTGGCAGCGACGGCAGCGGCCTGTGCCACCATCAGCCAATTTGTAGGACACTGGCACCTCAGTGTAGACAAAAACAACCTTCCCTCCATGACAGAAGAAGAGACCTCTGTGCTGCTGACATTGGTGGACACGATGACCTTCGACCTGACGATCCGCGGCAACGGTACCGCAACCGCTTCCGGTACGATGATACAGTCCTCCGAATCCAGTCAGAAAACCAGCGGTGCTGCCGCCAGTTGGACAGCCGAAGGAAATGTGCTGACCCTGAAAGCACCCTCCGGGGAGTCTTCCGATAAGGATATTGTCCTGACGCTGAAGGACGGCAAGCTCTACTTCGATGCCGCCTATTTTGGTCCCGAAGCCTCGTATCTCCATCTGGAAAAAGACTAATGGACATAGGGCTTGTACTGTCGGGAGCTGTGATGCTCTGTGTCTGCGGATGCAGCGTGTCACAGCTCTTTGTGTATCTGAAGGGAAAAATGTGACAGACAACCGTCAGACGGCCTGACGGTTCCACACAGCGGCATACCGTGTGGGGCTGGGGTATGAACACCGTGTGATCGGCTGACGGTCAGGTGTGTGAAGTGCAGGACGGACAGGAGCGTTCACCGCAAAGAAAGAAAAGAGGGCGGCGAATCCTTCCGCGGGAAAAGGGTTTTCCCCATGTGACTGCCCGAGCCAAATGGATTTCCGTATCCTTGCAGAAGAGGGTGGATTTTGCTATCATCAGGGTGGCACCTTCCACACACCGTGAGCGTAAAATAGAGGGTGATGTGCGGAAGGAATACAACAAAACGAACACCTGCCAACGGTCAAGCCGTTGGCGGAGTGATATTGTTTGATGAGAGGAAGGATGTCCCAATGTTTCAACATTCCAAGAGGTTCCTTGTCCTGTTGATGTGTATGGTTAGTGTG
>CACZZU010000019.1 GCA_902785765.1 uncultured Ruminococcus sp.
CCTGACAGACTATCTGCTATCCACGCTCAACAGCATCGGTCATACCTACGGTCTTGATCTGTCCGTGCTGACAAACCGTTTAGAGCAAAGCCTCCAACGGCAGCAGGAACTCACCGCCCGCCTGACTGCGGCGGCTTCGACCATTCGTTCTGCCGGTGCCTTACCCGCTGAAGCGGCTAATGTTCTGAAAAGTGCCGCTGCCAGTTGTACACAGGATGCAGCAGCCATCCAGTCGGGATTGCACGATGTTCAACAACTCATGGATACAACGATCAACAACGTCTACAACGTGCTGGACAAATCCACCGACCTTCTGCAGTCACTCGGCGGCGAACTGCCAAAAGTACAAGAAGTGATGGACAGCACCAGCGACTCCCTCGATGAGATGATGCTCACCTTCGAGAACGTCAAGAGCATGATGGGACACTCCAAAGAGAAGCTGAACAGCCTGATTGAAAAAGTCGATACCCTCAAGGGTGAAACTGACCTGACCAATCTGCTGTTCTCGGTCATCCATGACCCTGCCGCTCTCAGCCAGTTCTTTTCACAGCCTGTCACAACCGTGACGCACAGCATCCACCCCGTTGAAAACTACGGTTCCGGTATGGCACCGTTCTATACCTCATTGGGCATTTGGGTTGGCGGCGTCGTGCTGATTGCCATTGTGCGGACAGAACTCACCGAAAAACAACGCGAAAAACTCCGCCGTCCCGGCAAGACACAAGAATATTTCGGCCGCTACCTTATCTTCTTCGTACTGGGACAGATACAAGCCCTCATCGTGTCGCTGGGCGATATTTATTTCCTCGGCATCCAGTGCAACAGCCCTTTCCTGTTCGTGTTGGGCTGCATGATCTCTGCCTTCGTCTATACGCTCATCATCTACTCACTGACTATCACGTTCAACGTGATAGGCAAGGCACTGGCCGTCATCATTCTGGTACTGCAAGTCGCAGGTTCAGGCGGCACCTTTCCGCTGGAGGTACTGCCCCAACCCTTCCAAACGATTGCCCCCTTCCTCCCCTTCCGCTACGGCAACGATATTTTGCGTGAAGCGATCGCCGGTCCCGATATGACCAACTACTGGTACAACGTCCTGATGCTGCTGGCATTCGTTCCCTTTGCTTTGGCTCTGGGATTACTGCTCCGCCGCCCCTGTGTCAAACTCATGCACTTCCTTGACAAACGTATTCACCAAAGTGAACTCATCATATAACCGGGTGCCTCACAGGACAACTTCGCTGCCGCTCCCTGCGGCCATTACACACACCTATTGGTGACGGCCCGTCCTGACGCTGATCGGTGAGCATCGCTCTGCCAACACCACTGGTCACGACGGTTTCGTCAGCAAAAAGTCACATCTTGGCAGTGGTCTGCTGCCTGATCCTGCTCCGCAGCTTTCACAAGAAAGCTGTGGGGCAGTTTTTTCTGTCTCGTCAGCCGAAAAACCACTCGTCACTGCGGCTTCCCCCGCACGGGGTAATTGACCCGCGTTTTGGGGCTTGCTTATTTGCGGAAAGCATTGTATAATAGGGGGGTATGGTAAAAGTATTGGGAGGCGATGATATGGAATTGATCACGAAGAGGGTCTATGGAGCGGAGGATATTTTACCGTCCGACGTTCACAAGTGGCAGTTCTTGGAAGACATCATGCGAAAACAGGCACAGTGCTACGGCTTCAAGGAAATCCGTACGCCTGTTTTTGAACATACGGAGTTGTTCAATCGTTCGGTGGGCGATACGACCGATATTGTCCAGAAAGAGATGTACACCTTCACCACCAAAGGCGGCGATTCCCTGTCCCTGAAACCGGAAGGAACCGCAGGAGCCGCCAGAGCGATGCTGGAACATGGTCTCTATAACGATGGCTACCCCATCAAAGCATACTACTTGACGGCGTGCTATCGCTATGAGAAAAAAAACTATGGCCGTCAGCGTGAGTTTCACCAGTTCGGCATGGAAGTATACGGGGCGGCTTCGGCGTATGCCGATGCTGAGGTCATGTGTGCGGCACATTCTATCTTTGACCGTCTCGGCGTACAAAACATCAGCTTGGAGGTCAATTCTATCGGCTGTCAGAAGTGCCGTCCGAATTATACGGCAGCTTTGCGGGAATATTTCGGTCAGCACGAGACCGAATTGTGCGACACCTGCCGTTCTCGTCTGACACGAAACCCCATGCGTATTCTCGACTGCAAGAGTCCCGTCTGCTCACAGATCGCCAAAAATGCCCCGAAGGTGCTTGACTTCCTGTGTGACGACTGTCACCAGCACTTTGAAGAAGTCAAATCCTGCCTGTCGGCAGCCCACATCCACTATCGGGTCAATCCGACCATCGTCAGAGGACTGGACTACTACACCCGTACCGTCTTTGAGTTCGTAACGCCAGACATCGGCACGATCTGCGGCGGTGGCCGTTATGACGGTCTGATCGAAGAATTGGGCGGACAGCCGACACCGTCTCTCGGTTTTGGCATGGGTATGGAACGTCTGCTGCTCCTGTTGGAGAAGCAGAAGATCGACATTCCGGCACCGCCGGTCTGCGACCTGTTCGTCATCGGTCTGGGCGATACTGCCAAACAAAAAGCCTTCGGTCTGATTGAAGGCGTTCGCAACGCTTCTTTGATCGCAGAAGGCGATATTGTTGGCCGTACCCTCAAGGCACAGATGAAGTATGCCAACAAAATCAAGGCACGCTTCTGCATCGTCATCGGTGACAGCGAAATCGAATCGAATCAGGCGGTCCTCAAAAACATGACGACCAAAGAGGAACGTTCGGTACCACTGGACGAAGGTTTCTTCAATGCCTTTTTCACCGCATACGTTGAGAGCAGCAATTCCCAACTGCTGGAACAGTTGGATTTCATGAAATCGGAATAATCCCGCAGCACGGGATACAGAAAAGGAAGGATCCATCATGGCGGAGTTTTTAACAGGCATGAAGCGTACCCACTACTGCGGTACACTTCGTGCCGAACAGATCGGTCAAGAAGTTGTTGTCTGCGGCTGGGTACAGCGTCAGCGTGACTTGGGACAGCTCATCTTCATTGACCTGCGAGACAGAACCGGTATCGTACAGTTGGCACTGGACGATACCACCGACAAAACAATTTTTGAAAAAGCGGCTTCCGTCCGTTCAGAGTATGTGCTGGGTGTGCGTGGACTTGTAAGGGAACGCAGTGCCAAAAACAAGGACATCCCGACCGGCGACATCGAAATCGAGGTCAAAGAACTGCGTATCCTCTCGGAGAGTGAAACACCGCCCTTCGAAATCATTGACAACTGTCCGACCGCCGAACTGACCCGTCTGAAATACCGCTATCTGGATCTGCGGCGTCCTGAACTGCAAAAGAATCTGCTGTTCCGCCACAAGGTAGCAAAAGTCACCCGTGACTTCTTCGATGAGAACGGCTTTATTGAGCTGGAAACGCCCATGCTCATCAAATCAACGCCCGAAGGAGCCAGAGACTTTCTGGTACCTTCCCGTATCCACAAAGGCTCCTTCTACGCCCTGCCGCAGTCACCCCAGATGTACAAACAGCTCTGCATGGTCGCAGGATTTGACCGCTATATGCAGATCGCCCGCTGTTTCCGTGATGAAGACCTGCGTGCCGATCGTCAGCCGGAATTTACCCAGATCGACCTTGAGATGTCCTTCGTAGATATGGAGGACGTGCTGGATCTGGGCGAACGATACATCAAGCGTCTGTTCAAAGACGTACTGGACGTAGATATTCCCACGCCTTTCCCCCGCTACACTTACAACGAAGTCATGGAACGGTTCGGCTCGGATAAGCCCGACACCCGCTATGCGATGGAAATTGTGGACTTGAGTGAAGCCGTTCAGCAGACAGAATTTGCCGTCTTCAAAAACGCCCTGACCGGCGGCGGGTCGGTGCGTGCTATCACCGTGAAGAATGCTGTTAAAACCTATACCCGTAAAGAAATCGACAAACTCACCGAGTTTGTACGAGGTATCGGTGCCAAAGGGTTGGCATGGATCCGCCTGACCGAGGACAATATGGCATCCAGCTTTGCGAAGTTCATGTCCGAAGAAGAAATGCAGGCTATCCTGCAAAAAACCGGTGCCGCTGTCGGTGACGTAGTGCTGGTGATTGCGGACACCGATACCAATCTCGTACTGTCGACACTGGGTGCCCTGCGTATGGAGTGTGCCAAACGAATGAACATCATCCCGCAGGGTTATAACTTCCTGTGGGTCGTGAAGTTCCCGTTCTTCGAGTACGACAAAGAGAGCGGCGAGTGGCTGGCGATGCACCACCCGTTTACCTCTCCCACTGATGACTGTATGGACAAACTGGACGGCAACAAAGGTGAGGTCTATGCGAAGGCCTACGATATGGTGCTCAACGGTACCGAACTGTCTTCCGGTTCCATTCGTATCACCAACCCCGACCTGCAAAAAAAGATGTTTTCCATGCTGGGACTGTCGGACGAAGAAGCCTATACCAAGTTCGGCTTCCTGATGGATGCCTTTAAGTTCGGTGCTCCCCCGCACGGCGGTATGGGTATCGGTCTGGATCGTCTCGTCATGCAGATGCTTGGCGTGCCGACCCTGCGTGATGTGGTGCTCTTCCCGAAAGTGCAGAACGCCAGCGAGCCGATGACAAACGCTCCCGCCGGCGTAGACCCGCAGCAGCTGCTCGATCTCGGCATTGAAGTGACTGCCGCCGAATAAACAATACCCACAGCATACGTCTTCCCCCGAAGTCACTTCGGGGGATTTTTTTCGTTGCCCCCTGTTTCATGTGATGTATCAGTGTGCAGGGAAGGGATACGATGTGTTGAATCTTCTCCGGTATGACAAAAGTTTTTGGTGACATTTGATACCGGATGTATTATAATGGAGGTAACAACCTAACGCCACATTCGTTTCTAAAGGAGGCAACAACATGAAAACCACTCTTCTCCGCCGTATGGCTGCTCTTTCATTGACCGTTATGACCCTGACAGGTTTTTCTTCCGGCACAGTTGTATCCGCTGCCGGCAGGACAGCCCCTTCCGCTGTCACCGCTGCGGCTGTCGCTGCTCCCTACCTTTTTGCCGCCAACCAGGACGGCACCCTCACCATCACACAATATACCGGTCATGATGCCGCTGTGCGGATTCCGTCCACCATCAACGGCAAGCAGGTAACGGCCATTGGTGCTTCCGCCTTCGTGAACTGCACCACCGTCAAGAGTCTTTTCCTGCCTAAAAGCGTGCGTACCGTCAGCGGCACCGCTTTTGTGGGCTGTCATGACCTGACCGCCTTTCAGGTGGAGTCAGGTCATGCGTACTATACCGTCGCCGATGGTGTATTATTTAACAAAAGCCGCTCAACCCTTGTGGCTTACCCCGGCGGCAAAACAGGTGCCTATACCGTGCCGAACACCGTCACCCTCATCGACAGCCATGCCTTCAGCGAATGTAACACCCTGACAGCCGTCACTATTCCCACTTCTGTCAAAACTATCGGATTCAATGCTTTTGCTCTGTGCAAAGGATTGACCAAAGTGACATTGAATGAGGGATTGACCACCATCAAAACCGGTGCGTTCAACGGCTGTTCTAAAGTGACCCTCGTCACCCTGCCCAAAAGCCTGACGACGCTGGAAAGCTACGCCTTCTCATTCTGCCGTTCATTGAAAAGCATGGTGATCCCTTCAAAGATCACTTCCCTGCCGTTTTCCCTGTTTGAAGGCTGTACGGCTCTGCGGTATGTACAAATCCCCTCCGGCGTGAAGAAAGTCTACTCCAATGCGTTCCGCAACTGTGTTTCGCTGACAAGTGTTCGTCTGCCCAAAGCTGTCACCAATATCTATGGTCTGGCTTTCTGCGGCTGTCATCAACTCACGAACCTGACCATTCTCAGCACGACTGCCCAAATGCAGCCTATCGCCTTCGATGACTGTCCGAACCTGACGATCTACGGCAAAAAGGGCAGTACCGCCGAAGCTGCTGCCAAGGCCGCCGGTATTCCCTTCTCAACACAAACGGCACCGGCTCAAAGTCTCTCGACCGTCACCGCTGCCAAAAAGACCGTCACGGTCAAGGCGAAAGCCATTGACGGCACAGGTCCTTACCGTTTCGCCGTGTATTACCTTGCTCCCAACAGTAAGGTCTGGCGTGAGGTACAAGATTACTCGACCAACAACACGATTTCGTTTGCGGCGACACGCTCCGGTACCTATCAGGTCGTCATACGCATCAAGGATGCCGCCAACCGCATCACACAAACAAACACTGCGGTTGACGTCAAGTAACACAGCTTCTCGAGAAGGTTCTTTCTGTCCGCATGACCGTTTGCTTTCTGTCACCACCGACAACAAACCGCCCCACCGTTTTCTCACGAAAACAGCGGGGCGGTTTATGATAGCAATCCAACTTAATAAGTGCAATAAATGTTGGGACGCTGTCCCAACCCCTGCACCCGTCATAGAAAACTTGAAGATGCTCTGCCATAAACGCCAAAGTTCTGATGGTATTATTTTGGATCGCTGTCGTGTATACGGTCAATGACACGTTATGACTATGCTGCCAACCGTGTACGGCGATCCTCACGGATGAGAAGGCGGCGTCACACCCTCCGGACGATTGATGGTATCTTCCGAACCGAAGTAGATGTTGTACCAGAGAAGGAAGACGTAGATCGTCCAGACCTTGCGGCTGTTGTCCTCCTTGCCGTTGAAATGGTCGTCCAGATAGCTGACGATCAAATCTGTGTTGAAAAACTGCTTCGCCACATCAGAGGTGAACATCTCTTTGACGACGTTGTAGTATTTCTCGTCTTTAAGCCACACACGGGTCGGTACCGGAAAACCAAGTTTCGGTTTTTGGGCGGTGGCCTTTGGCAAATGACGCAGAGCCGCCTGACGCATCGCATATTTGGTCGTCCCGTGAGCGATACGCAGCTTGGTAGGGATTGTCCGTGCTACCGCCCAGACCTTTTTATCCAAGAACGGCACACGCAGCTCTAAAGAGTTCGCCATACTCATGCGGTCAGCTTTAAGCAGGATATCGCCGACCATCCACAGATTGATGTCCAGATACTGCATCTTCGTCACATCGTCATACCCTTTGACACGCTGATAGAACTTCTTGCAGAGATCCTGCGGACGCGTCACGATCGACGGATCCTTGAGGATCTGACGCTTCTCCTCGTCATCATACATGAAGGCGTTGCCGATGAATTTGTCCTCCGTCTTGCGGGCTCCCCGCAGGATATAGCCACGTCCCTTGATGTGCGGCCACTTTTTGGCACTTCGTGCCAAAGCATACCGCAGCTTCTCCGGGATGAGTTTCTGGTAGGTTTTGAAGACATGAGGCTCGTTATACACGGTATAACCCCCGAACAGTTCATCTGCCCCCTCGCCCGACAACACCACCTTGACATATTGACTGGCCAGTTTAGAAACGAAGTACAGTGCAATACAGGACGGGTCAGCCAATGGCTGATCCATGTGGTACTGTACACGCGGCACGGCTGCCCAAAATTCTTCCGACCCGATGAGGTGGGTATGGTGTTCCACACCTATCTCTTTTGACAAACCTTCTGCCCAACTGATCTCGTTGTAGCGTTCGCCAAAGTCGAACCCAACGGTAAAGGTTTTCTGGTCAGCAAAGTACGTTGACACATAGCTGGAGTCTACACCACTGGACAGGAAACAGCCGACCTCTACATCACTGATCTTGTGGGCGTTGACGGAGTTCTCGAAGGCGGCTTCGATCTTGTCGACCGCTTCGGCTTCTGTCAGTTCCTTATCCGGATCGAAGGTTGCTTCAAAGTAGCGGGTCGTCTTGACCTTGCCGTCTCGGAACCACAGATAGTGACCGGGCAGCAGACAGTAAATGCCCTCAAAAAACGTCTCGGGCGGCACGACATACTGAAAGGACAGGTAGTTGTCCAACGCCCGATAGTTGAATTTTTTGTGGTACTTGGGATGTTCGAGAATACTCTTGATCTCGGAGCCGTAGATCAGCTCGCCGTCCACCACCGCATAGTGCATTGGCTTGATGCCGAAAAAGTCACGGGCGATAAAGATCGAATGATCCTGCGTATTGTACACCGCAAAACCAAACATTCCCCGCAGGCGATCCAGCATTTTCTCGCCCCATTCCTCAAAAGCATGGATGAGCACTTCCGAGTCCGTTTTGGTACGGAAGGTATGACCGCAGGTGATGAGTTCTTCCCGCAGTTCCCGATAGTTATAGATCTCGCCGTTGAACATCAGCACCAGCGTTTT
The DNA here is from genome assembly GCA_902785765.1 of uncultured Ruminococcus sp. Classification (GTDB taxonomy): domain Bacteria; phylum Bacillota; class Clostridia; order Oscillospirales; family Acutalibacteraceae; genus UBA1213. The sequence goes on from CACZZU010000019.1 coordinate 8,247, forward strand.
GTCTTCGTTATAGATCGGTTGGTGACCTTGTTCAAGGTCAATAATACTCAGGCGGCGAAAGCCCATGGAGATATTGTCATCCTTATAATAACCCACGCTGTCTGGTCCGCGGTGGGTGATGACATCCGTCATATTTTCCAGTGTCAGGTCGCGGTCTTCTATCGTTCCGGTAAATCCGCACAATCCGCACATATTGGCAGCCCTTCTTCCTTGTTTTTTGCCGTTCGCTTCCTCACGGTAGGTGTCTCCCCTATTTTGTTCGGTGTTTCTGCCTTCAGTCAGGCGATCTTATCGGCACTCTATCCCGCTTACACGACCGCTTATGACAGCGTGCCGCTGTGCCGACACCATACGGTACGTCCCTTCCGCAAACAAACGTTCATCATGGCGTATGTACCATTGTAGCACATCCCAAAAGAAAAGTAAAGCATCCGCATGAAGGAAACCACGGAAATCAAGTTTGGTCGGTCAGTTACATGGGGAAAACCCTTTTCCGGCGGGAAAAGGGTTTTCCCATATCTCGCCTGTCGGCTCGGTCGGTGGGCAAAGGTATCCACTGGATACCCGCACCCCCTTTCCTAAAACCGCTGAACTTTTGTAAGAAATATTTGGAAAAGCAGCCATTCCAAAAGGGAATGGCTGCTAAAGCGATTTCCGTGTGAAAGAAACGCAAGTCAGACAGCAGAAACCAAAGAGCAGATAAAAGTTCCGTGAGCCGAAGGACAAAAAACGGTGGTGGGGGTACTACGCCACACGACAGAATCAGACAGCGGAAGCCTGCCTTTCCGTTGTCCAGACTGACGCCAAGATATGTACCGTTTTTGGTACGAACAAATATTCCATTTTCCTTGACTTCCGAACAAATATACGGTATAATGGTATTCGTCAATCAACGAATACGTTTTTTCAAGGAGGAATCAACGATGACGCTCTTCTCTCGTAATCGGCCGTTTGTCCGCCGGCAGCCATCCAATGCTGCGGTCATGGCGGCGGTATCCGTGTTATTCACAGCCATCTGCGGCTATCTGTACTGTGGACACCTGCAAGACTTTTTCAGCATACTGTATGGTGGTCGTCTGCAACATGAAAGCACCCTCTCACCGGAAAGCCTTTCGCTGCTGCTGCATTATCTGTCAGCCGTGCTGATGATATATTTCATCACAATGACCGTACTGGCGTGTCTCATCATCCTGCACCGCCGCCGTCAAGTACAGGCTGTGCTGTTTTTGATGGCTGCCCTCAAATTGACCGCCTTCTTATTGATGTTGTCCGGCGGTGCATCGTTTACGTTCCACAACGGGTTGGAGTACCCGATCGAAGCCATTCTACTCGTACATATTGCTCGTCTGCCCCAAACCGCCGATACCACCGAAGAACGTCTCACCCATCTGAACGCCGCTGTTCTGGCTGGTATCGTGGTCGAACTGGTCCCGCTGTTGAGGAATATCCAATGTCTGCCCGCTGCCGGCATGAATTTTTGGGGCAAAGCGGCGTTGATCCTGCTGCCGCCGGTGATGATGTTCAGCTTCTTTGCACTGGGTCTGTACCGTCTCCACGCTGTGCGGCGTCCTCATCGCCATCCTGCTCCGATTGTACGCCTTGTACCGGATCATTCGTCCCCTACGGCGGTTATCGACCGTACACCTAACCGGAGTATCGGCTGATCGGGCGGTATCTCTCTGTACCGTCTCCATGCTGTCGGCGTCCTCATCGCCATCCCGCTCCGATGGTACACCCTGTACCGGATCGTTCGTCCCCTACGGCGGCTGTCGGACAGTAAAGAAAGGCGGGAAGCTTCTGAAGAAGGCTGCACAGACAGGGACAGTATGTGTCATGTGTCAAAGCAAGAACGTGTCGGAGGAGGGACACATCCGCCAATACTTGTCAAGTTTATCCTCCCGACAACCACGGAAATCAAGTTTGGTCGGGCAGTTACATGGGGAAAACCCTTTTCTAGCGGAAAAAGGGTTTTCCCCATGCCCCTTTCCGAAAACCGCTGCGTTTTTGTAAGAAATATTGGCAAAAGCAGCGTCCCCCCAATTGGATCACTGTTCTTTCAGCTATCAGATTTTGAAAATTGATTTCCGTGCCCGACAACACTCTCTCACCGTCACTATCTTCTTTCCCTTCGGGCAAGAACCTCCCTCCGCACCCATGATTGAACCGACACAGAGCCGACGCATTGGCGTCGGCGTTACTGTATCATGGTATGGAAGGGATTCCTGCCGCAAAAAGATGAGGCATCCCAGACAGCAATGAAAAAGGGTAGTCACCAACTTCCCGTGAGGCAGATCGTCATGACCTATGTTTGTACGGTGAACTGCCCATTGTCTAAAACCGGTGGGACGGCGGCTGCCGCTTTTTCAGCAAGTGATGTCAGCGTTGCAACGGCAGTGCCATTGTCCGGTGAACCCCTCTGCCGAAGGCAAATTGACAGCGGAAATACTTCGCCCGACCGAACCGAACAGGCCGATCGACGCCGCTTGACTTTGGGAATAGGGAATGATAGAATGGTGGTGGTCTGTGATGACCCCACCATTTTTTGTTGTGAAAGGAGGGTGTGACATGAAGATGATCGGACGACTGTGCCGCATTTTATTGGTCATCGGTTCAGTGGGAATGATGCTGTGGTACACTGCCTCGAAAATCATCGGTATCGGCAGTATCGTGGGATTCCTGCTGTTCGGCATCATCGGGGCGTGTGCCGCCCTTTGGGGACACATCTCTTGTTTTCTCAAAAAACTGCGTCAAAAAAAGGCGTGGCGTATCCTGACAAATATCGCAGCGGTCTTGTGCGGTCTATTGACCGTTTATGTCATTGCTGTGTTGTGTATCATGGGTGTTTATGCGGCTAAAAAACCGGCTGACGATGCCACACTGGTCGTGTTGGGCTGTCAGGTCAACGGTGACCGGCCCAGTCTGATGTTGAGTCGGCGAATCGATGCCGCCTATGCCTATTTGCAGGAACACCCTCAAGCAATGTGTATCGTTTCCGGCGGCAAAGGCAACCATGAGAATATCAGCGAGGCACAGTGTATGTATGAACAGCTCACCGCCAGAGGAATTGACGGCAGCCGTATTTATCGTGAAGAACGATCCGTCAACACCGACCAAAATATCGCCTTCTCCGGTGCGATCATCGAACAGGAACATCTCCCCCGTGAATTAGCGATCGTTACGGACGGGTTCCATGAATGGCGTGCCGCCCGTATTGCCAGACGATACGGCTACACCTGCGGTGCCGTGCCGGCGGATACACCTTTTCATTTGGCGGCCAATTTCACCACCAGAGAGGTATTGGCCATCACCGCAGAACTGCTGCACGGATAACGGCAAAGCAGTCAGAAGCAGCGTTCCCGTGAACGCAGAACGCTGTTCAGGATGGAACAGCCGATCGACAGCGGAAGTGCCTGTAAGGAAAAATTCCTGCGGTACACGCTGTCCGTCAAAGTGAGGTGAACAAATTGAAACAACGGGTCCACAAAGACCACCCTCGCCCCAACTCCACAGCGGCGGGTCTCCGCTTCATCATTCTGACCGTCCTGCTCACGGCAGCGGTCATTTTATTTCCAATGGTGCAGGCATCCTTGACAAGTCCACCGTCAAATACCTCTTCAGCGGTAGAAAAATCCAAGCAGAACATCGTACATCCCCAAGAGACGAAAAAACCTGTCACCCAACCAGAAGCTGCCGCCGACATCAAAGACGAGACAGTGCTCTATTTCGTCACCCTGTCGGAACCGTCACTGGCGGAGACGTTTTTGTCCTTGTCGGACGGCACTTATGCCGATTGTCGGGAACTGCTGCTGTCCAAAGCCGGACGCTCTTACAGTGATGCCGTCAAACGAAGCCAAGCGGTGGCTAAAGCCAGCATCACCAAGCTGGTACCGTCCTCTGACTTTCAAAACGGACGGGTGTATTCTGCCCTGTGGAATGCCTTGACATTTGAAGCTCCTTTGAGCGTCAAGGACAAGATCGCCAGCCTCAACGGTGTGTCGGAGGTATATGTACTGTCGGACGATTGGTACTGTTTGGACGAACCGTCAGCGGAGTCCATCGGTACAGAACCGCCAACCGATGAAGAAATCTCCCGAACGGAGAAGGACAACCTGCCGGAAGGGGAAGATGCTTTGGACGAGAAAGGTATGTCCGATGCCGAAGAAACCACTGTCCGCTATGCACAGGCACAGGCGTTACAGACAGCTTATCATCAGCAGATCGGTGACACGTCTGTAACGGACGCCGATCTCCGTGGACAAGGTACACTGATCGCAGTGCTGGACAGCGAATTTGACGTGACCGACCCCGTATTTTCACAGCCGCCGACTGTCAGCCGCTGGAACAGAGAAGGACTCACCGCTTTATCTCAAGCAGCACGCTTTCATGTGGACGAAGAACATACCGGAGCAGATGCTTATGTCAGTCCCAAGATCGCATTTGCCTATGACTACGCCGAAAATGACTTCGACACCGCTGATACATCCCTGTATCACGGTACCCTGACCGCAGCGATTGCCGCCGGTCATAATGGTCAGGAAGGCATCAACGCCTATCGCGGTTTGGCTCCCGATGCTCAACTGGCATTGATGAAGATCGCTTCTGCCCGTATGTATGACGGGCGTATCCTCATCAAAACAGATGCGTTGCTGTCCGCTTTGGACGATGCCGTCAAACTGGGGGCAGATGTCATCAACGCCAGCTTTGGCAGTGAATCTGTCAGCCAGAATCAGTCCCTCTACCAACAGGCTTTCCGCCGTTTGAAGCAAATCGGTATCGCCGTATGGGCAGCCGCCGGCAACAGCGGCTATAACGGTCAGGCACTCGGACAATCCCTGACTGTCCATGATATTTTCTATGACACGGAAAACACCCTGTCCTCGATGGACGGTGTCACAGCCGTCGGTTCGATGCAAAATGCCCTGCGTGTCCGCCATCTCATCACCATCGGAAACAACAAACTATACTACCACACCCTATCCGGTGTACCGCTGACCGATGTCATCCGCTACACAGAAGCGGAACCCGCCCCGACCAAAACGGACGACACATCCGTGAACAGCACAAGTGGATCGGAAGTATCTCTGCAGGAAACGCAGAACAGCGTACCGTCCGACCCCGCTGTTTCGGAGGATACCAACAAACCTGAAACCGCTTCGGAACCCCCGGAAGACACACTTTCCGTTCCTGACGATGCGGATACCGGCTCCACCGCCGAAGAACCACTGCCGCTGGTGCAGTACAACGAATACATCTACCTCGACCAATGTGACCGCAGCACGGTATTGTATGCTTCAGAACTGTCGGGCAAGCTGCTCATGCTGAATGCTGCACAAACCAGTGACCTGCCGTCAGTCCTGCAAAAAGCGTTGTCAAGAGGGGTCTCTGCGATCGCTTTGATCGGTACAGAAGAAATACCTGACGCACCCGATCAGCATATCCCCTTCCTGTTCATAGAAAACAGCGACGTTTCTTGGCTGGAAAAACAGCCAAAAGGACGATATGAAATGGTCTTGGAAGATGAGACCGCCGTGCCAACGCAGCCTGTCGGCGTATCCGGCTTTACATCCTATGGCAGCGTACATCCCTACTCCTCGGTGTCCCGCATCATGCTCCCCGGTGAAGATGTATATACCGGTGTACAAGATAATGCCCGTGCGTTCTTAAACGGCACCTCCGCCGCTGCCGCCGGTATGACCGGAGCGTATGCCGCCGTCCGACAGGCGTTATCCGCCGATGAGAATATGGATACTTATTCGTCTGCCAAAAAAGCAGCCATCGCCCGCTCCCTGCTGCTCAGTACCGCCGAACCCCTGCTGCTCACGACCCAAGGCGTTCCACTGTACGCTTCCCCCCGTGTACAAGGCTTTGGGCAGCTCCGTTTGACAAAAGCTCTTCAGACAAAGGCATATCTCACCACCGATACCGATGATCTGCAGGCTGTCACGCTGTCGATGGATGACAGCGGCGTGTGCCGCTTTCGTTTCAGCCTCCATAATTTGTCGGAACGTGCCCGCAGTTATATCCCCTCTCTGGTTTTACAGACCGACACCTGTGAGGAAGGCATCAACCTGCTGCAGCCCCGTTCCCTTACTGGTGAGACGGAGGTACAGTTCACGGTCGACTCATCTGACAAACAGATGGTGTCCGTGAACGCCCACAGCAGTACCGACATTGACGTCACCCTTCGTATGAACCCATTGATGCGGGAGACTCTGCGGGAGCAGTTTCCTGCCGGCTGTTACTGGGACGGCTATATCTTTCTGACACCCACAGACGGTTCCGGTCGCTTGTCCTTGCCGCTGACGGGCTTTGACGGTGATGCCGCCACGCTGTCTCCCTTCGATCACACCCGCTATGAAGAAGAAAGTTCCTTGTCTGGTCTGGATAACAGTTTTGCCGCTGTCGCTGACAAAACAGGCATCTGCCGTTTCGGTACCCTCTTGTCACAACAGGATGAACTGCTGTATTCCCCCGATGCCCTGCGGACACTGGTGGATGACAACAGCTTTGGTACCGCCTTGATCCTGCCGGACAGCTACCCCTTACAGGATTGGTACGACTGTACGCTTACACTCTATGACACAGCGGGCAAGACCCTCTGTACCGAAAACTTCGGTGTCATTTCATCTTATCGGGCAAAGGGGACCCGTCCCCTTGAAAAGTGGCTCACCCAGCGAAATGCTTCCGCTGTGGCTCGTCTGACCGATGCTTTTCAAAAGCTGACGGACGGAGCTTCTTATCGCTATGAGCTGTCCGCTCGTACCCTCTTGCCGGATGGTACACTGTCCGGTACATTCCGCACCTCTTCCCGTTTCCGTGTCGACCATACTGTCCCCACCGTTTTGTCTGCGGAAACAAAACAGCAGGACGACCGCACCATTTTGTCACTGACTGCCCGTGATGCTCACGGCATACAGGGCTTTGCACTGTATGCGTGCACCTACGATGCCAAGAAAAACCACTATGACTACATCGACAGTCTTGACACTATGATACAGGCAGGCTACATGGACGAGGAGGCCTATCAGTTCATTCGTCAGCAAAGAAGACGGGTCGCAGACCTTCTTATACGATGTGACAAACCTGCAAACCGCACTGCGTAAGCTTTCGATCAATACCGAAGCATGGTCGGTGGCTTGTTCCGATGAACAGATCGCCATTAAAGCACTCGATAATGCCTGCAACGCCTCGGCGGTACGCATTGTCGATGCCATCGCCTTCGGACGTGCTGCCTTCCGTTTTACCGATCAGAACGGCAATCCTGCCAAAGGCATCCGCGTCACCATCGGTACGGATACGGTAACCTCCGACAAAGACGGCACAGCCTGTTTTGAACACCTTGCTCCGAATTATTACCATGCGGTACTGTCCTACCCCACCGAAGATTACATCATCGGGAACACTCACTATCTGGTCGCTATCCTGCCGGATCGGTTGGAATATCGCCGGGAGCAGTCCGTCACAGCCTTGAAGCCATACGAACCGGAACCGCCTTCAGAAGAAGCGGTACTGACTTCTTCGCAGCCGTCAGAAGACAGTACGTCTTCCACGGACACCGAACCGGCAGATGACCCACTGTATGCCTTCTTCTTTGTCGGTACTTTTTTCGCCATCTGTGTGATCCTCTTTCTGCACCACAAGATCCGAGCAAACTGATAGGCAGAGAGCAAGAACCCGCTCACAGCAGCGGTGACAGGTAATTTTCCGTCCGATAGACTAGAAAAACATTCCCTGTTCCTCTCCTGAAAGCGGCAAAACGGAAATCGTATGGTGAAGCCGCAGAATCCACAAGGCACCGCCACAACAGTGAACCTTTGCGACGCACTCTGCCGCTGCCCCACGAGAAATCCTTTCAGAGAAAGGGTTTCTTGCTGGGGGCGGCGTTTTTGTTTCTTTGACGTAAAAAATTCTGGAGGAAAAAACGATGTCTCACACCAACACACAAAATAAACAACTGGAACGTATGGGTCATGCCCCCGTGTTCGGGCTGATCCTGAAGATGTCTCTGCCAACAATGTTTTCGATGATCGTACAGGCTCTCTACAACATTGTGGACAGCATCTTTGTCTCCCACTACGACAAAACTGCCCTGACGGCTGTATCGCTGGCGTTTCCGATGCAGTTATTGATGGTCGGCTTTGCTGTGGGCACAGCGATCGGTGTCAATTCACTGATCGCCCGCCGTCTTGGGGAGGGCAAACGGCAGGAAGCTGACAAAGCCGCCACCTATTCCCTGCTGTTGGCGGTCGTCACATGGCTGGTTTTCATGGTCGTGGGCATCTTGTTTTCTTCGTCCATCATCGGCAGCTACACCGATAATTCCAAAGTACATACCGCCGGTACACAGTACCTTTCCTGTGTCTACATCTTCTCCATCGGCGTATTTGTCGAGATCGGCATCGAAAAGACTCTGCAAGCCACCGGCAATATGATCTTTCCCATGCTGTTTCAGTTGTGTGGGGCACTCGTCAACACCCTCCTCGATCCGATGTTCATCTTCGGGTTTGGTTTCATTCCCTCGATGGGAGCATTAGGAGCAGGCATCGCAACCGTCGCCGGACAGATCGCCTCCATGCTCTTTGCCCTCATCATCCTGTTCTCCAAGAGGAGTATCCTCCGTCCCCGTCTTCGTCACCTCAAACACATTGACTTTTCAGTCATCAAGAATATCTATGCGGTAGGCATCCCCGCCATCATTATGCAGAGTATCAACTCCGTCATGCTGTTGGGGCTGAATGCCATTCTGGCAGGTATTTCAGAAACGTATGTAGACGTACTGGGGGTTTACTGTAAACTGGAGTCCTTTGTGTTCATGCCCGTGTTCGGTCTGACGCACGGTGTCATGCCCATTATGGGCTACAACTACGGTGCCCGCAACCAAAAAAGGCTCTGGGAAGCCCTCAAATACGGTATTCTGACGGCGATTGCCATTATGACGGTCGGGTTCCTGCTGTTCCAACTGATTCCCACCCAACTGCTGGGACTGTTCAATGCCTATCCGGAAATGCTGGAGGTCGGTGTGCCTGCCCTGCGTATCATCAGCCTTTGCTTCATTCCGGCAGGATTCGGCATCATCGTCTCAACCTTATTTCAAGCCGTCGGCACGGGTTTTCGGTCGATGTTTATCTCTCTGCTGCGTCGGCTGGGCGTGCTGCTGCCGGCAGCTTATGGTTTATCCCTGCTCAACAGCGTCTATGTGTGGTGGGCATTCCCCCTCGCCGAAGGTGCTTCCCTCGTGGTAGCGATCATTCTGTTCCTACAGCTCTATCGGCGTATCAACCGTCAGTTAAGTATCCCCTCTGCCATCTGACACATCATTACAAAAGGAGAGCAACGCCATGAAATACCTGACAAGAGAAGAGATCGTGGAACTGGTCACCAAGATTACAGACGTTGACCACTACACCGAGGAACAAATCGACCAATTCTTGGAGGAACTGCAAAACGGTGTCCTCGACCCGAACATTTCTGACTACATCTTCTGGGACGACCTCACCCCGGAGGAAATTGCGGACAAGGCGTTAGCCTATCGTCCGATCTGCCTGTAAACGCACGGCTGCGATCCTCCGACCGCATCCGGCCTGCCGTTACCATACGGCAAGTCTTTTTTTGTGGCAGAAGAGGAACCCCCCTGCCGTTTCCTCGACACGTCTAGCCGCATAACGTCCCGCCGATGGTGCATATATATGAACAAATGTCAGGGAGGGAACGCCATGCCGCACAAAAAAACGTCTGTACGACCGTATGACGAAGACTTCAACGACCACTACGAGGAACCACTTCCGGAAGAGGAAGAAAGTGACACAACGGTGCCGCCTCCGAAAACACCGTCCTTTTTACGCAGTCACCTATTGACCGTGACACAGATCACGCTGTGCTTGCTGGTATTGGGGTTCGCCCTCATCAGCAAAAGTATCGGCGGCACATTTTTTGCTTCCGTCGCCACTTGGTACTTCGAGCACTACAACAACTCGGTCTTTACCGGTACCGGTGAGTGGACTTCTTTTTTCCACGAAGAAACTCAGGTGAGTGAAACAAGTCACCTGTCTGCCGACCACCACACGGTCAACCGATTTGTCCTGCCGCTGAAAAACGGCACCGTGACCTCGCCCTATGGTCAGCGAACGATGGATGACGGCACCGAACAGTTCCATAAAGGCGTGGATATTGCTGCTGACAAAAACACTGAAATCGCTGCCGTATGGGACGGAACCGTTCTCACCGCCGAGAACATCCCCTCCTATGGGAATTATATCGTCTTGCAGCACGACAACGGCTACACCACACTATACGCTCACTGTGAGAAGCTGCTGGTACAGCCGGACGACATCGTTACCGCTGGCAGTACCATCGCCTTGGTCGGGGAAACAGGTGATGCCGATGGCTGCCATCTGCACTTGGAGATCCGTAAGGATGGTCAGCACACGGACCCGTCCGCCTTTCTGAAGGACGCTTACACATGAGGCTTTCACTCGGTCATACGATGCTGGAGATCAGCTATCCACTGGCGTGTTTGATGACGACAATCTTGTTGATCGACCATTCAATGAACATCTGGATTTGTTTTCTGGCCGCTCTGATGCACGAAGGCGGGCATCTGCTGGTACTTCAGTGTTGTCATACCCCACCCCGACACATCCGATTGTCGCTGTTCGACATTGCCATTGTCGATCGACAGACCTATCGTCATACCCGTTCACAGGCACTCGCCATCACACTGGCAGGGATTACTGTCAATTTCCTGTCGGCACTGATCGGATGGCTGCTGTGGCGTATCACATCATGGACATGGCTGCCGGTTTTTGTGACGGCACATTTAACGCTGGGCTTATTCAATGCCCTGCCTGTATCGTCATTAGACGGTGGACAAGCCTTATGCCTGCTGTTGTCGCAGCGATACTCGCCTCGTACCACACAGCGTATCCTGACAGTGCTCTCGGTGGCGGTACTCCTGCCGACCGCCTGTCTGGGTTTCTACTGGCTGCTGAAAACCCGCTACAACTTCACCCTCTTACTGGTATCACTCTACCTTCTCATCGTTTTGCTGAAAGAATAGAGCGGTATACCAACTTATAGCAAAAGCGGCACTTTCCCTTTATCCGGCAAGCACATAATGCTTGTTGAGCAGAACAAAGGGAAAATGCCGCTTTTACATGGGATAAAATAACGCACGGATACGCTGTGCTGATGATGGAAACCATCGTCAGAGCCGACAGCAAGGCACTCCATCCGGTCAAGACAGACTTTTCTGCAAGATAACCTCGGCGGCTTTGATGCCATCTACGGCGGCGGAGGTGATCCCGCCCGCATAACCGGCTCCTTCACCGCAGGGATAGAGTCCCTTCACGCTGACAGACTGCATGGTATCATCCCGCAGGATGCGGACAGGCGAAGAACTTCGGCTCTCGACCGCCGTCAGAATCGCATCGGGATGGGCGAAACCATGCAGCCGCCGCTCCATTTGTAACAATCCTTCCCGCAGAGAGTCTGTCATAAAAGCGGGCAGACAGCTATCCAAATCTGTCAGCATATAGCCCGGCTGATAACTCGGCCGTACCTCACCCAACTGTACAGAACGCTCCCGTTGGAGAAAGTCGCCGACACGCTGTACCGGAGCACAGTATCCTCCTCCGCCGGTCTCAAAAGCCTGCTGTTCCAACTGCCGCTGTAAGGCAACGCCCGCTAAAACGGCTTCACTGCCGAAATCATCCGGATGGACACCCACCAGCAGAGCGGCATTAGCATTGATTTTGTCACGGGCAAATTCACTCATGCCATTGGTAACCAACCGTCCTTCTTCACTGGCTGCCGCTACCACCGTACCGCCCGGACACATACAGAAGGTATATACCCCTCTGCCATTCGGCAAGTGAACCGCTAATTTATAGTCTGCCGCTCCCAAAGCGGGATGACGGCAGAAATCACCGTACTGACTGCGGTTGATCTGCTCCTGAAGGTGCTCGATCCGCACGCCCATCGCAAAGGGCTTTTGCTCCATGCGGACACCTTGCTGCAGCAGCTGTTCAAAGGTATCCCGGGCACTATGCCCGATGGCCAAAATGACGTGATCCGTCTCGATCACACGGCGGCTGTGATGCTGTTCGACCTCGACACCAACGATCTGACCCTCCTTGATACGCAGACCAGTCATTTGTGTCTCAAAGTGATAGGTACCGCCCAACGAGACGATCGTTTGCCGAATATTCCGCACGGTTGTCCGCAGGCGGTCGGTACCGATATGCGGCTTGGCTAAATAAAGTATCTCTTCCGGTGCACCATGTACCGCCAATTCCATTAGAACCTTTCGGATACGAGTATCTTTCGTACCGGTATTGAGTTTGCCGTCCGAAAACGTACCGGCACCACCCTCGCCGAACTGCACATTGGAAGTCGTGTCAAGTTGTCCGGCAGTGCGAAAACGCTCAACATCCGCTGTACGCCGGTCAACATCGCGTCCCCTTTCGATGATGATAGGCTCCTGTCCGCTTTGTGCCAGTATCAACGCTGCAAACAAGCCACACGGTCCACTGCCGACAATCACGGGACGCTGGGGCAGCTTCCGACAAGGCGGCAAATCATAGCGGTATGGCCGCACGAGCTCCGCACTGTGACAGCCTGCGATCACGGCTGCCTCATCCAACACCGTTTGCAGATCGACCGAAGCTAAAAAGTGGATATGATCCTTCCGGCGGGCATCAATACTCCGCCGATAGAGCGACAGGGAGCGGATATCGCCGCTGCGGAGATGGAGTTTTTTGGCTGCCATCTGACGCAGAGTTGTTTCATTATATGTCAGCGGCAAAGAGAGGTCTTTCAAGCGTATCATGGTCTTCTATCCTTTCGTTTCGCCGAAATGGCGGTTCGTTTGCGGCAGTCACGTCCGGTTATCTGACAGACAAGCCGTCAAAAAGGCACTGCCGACGGCAAAGTGGAGATTATAGCCGCCGCAGTCACCGTCTACATCCAATACTTCTCCGCAAAGAAAGAGATTCTTGATACTGCGTGACATTAAGGTAGCCGGATCGACAAACCGACTATCCACACCACCGGCACAGACCTGTGCCGCTGCAAAGTCACCAGCTTTTTCTGGTGTGAAAAGCAGATGCTTGGCTTCAGACACCAACTGTTTGAGGTCTCGTGCCGTCAACGAAGCACAGGTTTTGTTTTTTGATCGGCAGCGTTGTGCAAGTACTTCTGCCAGCGGCTGCGGCAAAATACCCGATAACAGCCTGTCTGCCGTTTCTTTCGTAAACAGCCGCCTGCTGTTTTCCAAGAAAGCATACACTTCCTGAAAAGAATGGTCGGGCAGAAGATCAAGGGCGATCTGCACCGTCTGACAGGACTGACCCGCCATGGTGCCACAGGCAAAATACTCGTTCACCGCACGGGAAAGCTCAAAAATACAGATGCCCGACAAGCCGTGATCGGTAAATTGTATCTCGCCGGCTGTTTCCTGCAAAGGCTTGCCGTCCCGCAGCAGCACCGCTTTGCCCTTGGCTCGTACCCCTTTCAGGGAACGGTATTTTTCGGCAGTCGTCACCGGACACAAAGACGGAAACAGCTGCGTGTGCCCGATGCCCAGTTGTTTCAGAAGCTGATAACCGCTGTCATCCGCTCCCAACGAGGGAGCCGCCTTTGAACCACAGGCGATGACAAGCGTTCCGCATCGAATCGTCCTATCGTCTGTCGCAACAACAAATTGTCCGCCGGTGCGGCGAATCCCGACAATCGAACAGGACAGACGTTCCTGCACACCCTGCCGCTCACACTCCCGCCACAAAGCGTCCCGTATCGTAACAGCCTGATTGGTGTATGGATAGAGCCGTCCTTCGTCATCCGACCGCAGCCATACACCTAATCGCTGAAAAAATGCCGTCAGGTCATCCACCGACCAGCGGGACAGCACGGACTTGATGAGATGCCGGTCTCCGTGATAGTGCTCCGGCGACACGGCTTGATGAGAGATATTACAGCGGCCGTTGCCGGTCGCCAAAAGTTTTCTGCCGATCTTCGACTGTTTTTCGAGCAGAAGCACCTGTCCTTTGCCGCATCGTCTGCCCCAAACGGTCGCTGCGGTCAAGCCTGCTGCTCCGCCGCCGATGACGACTGTTTGATAGTTCAACTGTTCCATAGCTTTCTATGCCCTCGCTGTTCATGTGGTGCTTCATGCACTCATCATTTTCTTGATATATTCGTCAGCTTTCCTGTCCACCGGTCAGGAAGCCTTCTCCCCTACCATGATAACATATTCCCCTCCGAACAGCAAGAGTCTGCGTTCCTCTTCCACGGAAATCAAGTTTGATCGGGCAGTTACATAGGGGAAACCCTTTTCTGGCGGAAAAAGGGTTTTCCCTATGTCTCGCCTGTCGGCTCGGTCGGCGGGTGAAGGTATCCACCGGATACCCGCACCCCCTTTCCTAAAACCGCTGAACTGTTGTAAGAAATATTGGCAAAAGCAGCGTCCAAAAATGGGATCGCCGCTCTGTCAGCTATCAGATTTTGAAAATTGATCTCCGTGTTCCTCTTCCGACTTTGAGCGACCGGCAAGATTAGATTGATTTTTCTGCATGGGTGTAGTAAAATGTACTTGGTAAAACATCCTGAACTTTAGAATGGAGGAACCTTATGAAATTTTCCGAAATGCCGTATGAACTTCCTGACCTGAACGCCATTCAAGGGCAGGCCGAACAGCTCCGTCAGCGTTTTGCCCATGCGGATAGTTTTGAAGAAGCCGAAGCCGCTTGGCTGGCATGGGATCACATGATGGCTCATGTCGATACGATGATGAGTTTGGCGTATGTCCGCAACTCCATCGACACCGCCGATGAATACTATGAACAAGAAGTTGCCTACATTGACGAGGTGTCTCCTGAATTTACCGATTTGCAGCAAAGCTTCACCCGACTGCTGACAGAGAGCCGTTTTCGTGACGAACTGACGGCTAAATATGGCCGTGTGCCCTTCTTGAACGGAGAGATCTTCCTCAAGGCGTTTTCGCCGGAGATCATTCCCGAAACGCAGCAGACCAACCAGTTGGAAACCGCCTACCAGAAGTTGTTGGCTTCGGCACAGATTCCGTTTGATGGCGAGGATCGTACCCTTGCCCAGCTGGCTCCCTACAAAAAGTCGTCCGATGACACCGTGCGGCGTGCCGCATGGGAAGCCGAAGCCGCTTATTACAGCCGTATCGGAACAGAATTGGACAGCATTTATGACCAACTGGTACACTTGAGGACGCAGATCGGGCAAAAACTCGGCTGCGAGAATTTTGTCCTGCCCGGTTATTGGCAGATGAATCGCAATTGCTACACCCCACAGGAGGTGGCCGTCTTCCGCCAAGCCATCGTGACCTATATCGTACCGATCGCCGACCGACTTTATCGTCAACAGGCCAAGCGGACCGGTCTTTCCTATCCGTTCAGCTTCGCCGATGCCGCTTTGCAGTTCCGTGACGGCAATCCTCGCCCACAGGGCACCGCAGAGGATATTTTGCAAACAGCACGAGACCTGTACCATTCCCTTTCGGACGAAACAACCGATTTCATTGATCTGATGTTCCGTGATGAGTTATTGGATGTACGCAGCAAAAAAGGAAAAGCCGGCGGAGGCTACTGTACCCAACTGGCAGATTACCACGTTCCCTTCATCTTCGCCAACTTCAACGGCACCGCAGACGATGTGGAAGTGATGACCCACGAAGCCGGCCATGCCTTTGCCTTCTATATGGCAAGGGACCTGACCCCCTCTGAACTGCAAAGTCCGACATTGGAGGCGTGTGAGATACATTCCATGACAATGGAGTTTTTCGGCTGGCAGAAGAGCGATGCTTTTTTCGGCGAAGATGCCGCCAAGTTCCGTTACAGTCATTTGTGCAACGCCATCACTTTCCTGCCCTATGGAGCAATGGTCGACCATTTCCAACATATCGTGTATGAACAGCCCGATCTCACGCCCGACCAGCGTCACGAAGTATGGCGTCAATTGATGACCGTCTATATGCCATGGATGAAACTGGACGGTTCGCCGTTCTACGGCGAGGGCAAAGGATGGCAGCGGCAGATGCACATCTACGAAAATCCCTTCTACTATATCGACTACTGCCTGGCACAGACCGTGGCGTTAGAGTTTTGGGCACTCATGCAAAATAACCCTGACGATGCCTGGCAGCGGTATATGCGTTTGGTACGTCTGGCCGGAACCCGAACGTTTGATGAATTGGTCACAGCAGCGGGACTGGCTTCTCCGTTCAGCGAGGAAGCCCTCCAAACCGTTGCACAAGCCGCCGAACATTGGTTGGCAGAAAATAACGGGTGAGACTATGCAAAAGGATTTCGTGAAATTCGAGAACGTCTACAAACGCTACAAAATGGGAGAAGTCACCATCACCGCCGCTGACGGCGTGAGCTTTTCGATTGATGAAGGAGAGTTCGCCGTAGTGGTTGGTTTGTCGGGTGCCGGTAAAACGACCGTGCTGAACATTCTCGGAGGCATCGACAGTTGTGACGAAGGAAAAATATTGGTCGGCGGCAAAGACATCAGTCACCTCAATAAACACGATCTGGCTTCTTATCGGCGGTACGACATCGGCTTTGTGTTCCAGTTCTATAATCTGGTGCCGAATCTGACCGCTCGTGAAAATGTTGAACTGGCAACACAGATTTGTCGGGAATCCCTGCCGGCGGATATTGCACTGGACAGCGTGGGACTGTCTGAACGGAAGGATAACTTTCCTTCACAACTGTCCGGCGGTGAACAACAGCGAGTGTCGATTGCCCGTGCCCTCGCCAAAAAGCCAAAGCTGCTGCTCTGCGATGAACCGACCGGTGCTTTGGACTACAACACCGGCAAGAATATCCTCAAGCTGCTGCAAACCAAATGCCGTGAAGACGGCATGACGGTGGTACTCATCACCCACAACTCCGCCATCACACCGATGGCCAATCGTGTCATTCGTATGCGAAGCGGCAAGGTGGTAAGCAACGTCATCAACCCTGACCCCCAGCCCATCGAGTCCATTGAATGGTAAAGACCAATCGACCTGTTCGACAGCACAGGAAAACAGCCGCATTTTATTCCCGACATTTCGGATAACGTGAGGGTTTCTGCGGGAAATCCTGTGCAGATGTTCGGAGAAACACAAAGTTGCCGAACAGGTCTAATGTAAAATGATGTGAACGAAGGGGCTGCACCAAAAGACGGGAAATGTATCGGGTAACATACCGTATCATGTTCGTGAAGGGACGCGGGAATCCGCTGCCATGAATGTTCGTTTACAGAACAGAAATATCGGATGGGAAGTGAAAAACGTCACTCACCAACTAACGGTGGAACGGACAGTATGATAATGGCTGTGTGTGCAGCAAGTCGGAGGGAACGGCAGCGAGAGGATCCGAACAAGGTGTTCCTGTGATACACTGCACCGCCTCAACAGAAGGAAG
>CACZZU010000020.1 GCA_902785765.1 uncultured Ruminococcus sp.
GACGATCTCCCTCTTTTCGTCAGAAGGGTTCAGAATATAGGCCAGCAGGTATTTCTGATCTTTGCCAAGAATATCCGCCACCTTGCGTTTGGCCTTGTCCGCCAGAGCCGACCAATGTTTTTTATCCGGCAAAAACACCGGATCCATCACCCATTCTGCCGTCACGTCCAATTGATCACGGCAGATGTCGACCGCCTGAAATTCCCGAACGGAAATACCGTCGAAACGCTTCAGGTGCCGGCTGACTGTCTGCTGCATTTCCTGATTCACTGTGAATGTCTCTCCAAAGGATGCGGCATAGGCCAGTTTCTTTTTTTCGTCCGAAGCAAAATCCAGGAAGAAGAAATAGTGGGATCCCTTGATAGCGGTAGCTGTCCAGACCTGATCAGAACCAACTATAAAGGTATCGCACAACTCGTTGTATCGCTCTGTTTCACTCCAGCTATAGCTGGGAGACACCGTCGCATATTGCTGCATGAAATGACGAGAAAACACATTCGTTCCTTCTCCTGTAGAAACACTTTCCGGACGATCAATGAGTACCGGACGCAGACCGGCCTCTTCTATTTCTTTATACAAGGCATAATAGGTCGCTACACTGCCGTAATTGGTAGACCACCAATAACCGACGATCCCTACATCGTATGAATTTTTATCTTCAAGCATGGAATGTGGTTCCTCCTTCCATGGTGAGAACCGTACCGGCATTCGCCGGAAACGATCACAGGTATTGCTTCAATAGCTCACGGAGTTCATCGTACTTCCGCTTGATGGCTTTCAATTCCGTGAGTTGTTGATTGGCACTCTGCACTTGTTGACGATTATACCGCAGTTTATCTACCATGTAGTTTTCAAACGTACGCTTCCTGACTTGACAACAATCCCGCAGAGCATATTGATTGTCACGGGTAATACAGGTCGGGTCAATGTTCAGGGGATCAAAGACATCAAACCCTTCGCCGTGAAGATAGCGATAAAGGAAGGCATAGGCTTCCGCATCTTTATTAAATACCGAGTTCAAATTGTAGTGGCAGCTCCGAACATACAGATTGCTGAAACTGTTCAGCAAGGCTTGGGTTGGCCGTTTCAGCACCTCGTCATACAGAGCGGAAAGTGCCTTGTGAAAGTCTGTGGGAGCCTTATGGTTGGTGGCTTGACAATTATTGGTGGTACCCTCACGGTAGTTGACCAGTTCCAGCCGCACGACCGTGATGCGTTTAGCCCGCATGAGAGCCGTATTGACAAAGTACATATCGTTGGTGCGTAAGATCTCCTGAAAGTGCAGATCGTTCTGCACGACAAAACGTCTGTTGAACATTTTGTTCCATGGCCATGTCTGGAACGTGTTGAACACACGCTCTCCCAGATCGGCCGCACTGAAATACTCTATGCCGGATTGCTTGGAAGGAAAGTTGTCCTCTACAAAGGAACCTCTGTCGGAAGAGTAGCGACCCGTGTTCTGATCGTAGCGGCGAACTTTATAGACGCAGATGTCCGCTCCCACACGTTCACACTTTTTGTAGGCTTCTTCCAACATGGTGGGTTCAAAAAAGTCATCAGAGTCGAGGAACGACAAATACTTGCCCGTGGCGATCGCCATTCCTTTGTTGCGAGCTGCCCCACCGCCTTTGTTTTCCTGCAAAAGGACTTTGACACGGCTGTCCCTTTGTTCATATTCTTTCAGGATGGCGACACTATTATCCGTGG
Source organism: uncultured Ruminococcus sp. (assembly GCA_902785765.1). Lineage (GTDB taxonomy): Bacteria > Bacillota > Clostridia > Oscillospirales > Acutalibacteraceae > UBA1213. Next base: position 1,708 of record CACZZU010000020.1, read on the forward strand.
AACCATCATCGACACAAATCACCTCGATGGGTGTCAGCGTCTGGTTCAGTACACTGTCCAGACACTGCGGCAGAAATTCTGCGGTATTGAACACGGGGATGATGACCGATACCGCCGGAACGGTACGGTTGTTATACAGGTAAAAATCGTGAGGATCCTCGATCATCCAGTGGATGTACTCCAGTTCAAACGGTTCAAACAAAGACTCATCCAGTTCCTTCCGCTCAATAGCCTCTTGAAATTCTGCCGCCATGGTCAGAATGTATTCTTCCTGATATTGTTCTGCGATCACGCCGTAGCGGAACATATAGTTGTGGTACTTTTTCCAATGGAAGACCCCCAACAATTCGGAGGCTTTTTCTGGATGTGTCTCCAACAGTTGGCGGATGTACGCATACTCCTGATTCATGCAGTATACTTTCTCACGGCTATTGACAGACGAATTGGGATTGTCTCTGCGGTTATAGTAGTAGGGCTTGTCATAGAACATGGCTCGCTCGGCATACATCATCGTCTGGAACCAAAACCCGTTATCCTGAAAAGAAGCACCGGGCGTTTCGTGGTGACGGATACCATGTTCTTCCAAAAATGCCCTGCGGTAGATACCCGACCATGTGTTCATCACATAGGTGAAAGACTTCTTTTCCTCGGAAGGCTTGATGACCACACGATAGTTTTCGTCCTGTTTGGCGATTTTGTGGTACATAAAAATCAGGTTGCCGTAGCGGTCGTGCATAAAGCGGTTGAAATCGGATTTGATAAAATCCAGTGCGTTTTCTTTGGCCAGACGATACAGATCCTCAAACATGTGCAGATCCACATAGTCATCCGGCTCGATAATACCAATGTACTCTCCGACAGCAAGATCAAGCCCACGGTTCATTGCCATCCCATAGCCGCCGTTTTCCTTGTCAATAATTTTGACACGGGAGTCCCTGTCGGCATACTCTTGGGCGATGGAGAGACAATTATCGGTGGAACCATCATTGATGACAATGATCTCAATGTCCTCCAAGGTTTGGTTGACGGCACTGTCGAGGCAGACACGAAGGTACTGCTCCACGTTGTAGGTAGGAATCAAAATCGACACCTTCGGCACAGCCGAAGGTGAATGGTTCTTCTCGTCCATAATGGCACGCATTTCCTGATAAAGCGATTTGTCGAAAAAGTCCTCCTCCGGTGACGTGCTGATGTCAAGATCCTCGAAGAATTGATTCTTCAGGCTCTGACGGATCAGATCACGAAAATAGTCGTGGTAGTTGTGCATATTCCAGAGGGAAAAGTCGATTGCCCAGTTCACAAAACTCTTGCGGAAAGTATCGTACCGTTCTCTGTACTGCAGGAAGAGTTTGAGTGTGATCAGGGCGTCATAGAAATTGTGCCAGAGGTACTCAATATCTTGTGCATAGTACTTTACCTGCCCTACCCGCTGATGAACAAGCACTGCGTCCAGCGTAGTGATCCTTTCTGCCACAGAATAGGCGGAAAAGGTGAATACCATATCGTTACAGGACGGCACATTCTGGAAACACAGGGCTTGTTCGGTCACAAAATCTTTCAGGAAAAGCTTGTCCCACGCCGTGCAACTGGTCATCGTGAAAAGCTGGTCGGCACAATCATCGGCTGAAAAAGGACGCTGCGGAGGCATCATGTCCAATTTGAGCGTCCAAGGACAGTCACGGAAGGTTTGGCTGCCGTCATCAAACTGGTTGCAGCGGAAGGCAACAATTTGAGCGTTCTGTTCCTTTGCCGTTTGATAAGCTTGTGCCAACATGGTAGGTTCAAAGAAGTCATCTGCATCCAGAAAGGACAAATACTCGCCTTCGGCATAACGCATCCCCAGATTGCGGCTGTCACCGGCGTTGGTGTGCTCATCCTTGCGAATGACCATCACACGCAGGTCTCGTTCTTCATAACTTTTGAGAATGGCAGGGGTCTGATCGGTCGAGGCATCGTCCACCACAATGATTTGAATTTCCCGCAAGGTCTGTGCACAAACACTGTCCAGACACTGTGAAAGATAGGCCGCTCCGTTGTAGACGGGAATGACCACGCTGACCTTTGTTTCACTGCTGCTGTTCATGATTTCCAACATCCTTTCGTATTCACGTTCGCTCAAGAAATAGTCCCTGCTGTTGTCCGGAATATCCAGAGCGGCAAAATACTCTTCCCGACACCGCTCCACGAGTTTTCGGCGGATAGTGGATGAAATGGTGTCGATGTGCCACAAGGAGAAGTTCAACGCCCAGTTGACAAAACTGTGGCGGAACTGATGGTAAGTGCCATCTTGTATCAGGCGTTCCTTGAGAGCGATCAACGCCAGATAAAAGTTGTTCCAAGACTTTTCTCGTGTGACCGACAAGGAACGGAAAGCGTTCACACGATGGTGAATCAGCAGTTCATCCAAAAAGTAAATGCGTTCCGCACGGGTGTAGAGATAGAACACAAAGAGCATATCGTTGGTGGTGCGGATCTCCTGAAAGCTGATATTGTTTTCTGCCACAAAACGCCTCTCATAGAGTTTGTCCCATGCCCAGCCGCAGCCGACGTTAAAGATCCTGTCCGAAAGTGCCTGCACACCGAAAGGATTTTCCGGCGGCAGCATTTCCGGTTTGATGCTGTAGTTGCACGGCTCAAAACGCCCGTTTTGCTGATTATAAAAATCGGTGCGGAACACCGTAACTTGTGCCCGATGGGCTATGGCCGCTTGATAGGCGTATTCCAGCATGGTCGGCTCATAAAAATCGTCGGCATCCAGAATGGACAAATATGTGCCGCAAGCCAGTTTGAGTCCGGTATTGCGGGCTTTTCCGGCACCGCCGTGTGTTTGTGTGACGACCCGAATACGGCTGTCGGCCGCCGCATATTCCTGCAGGATAGCAGGAGAGCCATCTGTCGAAGCATCGTCCACACAGATGATCTCGATGTCCTCCAATGTCTGATTCACCAGACTATCCATACATTGGCGAAGATATGCCTCCATGTTGTACACACTTAATATCACGGTAACCTTTGGCTGTTCATCGGTTCCGTTCATAGGAATCCCCCTCTTTCTCTTGCTGACAATATCTTGAACCTATCATAGCAAAAAGTCCCCGCTTTATCAAGCCCTAACCACCTTTTAACCAGAAATAGTGTGAGATTTTTGGCTATTGTATTTGCCATGGCAATCAAGTATAATAGGGATGGATGTGGTCAGAATGATGCCAACATCCAGATGTCTATACATAGTGAAAATCTCAAAAAGAGGGTGGTCTGCCCTCTTGCAGCGATCTGCCGTCGAATATGACGGTTCACGCTTTGCCCATAGAAAGGTGTGTTGAATAATGAAAATCGCAGTGGCCGGACTAGGATATGTGGGACTTTCCGTGAGCACGCTGCTTTCACAAAAGCATGAGGTTACAGCTGTGGATGTCGATCGTGGGCGAATCGACATGGTGAATAACAGACGCTCTCCCCTTGCAGATGCAGAGATCGAACGCTTCTTCGCCGAAAAAGAGCTGCACCTTACCGCCACCGCCGACGCCGAACGGGCTTATGCTGATGCGGATATGGTCATCATCGCTGTTCCGACCAACTATGATGCCGAACAAAACTATTTTGACACATCCTGTATCGAGGACGTAATGAACATCGTCCTTCGGTGTCACAGTCAGGCGGTTGTGGTCATCAAATCCACCATTCCGGTTGGCTATACCGAAAGTCTGATCCGTCAAACGGGCTATCCCGACATCATGTTCAGCCCTGAATTTCTGCGGGAATCCAAAGCACTCTATGACAACCTCTACCCTTCCCGCATTATCATCGGGTTCGATCCTGCCAACCAACGGTTGGCGGAATATGCCGACCGCTATGTGTCCCTTATGCAGGAGAGTGCTTTGCGGCAGAATGTGCCCTTCGAGAAGATGGGCACGGCTGAAGCGGAAGCGGTCAAGCTTTTTGCCAATACTTATCTGGCTCTGCGTGTGTCCTATTTCAACGAACTGGATACCTACGCCGAACTCAAGCATCTTGACTCTCAAAAAATCATCCGCGGCGTGTGCCTTGATCCACGGATCGGTGATTTCTACAACAACCCCAGTTTTGGGTACGGCGGTTATTGTCTGCCCAAAGATACCAAACAGTTATTGGCCAACTATCAGAATGTCCCGGAAAACCTCATCCGTGCAATCGTGGAAAGCAACCGTACCCGCAAAACCTTTATCGCCGACCGGGTACTGCACCAAGCCGGTTTTCCTGAAAAACCAGCGGAGGACATTATCATTGGTGTGTTTCGCCTGACCATGAAGCACAACAGCGATAACTTCCGTCACAGCTCCATTCAGGGCGTAATGAACCGTTTGAAGAAAACGGGCGTGAACCTCATCATCTATGAACCCACTCTCCCCCATGGATCTGTCTATGCGGATTGTGTCGTCGTCAATGATCTGGACGCTTTCAAGACAAGATGTGATGTCATTCTCGCCAATCGCTATGACACTCTTCTCGATGACGTGAGCGGGAAAGTCTATACCAAAGATTTGTTCCACAGGGATTGACCTGTCCTTCACCGCTGCCGACAGCTTGTGCCGCTATCGTCTGTTCCGGCTGCTCGGAAGCGTAAAAAACGCATCGGTTCCGCAAAAACAGACAGGTTCAGTGAACCGTTCCCCTGTTCCTCATCTCTACAAAAAACACGGGCTTGCGTGCGATAGCTGTCGCCGGCATCAAGCCCGTGTTTTTGTGCGTAACACCTGCATGGGGGCAACGAATGAAAAAAATCCTGTAAAGTGTAGGCTGCAAACCTCATCCAAGCACAACAATGACCGGCAGGAACATCGTAGTGCGTATCCGGCATCCCCCGCGTTGTCACATATGTTTCCGCAGCGGTTTATCGCAGAGGATCGTCAGAAATATTCCACCGAACATCTTATCTTATCATGGGAACAGACATGGTGATTTCAGACGAAAAAGGCAGTTTTTGCCCCGTCTTCCGGAAAAAGTTATTGACTACCGTCAGTCAATCGTTTACAATAGAATACGATGACAACAGCCATCCAAGGCACTGCTGCGACCCTGACTGCTGCAAAAACACAAGGTGGTGAGAACGCATGATCAAACAGTATCAAAGCAGCCTGAATGCGGTGCATATTACCATGGATATCGCTATTAGTGCTGCCGGCAGTATCATCGCTTACGGTATCGTACTGCTGCTGTTCGATACCAATATATTGGACGGTCTGCCGCATCCAACATTTTGGAAGGTTTTCCTGCCGCTGGCCGTGGCCGCCTTACAGGTACTATGCAACCGTGCCTGTGACCTGTACCGTTCCTACCGTTCCACGGCCTTTATTCACGAAGTAGTCAATATCCTCAAGGCCGGTCTCGCCGTCTTTGTCATTCTGATAACGGTGGCTTTGATCTTCTCGGAACTGGAACGCTTCCAGCTTGCCTTGATGTTCTACTTCTTTTTGGAATGCCTGATTGCGTGCCTGTACCGCTTTCTGCTGCGGCGGTTTCTGCGGTATATGCGTAAAAAGGGCTACAACAAGAAATACCTCGTCCTGCTCGGTGTGAACAACTGCACCGAAAACTTCCTTCAAAAAATACGTTCTTCGCCTGATCTCGGCTACCAGATCGCCGGTTACTTTGATAATGCACCCCACTCCCAGTTGGATCTGCCGTATTTCGGCAACTTCAAGAAGGTCTCGAAATACTTCGCTTCCTCCCTTCCCGATGAAGCCCTCATTATGCTTTCGGATAAGTCACAGCCTTCGCTGGAACATCTGATCTCCATCTGTGAACGTTGGGGCGTGAAGTTTTCCATCATCCCCAATATGTTCTCCAGCTTCTCATCCCGTATCTATATCACGACCTTTGACGGGATCCCCGTCATGAGTATGCGGCGTGTCCCGCTGGACAGAACGCTTAACAAGTTCATCAAGCGGACAATGGACATCATCGTCTCACTGCTGATGCTCATTCTTACGTCACCTGTGATGCTCGTGACAGCAATCGCTATCAAAGCCACTTCTCCCGGCAGCGTGATCTTCAAGCAAAAGCGGGTCGGTTTGGGACAGCGTCCGTTCACGATGTATAAATTCCGCTCCATGCGGGTGGAAACCGAATCGGACCTGTCCGGCACCGAAAAAAACGACCCCCGCTGTACGCCGGTGGGACACTTCATCCGCAAATTCAGCATTGACGAGCTGCCCCAACTTGTGAACGTCCTCAAGGGCGATATGAGTCTGGTGGGACCCCGACCGGAGATTCCTCACTATGTCAAGGAGTACCGCAAGTCTGTGCCGCTCTATATGGTCAAGCACTACGTCAAGCCTGGCATCACCGGATGGGCACAGGTCAATGACCTTCGCGGCAGCGATACTTCTATCGAGGAGCGTATCCGCTGCGACATCTATTACATAGAACACTGGTCGGTGCTGTTTGACATCAAGATCCTCTTCAAAACGCTGTCGAAGATTGTTGCCTCTAAAAACGCCCGCTAGCGTTGGACGATCCGCCGAAAAGCACATCATGCTGACAGGCCGCTCTGTACAACGAACAGTTCCCGTCGGCTCTGGCGGATCTTCTCACGCCGCTCACGTTTTCCCTCATCGGGAACGGTATGCTCTCTTTCCTCGGTCGATACCCGACCGTTTCGCTGATTGACCGACCCTATACACAGACAGGAGATGTTGTGATTGTTATTCTATACTATCATCCATGCGGTGCTGCTGGTACTGGCAGGGCTGTTGTGCTTTCATAAGCCGTCCAAGGCGAAGAACCTGATCTATATCCTGCTGGCGTTCAGTATGCTGTTCGTACTGATGGCATTCCGTAAAGGCATCGGTGCCGACTACAATATGTACGCCGTAGGCTTCCGCAATATGGCCATGACCGGTTTTGAAACCTTCTCCTACAAGGACTGGGAACCGGGCTTCATCCTCTTCACAAAGCTGCTGGGTATGATACCCGGCATGGACTATCAGTGGTATATGATTATCCTGTCCGTAATAGCCATCCTGCCCGCCGCTGTTTTCATCTATAAAAATTCGGAAATGCCGTGGCTGTCCACCATCCTGTATGTCAACCTGTTCATGTACTTCATGAGCATGAACTTCCTGCGGCAGATGATCGCCGTTTCTCTGCTGATGCTGGCGTGGCATTTTATGAAACGCAACAAATTCATCTGGTACGCCGTCATCATCGTAATCGCCTCGTTCTTCCACCAAACGGTGCTGTTCATGCTGCCGATCTATCTGCTCGTCAAGATGAAACCCGGACTGAAAGAACTGCTGTTCTACGGCTTTTTCCTGCTGTGGTTCTATGTAGCTTCCACTAACCTGATCGACCTCGTCACGAATTTCTACCACGAAGAGTACAAGGAGTCTGTTTTCATCGTGGAGGGTCTGTCCTTCATTTACGCCATCCTGCCGCTCGTCCTGACGGTGATTGCTTTCCTGTTGGTCAAAACCGAGACCATCAACCTCACCAACGAGAATAAATATCTGGTAAACCTCACCTTTATCGGCACACTGATGATGGTGACCATGTCCAAACACAGTATCATCGAGCGGTTGTCGTACTACTTCATCATCTTCATGCTCCTGCTGGCACCCGTTATCTTCCGTTCTCTCAAGAGCAGGGGCGTTCACTATGTGACTGCGGACGAGCGTGTCATTGATTGGACATCGCCGAAAGCGAAGACCATTTTGTCCATTGGCTTTCTGGTACTGATTCTGGCTCTGTCCTACCTCCACTTCTACTACGGACTCAACGAGGACGCCCACCACGCCTCCAACTACGCCACTTGGTTCCACTTCTAGTGCGTTTGGAGCTTTCACCTGCCGCAGGCGGCATTTCCGCCCGTGCTTTTGTGGGGTGTAGTTGTTATGGAAAAGATGTTGATCGTGGCTTCCCGCCTTTCGCATATCGTGAACTTTCACCTGCCATACATTCAAGCCTTTCGGGAAGCGGGCTGGCAGGTCGATGTCGCCGCCGAAGGAACTGTGAAACACCCTCTGCTCGGGCGGTGCTATGATATGCACTTTGTGAAAAATCCCCTGTCGGTCGAGAACTGGAAAACCATCCGTCAGCTTACCGCCTTACTGCGGGAAAATCACTACACGCTCGTGTACAGCAACGCTACTCTTGCCGGTTTTGCTCTGCGGATGGCCGTGAAACGCCTGCCGCAGCAGGAACGTCCCCGCTGCGTGCATATTTCTCACGGCTATATGTTCGATGACAGCAGGCAGCTGCGTTCACGCGTCTATCGAATGGTTGAAAAACATCTGGCAAAGGTGACCGACACGCTGGTCGTGATGAATCACGAAGATGAACAGTTAGCTCGGCGGTATCACCTCTCCGAACAAATCGTTTTCACTCACGGGATGGGACTGTGCGGTGAACGCTTCCCTTCCATCACCCAAAAAGAACGGCAAACGCTGCGTCAGCAATACGGTGCCGATGAAGATACGATGGTACTGTTGTGTGTAGGAGAGTTTTCTGCCCGCAAGAACCAGGCTTTGCTGATCGAGGCTCTGAACCGTCTGCCTTTGACGGCACGCCGCCGCTGTCGACTGCTGTTGGCCGGACAAGGTGCCACACAAGAAGCCTGTCAGCAGCTTACCGCTCGCTATGAGCTGCAGCCGTTTGTTCACTTTCTCGGTCAGGTAGCGGAACCTGCGGCACTGTATCGTTGTGCCGATGTGTTGGTATCTGCCGCTACCATGGAAGGTCTGCCCTTTAACGTGATGGAAGCCCTGTACTGCGGCATACCGGTGGTTGCGTCCCGCATCAAGGGACATACTGACCTTCTGACAGACGGTGACAACGGGCTGCTATTTGACATTCATACCGACCATGCAGCGGACAGGCTGACCGCACAGTGGCAAAAACTCCTGAACGACCATGCACTCTATCAGCGTCTGAAAGACCACGCTGTCCTGCCCGCCCGGTACCAGATCGAACACGTCCGACCCTATTTGTACAGCGTATTGAGCGGCGGCTCGGACACTGTCGAAATTCCTACTCCGGAGGTAACTCATCTATGAAGAAACGAATCGTTCCCTTCTGTCTTGTCCTCACCCTTTTGTTGGGATTGTGGGCGTGGCCGGCAGCGGCGGTCGGTGATGTCATTGACTTTACCCGCGACAGCTTCACGCTCTATCCTAACCAGAGTTTCCCGCTCACGATGAAAAAGAACGTGACCATCGCATCCTATACTTCATCTGACCCCGGTATCGTGTCCGTCAATGCAGAAGGCATGGTCAAAGCGTTGTCGGTGGGCACTTCTGTCGTGACCGCTACGGACGAACAGGGCAACCAGGCTGCCTGTACTGTAACCGTGCGTGACGGTACCGCTCCGCAGCAGGTCGCTCTCGAAACACAGAGCGTGACACTGACCGAAGGCGAATCTTATACCCTCAAGGCGGCGGTCGAACCGGCTGATGCCGATGACCCCCGCCTGTATTACAGCAGTTCGGACGACACCATTGTGCGGGTCGATAAAAACGGCAACCTCAAGGCACTCAAGGCCGGTGATGCTGTCATCACGGTAGAATCCGGCAGTGCCGCTGTCTCTGCCAAGTGCATGATCAAAGTCACAGCCAAAGCCGGACGCAATTTCAGCGTCTCACTGAACGGTACTCTGTACTCTGTGGCCGGTGAGCGAAAACGGAATGTCATCGTAGAGATTGCCAATGCCAGCGAATCCTTCGAGACGACCACTGACACAGAAGGCAAGTTCTACTTCGATGGTATCGTGCGGGGCAGCTACACGCTGCGGGTCTTGAAGAATGTCGAAGATACCAAGCCGTTAGCTTCCGGTCAGTTAAGTGTCGGCACACGGGATATGAATCTGTCGTGCATCATCAATGACGGACAACTGGTCATCCTCTATCAGAGCGAAAAAGAAGGCACGGAGGAAGTGCAGGACATCATACCGGACAAGACCACGCTGACGCTGGAAACCGGTACGTCTTACGACATGAGTTTCCGTGTATTGCCTGCCAATGCGGTTCTGCCGACCCTCAAAGCCACGACCGATAACGACAAGATCGCTGCTGTCGATATGGACGGTCACATTACCGCCCTGTCAGAGGGCACCGCAACAGTCGTATTCAGTACAGCCAACGGACGCATCGCCAAATCCTGCAAGGTGACAGTCATCTCGCCCAACAACAACACCCACAGTTGGATCATCATTGCTGTGGAAGGCACTGTCCTGCTGCTGATCGTGATCTTGTTTTTCGTGTCCTACCACCGTTTCAAACGCAACAAGGAACGTACCGAAGGATTGCTTAACCCGAAGGATGGAAGGAGAGCCAAATGATCTTCGCTGCTCTGGTGGCCGGCGGACACGGTACCCGCATGGGCGGTTCGCTGCCAAAACAATTGCTGCCGCTCGGCGGCAAGCCGGTTCTGTTCCACACAGTGGAACACTTCCTGCGGCATCCGCAAATAGATGGCGTGGTCATCGGTATCGCCCCTGACCTCTACGATCAAACACACGATCTGTTGGCACGGTATTGCCCCCAACAGCCCGTATATCTCGTCAATGGCGGGTCGAATCGCAACGATACCATTGTCCGGATCATCGACTATATGGTGTCCTCCCTATCATGTACCACCGACACGCTTGTACTCTCTCACGATGCCGTGCGTCCCTTTGTGACAGACCGCATGATCGACGACAGTATCGCCGCCATGTGTGACAGCACGGTCTCTGTCTGCACCACGGCGATCCCCGAAACGGATACTGTGGTCTGTACCCATGATACCCGCACCGCCGACAGCTTTCCCGATCGGAGCACACTTTACCGTATTCAGACCCCACAGACTTTTCGCATCAGCACCTTCCGTCAGGTATATGCCGCACTGAACGAACAGCAAAAAGCCGCCGCAACGGACGTATGCAGTCTTTTTCGACAACAGGGACTCCCTGTGCGGCTCGTCAGCGGTGACCGCCGCAACATCAAGCTGACTTACCCCGAGGACTTTCGCTACGCAGAATACCTGCTCTCCACCGCCGAAGATGAACCGATCGTCTAGCAGCCTTTCTTCTCTGCCCGCAGGAATGGCTCTGGTAATTCTATACAATCTTTCCAGCGTTTTTTGTTGCCTTTTCTCGCCGGAAATTCCCAAACCTCATTGACTTATCCGTGTTTTGGTGGTATAATAACTATGTTGCAGGAATATTGCAATCAATTAAGAAGGATGTTTACCATGAGACTCAAAAAAGCTGTTTTTGTAGCACTTACCACCGTTGCAGCCGCTCTTGCGATCTCTGTTTCCGCTAGTGCCGCCACTCTGGGCGATTCCCAGAAGCAGCCTGAAGTTCCGGCTACTGGCGACAATAGCACTGCTGTTGTAGCTGTTTTGGCTGCGACCGGCGTTGCTGCCCTCGGCACGGGTGTTGTTGCTGCAAAAATGAAGAAAGCATCGAAGTAATCTGCGGGTTACTGCTTTTGACACAAAGGTAAGGGCGTTGCCGCAAGGTACGCCCTTATTTTTGTATCCTGCGGTGTACAAAGAAATCGCCTTTATCGAAGGGCAGTCCCTTTTCCCCGTATGAATGGGGATCAATTCACCTGGAAAGGATTGGTCTGTATGAAACACAAAAAAATGCTGTGCACACTGTTAGCCGCCTTGTGTCTGACAGTACCGCTGTATGGCTGCAGCCAAAACAGCAGCTTGCAGCCGATTTTCCCGATCCTCGGCAGCAGTAATGCTCCCGAATCCGCACCAACTTCCGAGCCCTCCCCCTCAACTTCTGATCCAACTCCCTCCACCTCCCCCTCGACTTCTGATCCAACTCCCTCCACCTCCCCCTCGACTTCTGACCCAACTCCCTCCACCTCCCCCTCGACTTCTGACCCAACCCCCTCCACCTCCCCCTCCTCCTCTCCTACGGGCGAAACGATCACCCCCGCCGCCTGGAAGGTTGAAGACCGTAACGGTCACATCATCTACATGATGGGCAGCATCCACATGGGAGACGAGGCAGTGAATTATATGCCCGACTATGTGGAACAGGCGTACCAGTCCTGCGATTCAATAGCGGTCGAAGCCGATATTTCCGGCGTCATGGAAGATCCCTCTCTTGCCCAACAGTATGCTCCCTTATTCCTCTACACAGACGGTACGACCATCGAAGACCACCTTTCCCCCGAAACCTATCAGGGAGCAGTCAACAAGCTAACCGCCGCAGGGCTTTACAATGCCGCCTACAACCGGTTCAGGCCCTTCATCTGGACATCTCTGCTCTCCACCACGATCACCAATACCATCAATCTTGATGCCGCCAATGGCGTGGATCTGAAATTCATCACCCGTGCCAAGGCGGACAATAAACCAGTGCGGGAAATTGAGTCCCTTACCTTCCAGTTCGAGATGTTCAATAGCTTCTCGGATGAATTAAGCGATCTGATGGTCGCCGAGTACCTCCAGCCCAACTTCGACACCTACACCAACGAGTCGACCCTCGATCTGTACGAACAATGGAAAGCAGGCACCGTATCGGAAGATCTCGTATTGAGCGGCACCTTCACGGACGTTGACTCTTCCGAAAATGCTGCTCTCTATCAGGAGTACATCGACAAACTGATACTGACCCGCAACCGTTCGATGACGAATGTCGCTGAACAATATCTCCAGAACGGCGACAAAGTCTTCTTCCTGGTCGGCGTTCTCCACTATTACGGCGAGGGCGGCATCCTTGATCTCCTCCAGAAAGACGGCTATACCGTCACCCGCCTCCATCCATGAACAGGAAGCGATGGAGTCACCCTTCCGCTCTGCATGAAACACCTTCAAAGAACCGTCCCAACGCCTTCATTGAGAAGCGTTGGGACGGTTCTTTGTTGTCCATTCGTTGTAGAAGGCCATCCGGACACCACCTGTTCACCGCAAAACAGCAGCACACTTGACTTACCTATCAGGAAAGAACTATGCGGTTCTTCCCTACCCCCAAAAAAGAACATCCCGCAGGACGGTGAAATCCTGCGGGATGTGGGGTTATTGGCTAAAGGGAGTCAATCTCCATCGGAGATGAATTAGTCTTCCTTTGTCTTCTTTCTAGCAAAGAGGACAACACCCAGAGCAGCAACAGCTACCGTAGCAACTGCAACAGGCATCGTAGCATCGCCGGTCTTTACGCTGTCAGAAGGATTAACAGGAGTAGGAGTAG
>CACZZU010000021.1 GCA_902785765.1 uncultured Ruminococcus sp.
GGCAGGAGACGGTCAGTTTTTTGTCACGCCTGCCGTGTGCCGGACAACTCTGTGCGGAAGGTGCCTGTTGGCGAAACGTATCACCAGCACAGCACCTCGTGACCGGTTTCGGTGACCAGTACCATGATCTCCCACTGGGCAGAAGGTTTTTTGTCGGCGGTGGTGACAGTCCAGCCGTCCTTTTGATCGACCACGACCTTGTGACCGCCCATGTTCACCATTGGTTCGATGGTGAAGATCATGCCGGGTACCAACAGCATATCCTCACCGGCTTTGGTGACGTAGCTGACCCACGGGTCTTCGTGAAATTCCAGTCCCACACCGTGACCGCCAATCTCCCGCACGACTTCATAGCCGTTGGCAGTGGCATGGTCGTTGACAGCCTGTCCCATATCACCCAAAAAGCCCCATGGCTGTACCTTTTCGAGTCCTCGCTCAACACACTCTTTGACGACCTCGACCAGCTTCTTCTTTTCGGGGCTGACATCACCGATACAGAACATACGGGACGAGTCGGAAAAATAGCCGTTGAGGATGGTAGAGGCATCTACATTGATGATGTCACCGTCTTGGAGTACGACCTTGTCCGACGGGATACCGTGACACACGACCTCATTGATGGATGTGCAAACGCTCTTGGGGTAGCCCTCATAGTGGAGCGGAGCGGGAATGGCTCCCATTTCGGCGGTTTTGGCGGCGACAATATCGTCAATCTCCTGTGTGGTCATGCCCGCATGGATCTGTGCGGCGACCGCATCCAGTACGGCGATATTGACCTTGCAGCTTTCCTTGATCTTCTCGATCTGTGCGGGTGTTTTGATGAGAGAATGATCGGGCACAAGGTGTCCCTGACTCTTGAAGTATGCGATCTTGTCGTCAAACGCCTCGTGGCACTTTTTGTATTTCCTGCCGCTGCCGCACCAGCACGGGTCGTTTCTTCCGATTTTTACAGCCATGTTGATCCCCTATTCTTTCTTGATGATAATGTTGTTCCCTGCCTGCCCTATGACCGGATCGGCGATGGTTCCGCCCACGGACACACACGCTGTGATAGGCGAAAAGAGTGCCGGCTTTGCGGCAGGTTAGAGAACTTGAATACACAACGAACACTCCTATTATACACAGCTTTCCCGAAAAAGTAAACACCTTTTGGATGTTTCCGTCATAGTATACAATAGAACCCACCGAAAAGCGGCTTAATACATCCGCCGCTGTGACGCAAAATGCGGCAGAGGCGGTTTTGATATAGGGGAGGGTGCGGATTTCTCCCGTGTGTCATGGCATCGGACAGAAAGTCCGCACGGCACCCCATTATTCCAAGATAAGGGAGAGAGAACAATGCTTTGTGGATATGAAACAACCGGTATGTCCAACGACTACCCTGAAAAACGATGTGCTACCTGTCAGACGAACTGCCGCAACGGCATGATGATTTTGGTCGGCATTATTGCCGGTCTGGTTTTTGCTGCCGTGATGGTACTGCTGTTTATCAACGGCTTCCTGCCGAACCTGTTCCCCGTAATACTGGCGGTACTGGTCACAGGCTTGACGGCACTGTTTGCCGTGCCAACGGCTGCTTTTGCCCTGCGGGACACTTCGGTCAAGAAACAATGCCTGCGGTGTCATTTTGGCGGGTTGTTCTTTGGCATCATCGGCACGGTACTTGCAGCCGTTTTGACACTTGCTGCCGATCTGACGGTGGGTGTGATCTTTGCCACAGTGATGCTGGGCATCACAGCCTTTTTCTTTGCGTATCTTCTGGTCAGCATCTTATTTGTTACGCTGTGTGCGGTCGATAGCTGACCAATAGCCTATGTATCCGATGCGGGGCGGCGTCCCACCGGCGGCGTCCCGCCGCTGTGTACTGGGGCTTTTTGCAGTCAATAACAGCCAAAACAGCAGTGTTACTCGGGCGGCTTTCTTGACGTATCTGTGGTGGTTCGTGAAAGCCTGCGGGACACCACGCTGATGAATGTTTTCCTACGGAATAGAAGTGACGGATGACGAGAACAGAGCGACACTCACCAAATGGTGTAGGTTTGGTAGTATAGCCAACGGTTGTGTGTTCAACAAGCTTCATGGAGCGGCAGCGGAGTTGAGAGCGGAGGCGACCAAAGGGAGTACCCTTGTGGTGCACTCCGCCGGAGTTGTCCAGTGCGGTCACGCACCCGCCGCTGTGTACTTGGGCTTTTTGCAGTCAATGACAGCCAAAACAGCAGTGTTACTCGGGCGGCTTTCTTGACATATTTGTGTTGGTTCGTAAGAACCCGCCTGTAGTTAAATTTCATGGGAAAATTCTCATAGAGAAAAAAGCGTGCGGCTGTCTTTGCTATAATGTAGGGTAAGAATCCCAACATGAACAGGAATGAAACACTATGAGAATCAGACATAAACCGTGGGCGAAGCCAGAACTGGAAGCCAGCCGCTTTTTTATACAAGAACCGGATGCCCTGAAAGGAAAGTGGAACGCCAGTTTTCCGCAGGACTTGCCGCTGTATGTAGAACTGGGCTGCGGCAAAGGCGGCTTTGTTTCGCAGGCGGCCTTCCACGATCCGTTACATAACTATTTGGCGGTGGACATCAAGTACGAGATGCTTGGACTCGCCAAACGCAACGTAGAAAAAGTGTACGCCGGACACCGTGATACCGACAATGTGCGGTTGACCGCTCATAACATTGAGCGTATCAACCTGATGATGGGCGAAGAAGATCGGGTAGACCGCATCTACATCAACTTCTGCAACCCGTGGCCCCGCATGAAGCACAAAAAACGCCGCCTGACGCATCCCCGTCAGTTGATGCAGTATCGGACATTCCTCAAGGATGGCGGCGAAATCCGCTTCAAAACGGACGATGACGCTCTCTTTGAAGAGAGTCTGGACTACTTCCGCTCATGCGGCTTTGTGGTCACTTACATTACCTATGACCTGCACCACTCGGATTTCACAGAGAATATCATGACCGAACATGAGAAAATGTTCTCCGATGAGGGCATCTGCATCAAGTTCCTGATCGCCCGAAAAATCGACCTACCGACAGAAGGTGAGTAAATGCTGACAACGATCCGAAAGAGGTTCCTGATCGGCTGCCTGACAGCGGGACTGCTGACATTCAGCGGCTGTTCCCGTGCGGCGATGGGCTCCGATTCTTTGCTGCGGCCGCCCAGAGCGACTGGCGACAAGGCGGCGATACAGGACATTATCCGTGATGAAGCCGGCGGCAGCTATTCGCTGAAATATCCCCAAAAGGGTGAAAACCGTTCGGCTATTATCATGCGAAACGAAAATACCGACAACGAATATGCCATCGCTCTGTATGCCACCGAAGACGACACGAAACTCAATGTTTCGATCATCACCTATCAGCCAGACAAAAAAGTGTGGCAGTGTCTTGGCACCTACGCCAATACAGGTTCGGGGGTAGATCGGGTGCTGTTCTGTGACATCAACGGCGACAAGCGGGAGGAAGTAATCATCGGCTGGACGGCGTACAACTCCACCCAGAAGTCTCTTACCGCTTATTCTTTCAAATCCGATGAGGTCTACGAAATGGGCATCACCGAAACGTATGATGAACTGGTGGTCGCTGACATTACCAACGACCAGTGCGACGATCTTGTCCTGCTGCAGCTCAGCACACAGGAGACGGCTTCCACGGCGACCCTGCTGCAATATTCCGAGCAGGACAAGCGTCCGGTGGGTACCTGTTCGCTGGAACTGGAATCGGACGTGATCGCCTTCTCCAACATCATGGTAGGCGATGTGGCGATTCGACCGGAGGTGAAGCCGTCCACGTCCACCTCTACCGGCAATGACACCGCCAGCCGTCAGGCGGAGGAAGCGGATGACCGGAGCATCAAGCTGGAGGCTTCTGCTCTTCAGAACACAGGAGCGTCTTCGGCGGCGGAGACTTCTGTCAGAGAAGACCCTCCCGTTTCTGCGTCAACGGATACAGAAAGTGAGCCGTCTTCCGACCGTGCTGATCCCAAAGACCGGACTTCTTCCGAAGCCGGTACGGGTACAGAGGAAAGCACACCGGATGCACCTGCCGGCACGAAAGACCGTGTGCCGTCTGCCCCTGTGGAGAGCGAAGACGATACTTCCTCCGAACCGTCCGATGGCAACAGCAGCGAGGTGCCCCGCATAGAAGACAAAGGTTCTCCGCCCATACAAGTGTCGGTGAATGCCGTGAAACGGGGTATATTAGTGGACGGCAAACGCAGTGACGGTACCTTCTGTACACAGATCATCTGCTATGACATAGACGAAGAAGAACTGATTGATCCGATCAGTCAGTATGCTGTCCGCAGTCCTTCCGGACAATATATCAATCCGACCGGACGCAGTGAAGCGATCTTCTGTCGTGACATCAACGGGGATGGGGTGCTGGAGGTGCCGGTCGTCAGCCAGATGAATGCCTCGGTAGACGAAAGCGGTGCAGCGGTCTGCAATCAAATTGCCTGGAGCAATTATGACATGGTCGGTCAAAAGCTGACGCCGGTACTGTACACCGTGATGAACGCAAAGGACGGCTACTATGTGTGTCTGCCCGACCGTTGGAACGGTAACGTGACAGCCCGCAGCGATGCCGAGACACGGCAGCTGTCGTTTTATCTATGGAACACCACGACTTCCTCTTTAGGCGATAAGCTGCTGACGGTTTATCGCTTTACGGAACAACAATGGGCAGAGGAACCGCAGCAGGAGTACCTTTTGCCCGATGTACATATCGAAAACAGCAAGGCAGTCGTGGCGGTCAAGATTTTCAAGACAAACGCCGATGACAGTCTGAACCTGTCGGCGGATGAGGTACAACAGGGTCTGCTTTTCGCCCTGTAAAAACGGGGACACGGCGTTTATGACAGAGCATATTCAAGTTTTCTATGACGGGTGCAGGGACTGCGTCCCTGCCGAGGGTTCCAAGGGGCGAGAAGCCCCTTGGCAGGGTTTGGGACAGCGTCCCAACAGGACACAAGAGATGTTTTACAGACATACATCACCTGAACTAAAGGAGGAGACAGCATGAAAAACATATTGGTAGCGGAGGACGAAACAGCCATCCGTGAATTTGTGGTCATCAATCTGGAGCGAGGCGGCTATCATGTGACAGAAGCCGAGAACGGTGCGATCGCTCTGCAAAAATACGAAGAAGCCAACGGCGATTTTGACATCGCCATTCTGGATATTATGATGCCGGAAAAAGACGGCTTGC
The DNA here is from genome assembly GCA_902785765.1 of uncultured Ruminococcus sp. Lineage (GTDB taxonomy): Bacteria > Bacillota > Clostridia > Oscillospirales > Acutalibacteraceae > UBA1213. Next base: position 5,212 of record CACZZU010000021.1, read on the forward strand.
AGGTCTGCAAAGAACTGCGGAAGAGAAACAGCGATCTGGGCATTATTATGCTGTCGGCACGGACACAGGAAATGGATAAGGTATCCGGTCTCATGCTGGGAGCCGATGACTATATTACCAAGCCCTTTAGTCCGACCGAACTGGTCGCCCGTGTGGATGCCCTCTACCGGCGTTTAGCCATCGCCGAGATGCGTTCGGAGAACAATTTCAAGGAGGAGATCAAGTCCGGCAAGTTCGTACTGAACCTGAAGAATCATTCCCTGATGAAAGACGGCCGCCTGATCGAGCTGACGCAGGTCGAATTTCAGATCATGGAGTTCTTCTTTTCCAACCCGGGGCAGGCGTTAGACAGAAATGCCATCCTGAAATACGTCTGGGGCGAAGCCTATGTGGGAGAAGAAAAGATCGTGGATGTGAACATCCGCCGTCTGCGGATGAAGGTCGAAGACGCTCCTTCTTCCCCGAAGTACATCGTGACGGTGTGGGGACTCGGCTACAAGTGGGAAACCAACTGACGGCCTGTTGTGCCGGACGTGACGGAGAACCATGAACAAGAGGGGAGGAACAAGGCTTGCGAGGGATTACCAAGCGATGGCTCATCAACACCTTCGGTGTGATACTGATTATCCTGTTTGTGCTGGTGGTGGCGTTTGCCATTGTCATCCAACATTCCTATTACAGCAGTATCAGTCAGGTGCTGAACGGACGCTCTTCCGAGCTGATAAACATTTTTAACGACACCGATGACTTCATCCGAACGGCACGGGTCTATGTGGAGAACTTCCCCGACAAGGAACTGATGGAGATCATGGTCATCAATGCGGACGGTCAGGCGGTCATCACTTCCACCGGTTTTGCTCCGGATAACCAGCAGAACCGACCGGACTATACCGCTGCCCTCCATGCGGACGATCACTATGCCGATTGGCACGGCACCCTCAGCTCCGGCGAAAATGTCATGGCACATACCCGTGTGCTGTATGACGATAATAACCAACAGGTCGGTGCCATCCGCTATGTTGTCTCACTGGAGCAGGCCGATCGGAAAATCTTCATCTCTATCGCCTTTGTGTGCCTGATCGGGGTCATCATCCTGTTCTTTATCTTTCTGTCGAGCACTTATTTTCTGCGGTCGATCGTGCGGCCGGTGCAGGAAATCAGCGATACCGCCAAACGTATCGCACAGGGCGATTTTGAAGCACGCATCAACAAATTCTACGATGACGAGATCGGTGACCTGTGTGACACCATCAACTATATGGCAGGGGAACTGGGGACATCTGACCGCATGAAAAACGAGTTCATCTCGTCGGTATCACACGAACTGCGAACGCCCCTGACCGCTATCAAAGGCTGGGCAGAAACCATGCAGCTGGATGGCTGCCAAGACCTACATACCGTGCAGAAGGGGATCAGCATCATCATCAAAGAAGCAGAACGGCTTAACGGGATCGTCGAAGAAGTGCTGGACTTCTCCCGTATCCAGCAGGACAGAATGGTGCTCATCATGGACAAGATCGACATTCTGGCCGAGCTGGACGAGTCCATTTATATGCAGCGGGAACGTGCCAACGCCGAAGACAAACATATCGTCTACGAAGAGCCGGAAATGCTGCCGCCGGTCGTTGGTGACCGCAACCGTTTGCGGCAGGTGTTCATCAATATCATCGACAACGCCCTGAAGTATTCTCCCTCCGGCGGTGTCGTGAATGTCAGTATCGAACAGGTCGAGGACAAAATTGTCATCGTCATCGCCGATAACGGCTGTGGCATTCCGGCAGAGCATCTGCCGAAGGTCAAGCAGAAGTTCTACAAGGCGAACCAGACGGTCAGGGGGTCGGGCATCGGTCTGGCGGTGGCGGATGAGATCGTCAAACTGCATAAGGGTACGCTGACTATCGACAGTATCGAAAACGTGGGCACCACAGTGACGATCACCCTGCCGATCATGCCGCCGCATACACCGGAAGAGACCGAAGCGTCTTCCGAAAGGATAAAGGAGTGAAACCACTATGAAAAAGGAAAGAACCCAATGTGTGACCTCCATCGGGGGACAAGCCCTGATGGAAGGCATTATGATGAGAGGACCGTTCAAAACAACGGTCGGTGTCCGCAAACATGACGGCACCATCGAGTTGGAAGAAATTCAGCCGCTGAACCTCACCAAGAAATACAAACTGCTGCGGCTGCCCCTCTTGAGGGGCGTAGCCGGCATGATCGACTCACTGGTGACCGGCAACAAAGCCCTGATGCTTTCGGCTGATAAGGCGATGGAAGGCGAAGAGGTGCCCGAAGAAGAAGTCAGCAAATTCGACCAGTGGCTGGACAAGCATTTCGGCGAAAAAACCATCAGCTTCATCATGGGAGCATCGGTCGTGTTGGGCGTGGCCATCGCGATCGCCGTGTTTTTCTTCTTGCCGACGCTGCTGTTCAACTGGCTGGCTTCGGCTCTGCCGTTTTTGAACGACCACATGATCTGGCGGTCGGCCTTTGAGGGCATCATGCGTATCATTCTGTTCCTGATCTATATGGCACTCGTGACGCTGAATAAGGACATCAAGCGTGTCTTTCAGTACCACGGTGCCGAACATAAGACGATCTTCTGTTATGAGCACGGTCTGGACATGACCGTGGAAAACGTCCGTATCCAGAGCCGTTTCCATCCCCGCTGCGGGACGAGCTTTATCGTCCTGATGCTCATTGTCGGTATTCTCATCGGCTTGTTCATCCCCTTCACCAATGTGTGGCTGCGAACCGCCACAAAAATTCTGCTCCTGCCGCTCACGGTCGGTCTGGGCTATGAATTGATACGCATTTGCGGACGTTACGACAATATCGTGACACGCATCATCGCGGCTCCGGGCATCTGGATGCAGCACCTCACGACCAAAGAACCCAAGGACGAGATGATCGAAGTCGCTATTGCGGCGATGAAGGATGTGATTCCCGCTAATGGGGAGGATATTATCCGATGACGGTGCGTGAAAGTTTCGTGCGGCTCCAACAAACGCTGACCGTGTCCGAAGCCCGCATCCTGATGGCCGAACTGTTCGGGTGGGATCGTCTGGCTCTGTCTGAACGGGCACGGCAGCCGCTGACCGCCGAACAGGAACAGCAGTTCCGCCATATCCTTGAGCAGCGTGAACAGGGGGTCCCTCTGCAATATCTTCTCGGTCACTGGACGTTCATGGACAGAGACTATGCCGTAGGGGAAGGGGTATTGATCCCACGGGACGATACCGAAGTGGCCGTGCGGCAGGCACTTGATTTTTTGCGGCCGATCGCTGCCCCGAAGGTCATCGACCTTTGTGCGGGCAGCGGTATTATTGCCCTGACGATCGCACAGGAACGCCCCGATGCCATTGTGACAGCAGTGGAAAAAGAGCCTGCTGCCCTGTCGTATCTGTACCGCAACGTGCATACTTACGGGGATCGTGTGACCGTACAGGACGGGGATATGTTTCACTGCCATACCCGAACGGCAGAGGCTTCTCTGGACTTGCTGGTCGCCAATCCGCCGTATATCCGCACCGAGGTACTGACAACTTTGCAGCGGGAAGTCCAGCGGGAACCGGTGACCGCTCTGGATGGTGGTCAGGACGGTCTGCGGTTCTACCGATGTATCGCTGCGGACTGGACAAAGAAACTGAAAGCCGGCGGCGGTATCGTCTTGGAGATCGGAGAAGAACAGGCGTCCGCCGTGACAGATTTGCTGTCCGCCCACGGCATCGAGCACCTTCAAACGATACAGGACATACAAGGACTTGACAGGGTAGTTTTTGGTACTCAAAAGGGCTGACCGGTGACGATACTTGACGCTTGTGCCTTGCATTTTGTGTGCGAAGCAGGTATAATAGGGGTGTCAGAAGGAAAGATCATCACCCTCACGAAAGGATGAAGCAATATGGCATTTGATAAGCAAAAAGCACTGGAAACAGCACTGGCACAGATCGAAAAGCAGTTCGGCAAGGGAGCCGTCATGCGTTTAGGACAGAACGCCGCCATGCAGGTGGATGCGATCTCTACCGGTTCACTGTCACTGGATATGGCACTGGGGATCGGCGGTCTGCCAAAGGGCAGGATCACCGAAATTTATGGCCCCGAATCGTCCGGTAAAACCACACTGGCTCTGCATTGTATCGCCGAAGCCCAAAAGAAGGGCGGACTGGCCGCCTTTATTGACGTGGAACACGCCCTCGACCCTATTTATGCCAAAGCGTTAGGGGTGGATATTGATTCTCTGCTGGTGTCCCAGCCGGATACCGGTGAGGAAGCGTTGGAAATCACCGAATCACTGGTGCGTTCGGGGGCCATTGACGTGATCGTGGTGGACTCTGTGGCGGCACTGGCTCCAAAAGCCGAGATCGAAGGCGATATGGGTGCCGCTCATGTCGGCTTGCAGGCCAGACTGATGTCACAAGCCCTTCGTAAGCTGGCGGGTGTCATCTCGAAGGTCAACTGTGTGGCCATTTTCATCAACCAGCTGCGTGAGAAGGTCGGTGTGATGTTCGGCAATCCCGAAACGACCCCCGGCGGTCGTGCGTTGAAGTTTTACGCTTCTGTGCGGCTGGACATCCGCAAGGTCGAGTCACTGAAGGTGGGCGGCGAAATGGTCGGTTCCCATACCAGAGCCAAGGTGGTGAAGAACAAAATCTCTCCGCCGTTCCGTGAAGCGGAGTTCGATATTATGTACGGCGAGGGCATCTCTCGTGTCGGCGAGCTGCTGGATCTGGCGGTCGGCATTGATGTCATCAAGAAGAGCGGTGCGTGGTTCTCCTATGACGGCAACCGTATTGCCCAAGGACGTGACAACGCCAAGCAGTTCCTGAAAGACCATCCGGAGATCGCTGAAAAGATCGAACAGGAGGTTATCAGCAACAAAGACCGGTTCGCCTTTGCCCGCAATGTCAAGCCCAAAGGCAAAACCGTCAAGGAGGAGCGTCCGCAGACAATACCTGTTGAGGGAGAACCGATGACCGAAGAACTGGCAGGAGAAATGGCCAGCGGACAGGAACCTTCTCCGGACGCGAGAATGGATAGTGCCACACTGGATGTGGTAGTGGACGATGAGTGACAGGCTGATCACAGCGGCAGAAAAACGCCGCAAGGGGCTGACGGCACTGTATCTTGACGGAGAATATGCCGTCAGCGTAGATACCGTGACGCTGGCCTCTTCGGGTTATACGGTGGGTCAGATCATTACGGACGAAGCACTGCACGACCTGTTGGAAATCGCCAACCGCAACCGTGCGAAAGAGAAAGCTCTCTACCTGATCGAGTACCGCAGCCGTACCCGTAAGGAACTGTACGACAAACTGCGTCCCCTGTATGGAGAAGAGGCGGCCGAAGCGGTACTGGAGCGTCTGGAAGAGTTGGGACTCATCAATGACGAAGCCTATGCCCGTGACTATGCCGAGCAGCTCATCGAGCGAAAGCATTTTTCGCTTGAGCGGGCTGCCTTTGAGCTGATGCGGAAAGGCATCGACCGAGAGACAGCCGAATCGGTGCTGGCAGCATTTGACCCCGACCCCTGTGACCAGATACGGGCGTTGCTGGAAACGAAGTTTTCCCGCCGGCTGTCCACCGAAAAAGATCGGCTGCGTACCGTCAACGCTCTGAAAGCGATGGGCTTTCGCTGGTCAGACATCCGGGACTGTATGGAAGACGTTGACGCGTGAAGGATACCTGTCCATGGTTCAGGCGGGTCACACGTTTTTACTCACTTACGCACAAAGGGCGTGCCCGTTTTTTTAGGAGACGGTACGGACAACACAAGAGGGAGGAAGTTTTTGTGTCGGATCATCCATCAATGAGCTATGCGTCCGCTGTGAATGCGGCGATGAAACATATCGGGAACCGTGAGGTCATCTTCTGGGGAGAGAGTGCGGAATTTCGGGAATACCTGAACAGCAGGCACGGCATTTCGGTCGATAAGACCGTTACGGCCATCGAGAAAAAGGCGGGACCTCACAAGATTCTCTCGTCCGATCTTCAGGGCAAAGCGGCTCAATACTATATCCTTCTCCCAAAAGAGCTGCCTTCCGCTGCTTTTAAGAAGCGGCTGCATAAGCTGGGCTTCAAGGAAGGGGAGGATTACCTTTTCGTGAAGAGGAGCAACACCGTACTGCCCGCCAACTATGGAACCTACCGTGACGCATACGGAAATGTCGTGCAGACAGGCGGATGCCGGGTCTTTCTCGGCAAGTATACCGAGAACTGCGATATTTTGGTAGAGGAAGGTTTCAAAGGAGACTTCCTGATACGGGTTTTCGGCAAAGGAAACGTCAGGGTCAGGATCGGCAGGAACTGCAGATCATCGGGCAGCTCACGGCTCTTTATCTATGATGGGGGAGAGTTTACGATGGGAAGCTATGTGTCCATCGGTGACAACACAAAATTCTCCCTGTCCGCCAACAACAAAGTGACGATCGGCGATGACTGTATGTTCTCCTACGACATTCTGGTTTTCAGCGGAGACGGTCATGCGATCTTCGACATGACGACCGGTCAGCGGACAAATCACTATACTGTCAACGACCCGAAAGGTTCCATCACTTTCGGAAAGCACGTCTGGGTCTGTGCGGGAGCCTATATTCTCAACAGAGCCAATATTGGTGACTCGTGTATCATCGGTGCCAACTCGACCGTCAAGGGGGACTATCCCCCTTATAGTGTAGCGGCAGGCAATCCGGCAAGAATTGTCAAAACCAATGTGACATGGAGCATAAATCCCGATGCCACCGACATCGGCGAATGTTTCGGCGGGTGGAACGGTTTTTCACCCGATGAGGATTTTCCGGATGAGGAAATCGACCAGATCTTATGAGGGGAAGGGAAGATATGAAAGAACGGATAGGCATGGTAAGCTTGGGCTGTGCGAAGAATCGGGTCGATGCCGAGATGATGCTGTACACGCTGAAAGAAGCGGGCTATCAGATCGTGGCGGATCCGGCTTTCAGTGACGCAGTGATCGTCAACACCTGCGGCTTCATCGAAGACGCCAAACAGGAGAGTATTGACGAGATACTGGAACTGGCTGCCCTCAAAAAAGAAGGCAAGATCAAAGCCATTATTGTGACAGGTTGTCTGGCAGAACGCTATCAGAAAGAAGTCATGCGGGAACTGTATGAAGTGGACGCCGTTGTAGGACTGGGAGCCAACGCACAGATCGACAAGGTCGTGGAGGAAGTGCTGGCAGGCAGCCGACAGGAGCAGTTTCCGGATAAAAGTCTGCTGCCGCTGTGCGGTGGGCGTATCCGGTCGACACCGTTCTACTACGCCTATCTCAAGATCGCCGAAGGCTGTGACAATCACTGCACCTATTGTGCTATTCCGATGATACGGGGACGTTTCCGCAGCCGTCCGATGGACAGCATCTTGTCCGAAGCCAAGGAACTGGGCAGGATGGGAGTGAAGGAGCTCATCCTCATCGCACAGGACACGAGCCGTTACGGTGAAGACCTGACGGGTGAGCCGCAGCTTGCCAAACTGCTGACGGCACTGTGCCGTCTGGACGAAGTACAGCATATTCGTGTGCTGTACTGTTATCCCGAACGCATGACGGACGAACTGATCGACGTGTTCGCCAAGGAGGACAAAATCCTCAAGTACATCGACATTCCCATGCAGCACTGCAACGCCCGTGTTCTCAAGCTGATGAACCGCAAGGGCGACAGAGCGTCACTGGCGGCACTGGTTCGCAAGCTGCGGGAACGTGTCAGGGGCATTGTCCTGCGTACCACCATGATGACGGGCTTCCCCTCCGAAACGAAGGAAGAGTTTGAAGAATTGGCGGACTTTGTCAAAGAGATGCAGTTTGAGCGGCTGGGCTGCTTTGCCTATTCTGCCGAAGAAAATACGCCGGCGGCGAAAATGTCCGGTCAACTGGATGAGGACACCAAAAAGCACCGTCAGGAGCTGATTATGGAACAGCAGCAAAATGTGATGGCAGCGTATGCCGCCCGACAGGTAGGGAAAACCCTGCCCGTACTGTGTGAAGGCTTCGACCGCTATGCGGAGTGTTTCTTTGGCAGAAGTTATGCGGACGCTCCCGAAGTAGACGGCAAGGTGTTCTTTGTCACCGAAGGGGAAAAGCCGAAGATCGGCGACATCGTGTCGGTAGAGATCACTGATACGATGGACTGCGACCTGATGGGCTATCTTCGCTGAAAGGAAGTGTACGCATGAATCTGCCGAATAAGCTGACCATGCTGCGGTTGATACTGGTACCGTTCTATGTATTTTTTCTGCTGATGCCGGCGGTGCCGCATCATTATTTGTGGGCGTTGCTGCTGTTTGCGGCAGCGGCCTACACCGATCATCTGGACGGGAAAATTGCCCGTCAGCGGAATATGGTGACGGACTTTGGCAAGTTTGCCGACCCTTTGGCCGACAAGATCATGATTTTTGCTGCCTTGGCGTGTTTTATCCAGCTTGGGCTGACGAGTGCGGTGGTGCTGATCATCACGGCGGCACGGGAATTTGCCGTGACGTCTGTTCGTCTGGTAGCCGCAGACAAAGGCAAGGTGGTGGCGGCTAATCGCTGGGGCAAGCTGAAGACGGTCAGTCAAATGGTGGCGGTGCTGGTCATTTTGCTGATGCAATATTTGTTGGAACTGCACACGATGGGATTGGTGACTATCGGTAATGCGGAAGCGGTTGGCTGGTGGTTCTGGCTGGTCGGAGAGATACTCTTGTGGGTGTCGGTATTTTTTACTGTACTGTCCGGTGTGATCTACCTCCGTCAGAATTTCGACTTCATCAAAAACGCCAAATAACCAGCTCCGCTGCCGCTCCCGACCGCTTGCTGAACACACAACCATTGGCTAAACTACCTACCCCACTGTTAGTTGGTGAGTGTCGCTCTGTTCTCGTCATCTGTCACTTCTATTCCGTAGGAAAACATTCATCAGGGCGTGTACAAGCAAGTTCTCACGAACCAACACATATACGTCAAGAAAGCCGCCCGAGAAACACAATCGTTTCGGATGTCACCGACTGCAAACAGCCCAACACGTCCAGTGCGGCCACGCACCGGCGGGACGCCGCCGGTGGGGGATGAAATTTTTTTCGTTCAGGTGTAGCATTTTGCGGCGGTATCGTGTATAATGGAAGGGAATCGTATAGACGAAAGACGATGACGAAGAGAAGTAGCGAAAAAGACACATCCAGAGAGATGTCCGCTTGGCTGGAAGGACATTATGCCGTCGTTCGTGAAATGCACTTCCGAGTTGGTTGACCGAAAGGTGTGTGACTGAGTAGGTGAACACGGCCGCCGCCGTTATCGGCTTAATGAGGACAGTGGTGTGCGTTCGGTACGCCCTGTCGAAAATGGGTGGAACCGTGCGGAAAACTGCACCCCTTTGATGCCATGTTGCGTGGCATCAGAGGGGTGCTTTCTTTCATAGCGGCAGCCACAGAAAGGGGTGGTCGATTGTTTGAGAAACTAAAGGCAGAGATCGACTCCATCATGGAGCGTGATCCCGCGGCCAGAAGCCGTTGGGAGGTATATTTTTTGTACTCTGGGTTCAAAGCGGGTATCGAGATTCATCCGGGTGCCACCATCGGCAAGGGACTGTTCATTGACCATGGCATGGGCGTTGTCATCGGTGAGACAGCCGAGATCGGGGATAACTGTACCCTCTATCAAAACGTGACGCTGGGCGGCACAGGCAAAGACACCGGCAAACGTCATCCAACGCTCGGCAACAATGTGTTGGTCGGGTCGGGAGCCAAGGTGCTGGGACCTTTTCGTGTCGGCGATAATGCCCGTATCGCCGCCGGAGCGGTTGTGCTGTCGGAAGTGCCCGACAATGCCACGGCGGTCGGCGTGCCGGCCAAAATTGTGCGGGTCAACGGTGTGAAGCCGACCCCGTGCCGTGAACTGGATCAGATCCATGTGACCGATCCGGTGGCGTTGAAGATCGCTCAACTGGAGTGTCAGGTGGAACAACTGCGAAGAGCGGTAGCCAAATTAAGTGACGAAAAGAAGGAGTAAGCCATGAAAATCTACAATACCATGACCAGAAAAAAAGAGGAACTGCAAACCGTTACCGAGGGAGAGGTGCATATCTACGCCTGCGGTCCCACGGTCTATAACTTCATCCACATCGGCAACGCCCGTCCGATCTGTGTGTTCGATACGCTCCGCCGCTATCTGGAGTACCGCGGCTGGAAGGTGACCTTCGTCCAGAACTTCACGGACATCGACGACAAGATCATCAAGCGTGCCAACGAAGAAAACAGTGACTACCTGACCGTTTCGGAGAAGTATATCGCCGAGTACAGGAAGGACGCCAAAGGCTTGAACGTGCGGGAGGCATCGGTTCATCCCCGTGCGACCGAGAACATTGAGCAGATCATCCAGATGGTCAAAAATCTGGAGGACAAGGGCTACGCTTATTCTACCGCATACGGTGATGTGTACTTCCGCACGAATCGCTTTGCAGAGTACGGCAAACTGTCGCACCAGCCGCTCGAAGATCTGGAAGCCGGTGCCCGTATCCAGATCGGCGACACAAAGGAAGACCCGATGGACTTTGCCCTCTGGAAGGGAGCCAAGCCCGGTGAGCCGAGTTGGACATCTCCGTGGGGCGAAGGCCGTCCCGGCTGGCACATCGAGTGTTCTGCGATGGCGAAACGCTATCTCGGCGATACCATCGACATTCACTGCGGCGGTCAGGACTTGATCTTCCCGCACCATGAAAACGAAGTTGCCCAGAGTGAGTGCTGCAATGGCGTACCGTTTGCCCGCTACTGGATGCACAACGGCTATATCAATGTGGATAACCGCAAGATGTCCAAGTCGCTGAACAACTTCTTCACGGTGCGTGACGTAGCGGAACAGTACGGCTATGAACCGATCCGCTATCTGATGCTGTCCTCCCACTACCGCAGTCCGATCAACTATTCTGTGGAGATCATCGAACAGTGTCGGGCGGCGTTGGAACGTCTGTATAACTGCCGTGAAGACCTGTCTTTCCTTGCCGCTCATGCCGAAGGCGGCTTCAAAGAAGGCGAAGAGGTCATCAAGACCCAACTGCTTAACCACAAGACAGACTTCATCACCGCTATGGACGATGACTTCAACACCGCTGATGCCATCACCGCCTTGTTTGAATTGGCAAGAGACATCAACGCAAACGTGAACGCCCGTACAGCTCCTTCCAAGGCACTGTGTGACTTTGCCCTGTCACTGTATCATGAACTGGCAGACGTTCTCGGTCTGCTGTATGTTCAGAAGGACGACACGGACGAGGAAGTACAGCAGCTCATCGCACAGCGTACCCAAGCCCGCAAGGAAAAGAACTGGGCAGAGGCCGACCGCATCCGTGACGCATTGAAGGCGAAAGGCATCACCATCAAGGACACGCCGCAGGGTACGATCGTGGTCACTGAATGAGCGGGAACGCCATCACACAGGAAACGATCACGCACCTGATACAACAGGCGTTGCAGGCACGGCGGCATAGCTACGCTCCCTATTCGGACTTTCAGGTCGGTGCGGCACTGTTGGCGGCAGACGGCACGGTCTATACCGGTGTGAATGTAGAGAACGCCTCCTATCCGGCGGGTGTTTGTGCCGAAAAAACCGCCTTGTCCAAGGCGGTTTCGGAGGGACAGCGGCAGTTTACGGCGATAGCGGTTGCAGGCGGTCACCGCCAAGAGGACAGCACCGCTTTGCGGGACTATTGTCCTCCCTGCGGTGTATGCCGGCAGTTTTTGTCGGAATTTTGTGCGGCATCCTTTACGGTGATTACTGCCAGAAGTGTGACGGACTACCGTACTTATACGCTTGCCGATCTGCTGCCCTGTTCTTTCGAGAAACGACAGTTAGACAGAACATCGGGAGCAGAGGTGTGATCGCTGACAGTTGTTCTGCCGTATGCCTGAAACTGCCCCACGCCTTTCCTGTGTGACATATTCCCGCCGCTTACGCCAACCTTTACAGGCGGGGACTGCCCGCTCAAGTATGGCAGCCCGTACAGTATCGGCGAGCCGATCCCGTGTATCCCACGGCTTTGCTGTAATGCTGTCAGGCATTTTCAGCCCCGACCCATAGCGTGCGGCATCTTCCTGCCGAAACAGGGTCAAGGCAGTGGGGCAGAGTGACACGGTGTGCTGTGCCGCACCCAAACGACTCAACGCACAGTGACAGTACATTGTCAGAGCAGTGGCGGGTGCGGTTTCTGCACGCCCACGACATGGTATCCTGCGGCTGCTGTTTTTCAGCGGTCAGTGAAAAGTGACCAGCGTCAGTCATATCCCCTGTCATGGGGCAAAGGGGAAGGAGAAGTGTTCCCTTCAAGCCTGATACTGCGGCTGATACAGCGGAGCAGGCTCTGTGATGACAGGCGACTTTTCTTCCGCCTGCCGCTGCTTTTTCTTCTTGCTCATAGATTTCACCCCCTGCCGTTAGTTTGCCTGACCGCCATCAAAATATACCCATCGGAGGACATTATGGTTATCTTACCGCAAGACTACATCGAAGAGCTGCAAGCCATCTTCGGCACGGATACAGCCGCCTATCAGGACTTGATGGCACAGCCGCCCTACAAAGGCTTGTCCGTCAACCGTCTGAAAGCCCGCCCCGAAACGCTGCTGGCAGAACTGCCGTTTGCCACCGAAAAAAGTCCGTTCTATGCGGACGGTTATTATATCTGCGGCGAGTCGGACGGTGTAGGGCGGCATCCATACCATCAGGCGGGTGCCTTTTATGTACAGGAACCGTCTGCGACCTCGGCGGTCACACTGCTGGACATACAGCCGAACGATAAGGTACTCGACCTGTGTGCCGCACCGGGCGGCAAATCGGCACAGATCGCCTCGTGTCTTTGCGGCACCGGTTTACTTTGGTCGAATGAAGTCGTGCGTCATCGGGCACAGATTCTGCTGTCCAACTTTGAACGCATGGGTGTGCGGGAAGGCGTGGTATCTTCGTGTCATCCCGAAACACTGTGTGAAGCGCTCGGCGGTTTCTTTGACAAGGTGTTGGTCGATGCTCCGTGTTCCGGTGAAGGAATGTTCCGCAAGGATCCCGAAGCGATCGGCGAATGGAGCCGTGAACACGTCAAAGCCTGTGCGGAGCGGCAGTTTTCGATCCTGCACTCTGCCGCACAAGCCGTGAAGGTTGGCGGTACGCTGGTGTATTCCACCTGTACCTTCTCTCACGAGGAAAACGAAGGTGTGATACAAGCCTTCCTGTCCGCCCATCCGGATTTTGAGGCGGTGGATGTGCACGAACCTTTCGGGCGTCCTTCCGGTCTTGCCTGTGGGGTACGCATCACCCCGATGGACGGCGGCGAAGGACATTTTGCCGCTAAACTCCGCCGCATGGACGGCGATGCAGATACTTCGCCTTCCCTTTTCACTCTGCCGTCCCGTCCCGACAAGCAACGCACGGAGGTACTTCATGCCCTGGCGGATATTTTGGCAGACGTACCGCAGGACAGATTGTATCTTTCGCATGACAAGGCGTTTTTTCTGCCGCGGTACTATCCCAACGTGACAGGCGTAGGCGTTGTACGAGCCGGTGTATTGGCGGGGGAATGGAAGAAAAACCGTTTGGAGCCGTCTCACGCCCTGTTCATGGCAACACCGCCGGATGTTTGTCGGCAGGTACTGCGGCTGTCCCTGACCGACAGCCGTGTGAAGGATTTCCTGCAAGGTCTGGAGATTGACACCGATGGCAGCACGCCTGACGGGTATACGTCTGTCACTGTCAACGGGTATTCGCTCGGTTTCGGCAAGACCTCTCACGCCCGCCTGAAAAACAAATACCCCAAAGGGCTGCGTCGTGCGTGACCGCACCGGCGTCCCGCCGGTGTGTACTTGGGCTTTTTACAGTCAGTGACAGCCACAACAGCGGTATTACCCGGACACTTTCGTGACGTATCTGTGGCAGTATCGTCAACATCTGTGTGTTCAGTGAGTTTCATGGAGCGGCAGCGGAGTTGCATTCTCCAGATAGTCATAGGCGTAGAGCAGATAGCCGTCTACGCCGGATTGCCGGAGATAGGCGATCTCCTGCGAGAGGTTGTCAACATCGGAGAGCCATGTGCCGCCATCGGCATCGGTACCGACTTTGTACAAAGCCAGCCCGAAGTATAGCTTGATCGGGCGGTCGGTGACGAGTGACTGCCAGCGGTCGGCTAACGCCTTGAACGGAAAAACCGGATGGTTCATGCTGACATACAACTGCGGACAGAGATAGTCCATATAGCCGTTGTCACGGCACCAGCACAGTACATCAGCGGAGAGCTTTTCGTTGTTGTCGAAGTTGCATTGAGGGGCGATGCCAAATACGGTACTGCCCCTTGTTTGATGAATGGCACGGTACATTCCCGCCAGCAGCATATTGACGTTGGTCTTACGCCATTCTCCGAGAGAAAGCGGCTGACACCCTTCGCTGACAGCGTGCCGATAGGCTTCGTAACTTTGACGGTCATACCCTTCTTCCTCCGAAGGATAGAAGTAGTCGTCGATCTGCACGCCGTCCAGCGGATAGTTCGCCACAAGCTCCCGCACCCCATCAATGATGAGCTGCCGCACGGCAGGATAGGCAGGATTGTAGTAGATGCCGCCGTCATAGGTGAAGGTGTAGTCATCGTTGTCGGGGTCGCTGTCATTTTGCCAGCGGCAGTACGGATTGTCCTTGCCAAGCGAAGGCGGTGTCTGTCCGGTACTGATGCGGAAGGGATTCACCCATGCGTGTACCGCCAAATGGCGGTGATGAGCCGCCCGCACGATGATGTCCAACGGGTCATAATCCACCGCCTGCCCTTGTGTGCCGGTAAGAATATGCGACCATGGGAACCAGCGGGAAGGGTAGAGGGCATCCCCGAAGGGACGCACCTGTACCACTACGGTATTGAGGTCGTGCCGCACACAATTGTCGAGCATGGTGTCGATCTTCTGCCGAAAGTGAGACTCGTCCCGTTCGCCTTCTTTAAGCTGCAGGCTCATATACGGTATCCACACCCCACGCATCTCTTCCTCTGCCGCATCGTCAGGATGGGCGGTGTTCCCGTTCGGGACGGACACTTTGGAAGTGCTTTCTGCGGCAGATAGAACAGACGGCGGGGAGACACTTTCGTCCGCAGCCGCAGCGGTGGCTTCCCCACTGTCATGGACGGACGGGGACGGCGGAACTGCCCCATTCGCACGGGATACCAACATCGTACACAACACCGGAATGACCGCCGCCAACAGCAGTACCAGTACCCGAAGAATTTTCTTTTTCACAGCAACACGACCTTGATTTTAGTCTTACTGCAATATATAATAAGGGGGAGAGAAAAATGACAGGGAAGAGGAGCAAAACGCATGAGAGAAGAGTGGACGTTTATCGTGGAGTATCTGGCGGTGAGCAATCTGGTGGCCATTATTCTGACGGTGTATGACAAGAAAGCCCCCCGCTATCGCCTGTGGCGTATCCCCGAACGGGTACTCTTGTGGACGGCGGCTTTTAGCGGCTGTGTGGGGATGTATGTCACGATGAAACTCATCCCAAATATAGGCAATGTCGCCCTTCTTAAAGTTGTGTGTTGTCATTGTTCCTCTTCTTGTTGGTTAATGATTATATGTCCTTTGGGC
>CACZZU010000022.1 GCA_902785765.1 uncultured Ruminococcus sp.
GTCCTCTTTAACCTGCTCGGTCGCCGTAGCGGTAAAGGCCGAAACGACCGGGCTCTGTGGCAGTTTGTCGATAAAATCGGCGATCTGCCGGTAGCTTGGCCGGAAGTTGTGCCCCCACTGCGAAATACAATGGGCTTCATCCACTGTCACCATGGAAATATCGCTGTGACACGCAAAGTCCAGAAAGCTGTCCGTGGCTAACCGTTCGGGAGCTACATAGATGATCTTGTAAACGCCTTTACGGGCGTTTTCCGTTGCCAATTGTATCTGTCGAGGGGTAAGGGTACTGTTGAAGTATGCTCCCCGTATCCCTGCGGACAGTAAATGATGTACCTGATCTTGCATCAGCGAAATGAGGGGCGAGATCACTAGCGTGATACCCGACATCATGAGGGCAGGCACCTGATAGCAAACAGATTTGCCTGCACCGGTGGGCATAATGACCAGTGTGTCCTGCTGCCGAAGCAGGCTGTCCACCACTTCTTCCTGTCCCGGTCGGAAAGAATGGTATCCGTAGTACTTTTTCAGCACTTCATGCTTGTCCATCACACTCTTCCCTTCCCCTCATTGTTATTTCCACACCCACAAGCAAGTATTTTGGGGGAGGCACCTCCCTTTTTTCACGAACCTGCAAAACACTAACACGTTCCGTGCTGTCACATACCCACAAGCGGCATTTCCGCTAACGGAACGAAGGTATAGCGGTTAAAGGAAAGGTAGTCAGCATAAAGAGACAGGTCACCGCTGACGGCGAGGTGCTCTTTTTGGGACTTGGACAGCGTTTTGATGAAGTGTTCCAGTTGGCAGGCAAGAGAGCGGCTGTCACTTTGCCAAAGAGCCAAGAACTTCACCGCTTTATGAGAGCGGGTATATTTCGCCGCTCTGCTGCCGCCGGAAAAATGTTCCTTCCAGCGGCGTTGCGGGTTGGTCGTCATGCCTGTATAGATGGTATTATCACTGCACCGCAGCATATAGGTGTAGTACATATTTCACCTGCCGGAACGCCGTTTCTGCATTTCTTCATGGTCAGCCTTGACAGCGTAATACAGTTCACTGCTGCTCCAGTCAATGTTCGTGCCCGTCACGATGGCCTTGAGTGCTACACGACCGACACCATATTTCCGCAAAGAGCGAATCAGCTCGTCAATATCGCCGCCGTCAAAACCACTCATCACCAGCAGTTCTTCGTCAAAGTTCTCGGCGGCTGCTCCGCCGGCGGTGTATCCTTCTACCCCCAGCAGATACCCCAGCTTTTCGCCGTACAAAGCCTTATCCACCTCTTGAGCAACTGCCTTGATGGGTATTAGCGACCGCTTGACCCCGTTCAGCCTTTCGCCGCTAAAATTGTACAGCAGTACTTTCTTCTTCATCTCCACACTCCCCTTTGTTCATACGTTGAGAAGGGAACACCCCCCTTTTTGGGAAAAACAGCGTTGTCTCTGTGTCCTGCCGTCCTGCACCGTTCCCGTATGGGACAGACGGCTCACCGTTCAGGATCGTCACGCCCCTGTACTGTCTATTTCATGAATCATTGTCTTCTCGAAAAGCGTGAAGACACAGTACAAGTACCTGTCCTGTCTGCGTGGGACGGTCGTTTAGTCGGTATCCAGCTTGAGAACGGCCATGAAAGCTTCCTGCGGCACTTCGACTGTACCAAGCTGACGCATACGCTTCTTGCCTTCCTTCTGCTTTTCGAGCAATTTTTTCTTACGGGTAATATCACCGCCATAACACTTCGCCAAAACATCCTTCCGCATGGCCTTGACCGTTTCACGGGCGATGATCTTGCCACCGATACACGCTTGGATCGGCACTTCAAAAAGCTGTCTCGGAATCTTCTCCTTCAGCTTCTCCGCCATCTTGCGGGCACGTCCATAGGCTTTGTCAGCGTGAATGATAAATGACAAAGCATCAACTACATCGCCGTTGAGCATAATGTCCAGCTTAACCAGTTTCGATTCCTCATAACCCGCCACTTCATAGTCAAAGGAAGCATATCCTCTGGTACGGGATTTCAGTGTGTCAAAGAAGTCATACACAATCTCTGCCAATGGCAGGATATAGTGGATGTCCACTCTGTCCGAGTCGATATAGGTCATATCCTTGAAGACACCCCGCCTGTCCTGACACAGATCCATGATGTTGCCGACATATTCGGAAGGGGCATAGATGTGTGCCTCTGTGATCGGCTCTTCAGCCTTTGCAATTTGTCCCGGATCGGGATAATTGGTCGGATTGTCGATGTATTCCACCGTACCATCCGTCTTGGTGATACGGAAAATAACGCTGGGAGCCGTCGTGATGAGGTCGAGATTGTACTCTCTCTCCAAACGCTCCTGTATGATCTCCATGTGAAGGAGTCCTAAAAAGCCGCAACGGAAACCGAAACCTAACGCCACGGAGGTTTCCGGCTCAAACGAGAGGGCCGCATCGTTCAGTTCCAACTTCTCCAATGCTTCCCGCAGGTCGGGATACTTCGCACCGTCTGCAGGATAGATACCGCAGAACACCATCGGCTGTACTGCACGGTAACCCGGCAGAGGTTCTGCCGCTGGTGCGGCCGCTAAAGTCACGGTATCACCCACACGGGCATCACTGACGGTCTTAATAGACGCAGCGATGTAGCCGACTTCGCCGGCATAAAGTGCCTGTGCCGGTTCCAGACTGGTGGCTCGCATGAAGCCACACTCCACCACAGAAAACTCCTTACCGGTCGCCATCAGTCGGATAGTATCCCCTACCTTGAGCTGACCTTCTTTGACCCGCACATAGATGATGACACCTTTGTAGCTGTCATAGTATGAGTCGAAGATCAACGCCTGCAAAGGCTTATTGTCATCACCGGACGGCGGCGGCACTAACGCCACGATCTGCTCCATGACATCGTGGATATTGATGCCCACTTTCGCTGAAATACACGGGGCATCCTCTGCCGGTAAGCCGATGACATCTTCGATCTCGGTTTTGACCCGATCGGGGTCTGCACTGGGCAGGTCGATCTTGTTGATAACCGGCACGATCTCCAGTCCGGCATCAAGGGCCAGATAGGTATTCGCCAATGTCTGGGCTTCGATACCCTGTGACGCATCGACCACCAACACGGCTCCCTCACACGCTGCCAGCGAACGGGAGACTTCATAGTTGAAGTCCACATGACCCGGGGTGTCAATGAGGTTGAAGATGTACTCCTGTCCGTCATCCGCATGATAGACAAGCGTCACGGCGTGTGCCTTGATGGTAATGCCGCGTTCCCGCTCCAAGTCCATATTGTCCAGCAGCTGGTCTTCCATGTCACGCACCGCCACGGACTGTGTCTGCTCCAGAATCCTGTCCGCCAGCGTGGACTTTCCGTGGTCGATGTGTGCAATGATACTAAAGTTTCTGATCTTCGATTTATCGTTTGCCATATTTACACCTCTCTCATGTCGGGTCGGAAACGTACATCATCGAATTTCCTTCGGTCGCCTCCGTTGTTGTGTAGATGCGGCGGTTGTCTTCACCCTGCCCCGAACATTCACCATCTTTCCTTTCCAAAAGGATTCCCCTTCGTGATGAGTCAAGGAAAGCTACTGGCTTTCATTATACCACATCCACAGGCGGTTTGTAAATCGTCTTTCCGGCGTTCCGCAAAAAACACCACTATCGGTGAACGGGGAACAGCGATGTAACGAACCGCTTCATCGCTGACAAAAAAAGCCGCCCCACCACTTTTCCAAATGAAAGCAGTGGGGTGGTCTAAAAAGATGCGTAGCAACCATTGACACAGCACTTATCGGTTGATGCAACGATGAGTATTCGTTTATGAAACGTCAGCGGCAGCATCCTGTGCGGTGACTCGCCATCTTTGATTATTTCAGGACGAAAACGCTGTGGGCGGGCATCGTGAGGGACTGGCCGTCTTGCTTAACGGTGGGGTCATAGGCGGTGCCGCCAATAGGATCGTCCGATTTGTCGTGAGCGAGCACATAGCCGCGTACCTCGCTGACCTTGAAAGCATCGGACGGAATGGTCACAGTGGCAGACTCGTCACCCAAATTATACACGACCATGACGGACGAATCCTTATAGGTAGAGACATAACCGGCAGTGGCATTGTTGTCCAGTGTGATGGCTTTGAGCGTGCCGCGGGCGATCTCCGGATTCTGATTTCGCAGGGCGATGATTCGCTTGTAGTATGTCATCAGGGACTCATCATCCTTCAAGGCAGACTCGACCGACACACTCGGTTCTTCTTCCAACTTGGTGCCGCCGGGGATTTTCTTGACATAACCGGTGTCATCGTCCGCTGACCAATACATCCCTCTGCGGACATCCGGATCGGGCGGATTCACGCCTTCCATAGCGATCTCTTCGCCGTAGTAGATGTAAGGATTGCCCGGAGCGAGGATGTACATCGCCGCAGCCATACGCTGACGGCTGTTGTTCATCATAAATTCTGCTGAACGAACGGTATCATGGTTCGAGAGGAATTTTGCGTCAATGGCATTAGCGTTGCGTTCGGTGATCTGTGCCTGCCAGTTTTCGAGATACTGCACATACGAAGCAGCATCGCCGGTATTAACATAGCCGTTGATCTTGCCAGAGGACCCCTGTACACCGAAGTTGAACAGGCTGTCCAGACCAGACTTGTAGTAATCAGCAATGGTAGACGGACTGTCTGCCCAACACTCACCGACCATGTAGACATCTTCCTTGACGGTTTTGGCATAGTCATAGAGCCACTGCAGGTCTTCGATCGAACCATCATGGTCATGCTTGCCCTTCACTCCGTCAATGCTTTCAAACCACATGACCGCATCGAGACGGAAGCCATCCACGCCCAGCTCCAGCCAATATTTCACGATCTTTTGGAGTTCTTCCCGCAGGGCAGGATTTTTGAGATTGAGGTCGGGCATTTCCGAAACGAAGTCACTTTCGTAGTACCAATCGCCGACGCCGGCTTTTGTCCAGCCGTCGATCTTATTGTTCTCCACAAAGTGATAGTAGGCGGCATAACCGTCCGTTTTGCCTTCGGCCAATTCTTCGAGAGCCTTTTTGAACCACTCGTGCTGGTTGGAAGAATGGTTAATAACGAGGTCGATAATGACGTTAATGCCCCGCTTGTGGGCTTCATCAAGCAGTTTCTTGAAGTCCTCATTAGTGCCGAAAGCTTCATCAACTGTGTAGTAATCCGCCACGTCATATTTATGGTAAGACGGGGACTGCATGATAGGGGTCAGCCAAATACCGTCAATACCGAGGTCATCCGTGGTTTTGGTGTCGCCATCATTGAGGTAGTCCAGCTTTTGGGTGATACCGTTGAGATCACCAACTCCACTGCCGTCTGAATCATAAAAGGAATAGGGGAAGATCTCATAGAATGTGCGGTATTTATCCTTGGACAGTTCATAAGAAACGGTCTTGAACCCACCGTCTTCAGGCAGATTACCCGTATCACTGCTGCCGGCAGAGGCGGTAGAAGCTGTTGAAGACGTACCGGAAGACGGCACAGGCACCTCGTTCGCACAACCACCGAGTCCTGTCGTACCGAGCAGAGCGGCTGTCAGCAGCAGCACCCCGAGTTTATGTTTTGACATAATAGCAGTCTCTCCTTTACAGTAAAAATAAAGCAGGGAAGCCGGAGCGTCCCTGCTTTTTGGATAGCGATTAGCCCTTGACGGCACCGCCTGTTACACCGGATACATAGTATCTCTGCATGAAAATGAAGAGGATTGTGATCGGAATAGCGATCAATACGGCACCGGCACAGAAAGTGGTGAAGTAGGTGCTGATGTGCTCGTTGTCGAGCAGCTGATACAGACCAAGAGCGATCGTAAAGTTCTGGTCGTTATCCTTCATGAAGTAGCTGACGAAGATGTAGTCCGCCCACGGTCCCAAGAAGGTGGTCAGTGCGGTATACACGATGATCGGCTTCGACAACGGCAGGATGATGACCCAGAAAATGCGGTTACTGGTAGCACCGTCAATACGAGCCGCCTCGTCCAGTGAACGCGGGATCGTATCGAAGAAGCCCTTTGCAACCTGATAGCCCAGACCGGCACCGGAAGAGTACACGATAATCAGGGCGAGCAGCTGACCGTCCAGATGGAAAATTTCCATGATGCTGTAGGTAGCCGCCATGGACATGAAGCCCGGGAACATACCGAGGATCAGACCGGCATTCAGGAGCTTTTTGCGGCTCTTGAAACGCAGACGGGACAGAGCATAGGAAACCATCAAAACGAACAGGGTTGAAATAATGCAGGAGAACAATGCTACCACAAAGGTGTTCAGCATCCAACGGCCATACGGTACGTTGGGGTCAGTGAACAGCGTTTGATAGTGCTTGAGCGTAAAGCCCTCCGGGAACAGCTTGGTAGAAACACGGTCGAGCGTGTTGAAAGACTGCAGCACCAACCAAACGATCGGGAAGATCCAGATGAGCACCATGACTGACAGGATGACATACACGATAGCGTTTGTCAGTTTCCTTTTGGCGGCGTAGCCGCTCTTCATGGTTGTTTCTTTTGTATTCGTCATGAGAATTCCTCCTCATTCTTTGATGCCTTGGACATATTAAATGTGATAAGCGAACCGACAGCACAAATAATGAACACAAGGATACCGATGACAGCCGCCAGACGGAAGTCATTCTGGTCTTTCGTCAACTTATACAGCCACGTTACCAGCAGGTCGGTCTTACCGGCACCATTTGCGTAGGTGGTTGGGTCTTCCGGACCGCCTCGTGTGAGGAAGAAGATGACGTTAAAGTTGTTGATGTTGCCAACGAAGGTCGTAATCAGATACGGGGTCAGTACGAAGAAGATGTAGGGGAAAGTGATCTTGGTGAACTGCTGAACAGCATTAGCACCGTCGATACGAGCACTCTCATACAGGTCTTCGGGAATGTTCATCAACAGACCGGAGGAAATCAGCATGGTGTACGGAACACCGATCCAGATATTCACGACGATGATCGTGACCCTCGCCCAGTCGGTCAGGAACGGGAATTGGGTACCAAACGCTTGGTTGATAGCACCACTCTTGTCATCAAGGAGCAGTCTCATAACCAACAGAGTGATGAACTGCGGGATAGCTGCTGTCAAAACGAACATCGTTCTCCAGAAGCCCTTGAACTTGATGTCTTTTTTGTTGATCATCAGTGCCACGATGATACCGAGGATGAAGTTGGAGAAGGTTGCAAAGAACGCCCAGATCAGCGTCCAGATCAAAATCAGACCAAAGGTCTGTGACTTTTTCGCATCCGCATAGAACACGTCTGCGAAGTTCTTCATGCCGACCCACTGGTATAACTTCATCGGTACCAGATGCTCTTCGTCATAGTTGGTGAAGGCCATCAAGATAGTAAAGAGGATCGGGAGAATGTTGAAGATGATGAGCAGAAGAATCGGAAGAGTAAGAAGTGTGATATGGAAACGGTCATCAAGGAACGTTTTCATTTCTTCCCCGAAGGAAGCGGGCTTCTTACCTTGTGCACGAAGCTGCTGGGTGTTATAAGCCGTTTTGGTATTGGCAATATAAACAGCAAGGAAAGCAACCGTCACGAGTACGGTCAGTACGAAGAAGAGGATAATCTCGTTGGAGTTATCCATCGTCTTCTTGTTGGTGATAGTGGTACCGGTCAAGGTCTGCTGTACGTTCGCTACAACACGGCCAACGGCAGCCGTACCTCTTTTGTAATAACCGGTGGTAGCATCCGGCAGCGAATCCAGGAAGACCAGCTTACTGGTGTAGATCTTCGAGATATACTTCGCACCAAAGTTGATCATAAACAATATGTAGCCTATTTCTGTTGCCAGAAAAATCAGACCCTTGATGATCTGACCGTGCATCATACTGCCGGCACCCATAATCACATAGGACAGCTTGGTTCCGGCATCACCTTTTGCAAAACGAGAGCCGTAGCCCTTGAAAAAGTTGCCGATGCCTACGAAGAACTTCTTGATGAAGTATCCGATCGCTTTGAAGAAACCAACAATGGCTCTCGGAATACCCGTGAAGAAGGACTTGAGCTTGTAGACAAACCGTTGTCCTTTGGTCATCTGGACATAGTCAAGATAGTCCATCCATACACAACTCCTTTGTTATCGACTTTATGGTGGCGTGGTCTGCAAAGGCAACCGCAAATGGTCGGAACCATTCCGACCATTTGCGAATGAACACCGATTCATATACCCTTCCCCATGCCGCCATGCGAAAAGGTATGTCTTATACCTTCATGTTAGCTTCAACGGCTGCCAGCTTGGTCTGCAGCTCGCTGTCGCTGATGTTGCCCTTCGCATTGACGAGGTCACCGCCGATAGAAGCAACACCGGAGCTCCAGTAAACGCCGCCAACAGAAGAGCCCTGCGGATGAGCATAGGCCTTCTGGTCTTCGATTGCCTTAAAGGCCGGGTCGTCCTTGATGCTATCCTTGGCAGCTGCAACGGCATTGGTCGGGATCAAGCCTCTGGTCTCATATCTCTTAATCTGGTTGGCTTCGCTGCCCAGGAAGTAAGCCAGTGTCTGTGCACTGAACGGATACTCGGAGAATACGTTGACACCCAACAGTTTGTAACCACCGAAGGAATGAAGCTGCTTCTGCTCGCCATCCATCAGAACGGTCGGCAGCTTGGCAGCACCTACATTAGCGTCGCCGATTGACTTTTTGATGGTCGGACCCATCCAGGTACCGATAACGGCAGCCGCCAATGTACCATCATCAAAGCCCTGTGCCACATAAGCATTGTCACCGATCTGTCCGGGAGAACCGGAGAAGCCCTTGCCTTCGTTTTCAGCAATATGTGCCATAGCCTTGGCAGCACTCAAACCTTCAGGCGTACCCAATGTAGCGGTCTGTACGCCGTTTTCGTACTTGATAGTGCAGCCGGCTGTGAAGAAGAAGCCGGTCTCGTACCAAGCGTTGCCCATGTTAAAGTACACGTTCTTGCCGGCATCGGCAGCTTTCTTGATCATGGTATCCATATCAGCAACATCGGCATCGCTGAAGACTCTCTTGTCGTAGTACATGAAGTAACCGTTATCAGAGGTCTTCGGGAAGGCATACAGCTTGCTGTTGCTGGTACTGACGCTGATAGAATCTGCACTGTTCTCGTCTTTTACGTTGTTGGCATAGTAGGGAGCTACTTCTGCAATGGCACCCGCCTTGAGCAGTGTGGACAACTGGTCATCCGCAAAGCTGAACACGTCAGCGGCCTTCTTGGGTGCTTCTACAACCGCACCACCTGCTTCAGACTCACCCTTAACGAGCGTCTTCACGGTGATCTTGTAACGGCTGTCCTCAAAGTCCTTCTTAAAGTCATCAATCAGTGTCTTCTCAAAGTTCTGGTCGTCACTTGCACACCACATTTTCAGCTCGATCTTGCCGCCGTTCTTGGCAGCTTCTTCTGCCATGGTATCCTTAATGAACTGAACTGTCTCCGGATCGGAGAGATCTACCTTCTGGCTCTGCGAACCGGAGTTAGAGGTAGTAGTAGGAGCAGGAATTGGTGCCTCTTCTTCTTCGCCGCCGCTGCAGCCTGCAAGAGCTGCGGTCGCCATCATCGCTGTCAGTACCAATGCAGCGATTCTCTTTGATTTACTTGCCATAGTAATGACCCTCTTTCTATAAAATTTGGTTTCGCACACAATTCCCGTGTGCCGGAAGGCGTAATCTCGCTGTCCTTTATGTAATTACGGGCAGCACAAAGGAACAACAGACTCCGCCGCTGTTATAATGATAGCACAGCCGGGCGGCAATTTCAACGGGCTGTTGTCAATTTTATCATGATCCATAAATATCAGAAGGTATTTTTGTCTATTCAGACCACGATTTTCTGTCAATATCAGCACTAATATTGCTTTCAACACATTTTTTTGTGCATAAAGAACAAAATCTTTTTGTGCACAATCACGGATAAATTTTGTCGGAAGTCTGAAATTTGTGGACGAACCATGAACAGGCCGCAAAAAATATTCCTGACAGGAATTAAAACTTCCTGTCAGGAACGTTTCCTGTCAAAATACACAAAGTATATTTCGGACAGAAATTCATGTGATTGTACAGCATTTCACACGATATTTTGTGCAACAATCGTAAAACACCTTGAAAAAACCTTGAATTTCCCCTGCTTTCACTCCGCCAGTTTTTTGACCGTTCTGTATTACCCCCGCCAAAAATTTTACGCAGAGTATAAAAGCAGGCGGAACGGAATGTTTTTCCCGAAGAGACACAAACCGTGATGAGCCAGTAACGGCAGCAGGAGCACCGTAACAAACGATAGGGTGCATCACAGCACCATATCCTGTCAGACACCCTGCCGTCCTCTGTTCGTCACCACCGGAACAGTGCCATAACAATCAGCAGAACACCTGCCGCCAAACTCATCCATTCGTGGCGAAACGATTTCTTGTGCCGCAGACGGTCTGCTAACCATCCGCCGCACCACACAAAAAGCATCTGAAAGAATCCACACAGCGGCGGCATCAACACGGCATGGAGTCCTACCCCTACACCAGCCCCCAATCCGCAGGCAACCGAATCGCCCGAAAGAGCAAACCCAATAGCGGCGGCTTCCCGCAGTTCGATGCGTTTGGAGTCATCAGCGTCACAGCGGGACGGTTCGCCGATCAGTTCAACACTTTCTTTCAGGAAATGCCCATCTGTGGGGGGGGCACAACGAGGGTGCCCCCGCAAACGGCGAACTGCTCCGATCGTCATATACACTCCTAGCCCCAACAGCATCACCGTGCCAAGTATCTGCCCGAAAAGCGGCGGCAGAACATCCTGTAAAAAATAGCCCGCCGTTACCGCCAAAGCGGTACAGAGCGTTGTCATCGCCATCATTACCCAACGGGAACGCCATGGGATGCGAATCCCTTCAAAGCCGCAGATCACGCCGATATTCAAGGCATCTATACTCAAGGCTGCCGCCAGCAGCCATAATGTCCATCCTGCCATGCTTCTCCTCCTCCTGTACCAGATACAAGTGTACAGTACAGTATATGGTGAAGCGACCGTTTTGGCACCTATTCGACACCGAAGCGGCGGTATACTTTCCCCCTGCAGAAGATATACATGGTAGTAAATCCGGAAGGAGTGTGAAACCGATGGAATGGTATCATGTGACCGCCCATCAATGTGCGGCTGCTCTCCAAAGTGACCTGCAAAAGGGACTGACCCGTCAGCAGGTTAAAGAACGCCTGACCACACACGGCAAAAACGTTCTCTCTCATCAGAAAAAGGCCGGCTGGCTGCGGAAATTTCTGTCGCAGTTTGCCGATGCGATGGTACTGATCCTGCTGGCAGCGGCCGGTATTTCGTTTGTGACAGCCCTGTTGGGGGACGGCGATTTCACCGACCCCATTATGATCCTGCTGATCGTCCTGTTGAATGCAGTGGTCGGCACCGTACAGGAGTGCCGTGCCGAAAACGCCATCGAAGCCCTGCAAAAACTGTCGTCCCCTCATGCCAAGGTCATCCGCGGCGGACAACAGCAGACTATCCCTTCTGAAGAGTTGGTACCCGGCGATCTTCTGCTCGTGGAGACAGGCGACCTTGTTTGTGCGGATGCCCGTCTGGTCAACAGTACCTCCTTGAGTGCCGAAGAAGCCGCCTTAACCGGTGAATCCGTGCCCGCCGACAAGCATCATGAGCCGCTCCTGCCCGAAGATACGCCTCTGGCCGAACAGGCGAATATGTTGTTTTCCTCAACCATCATCACCTCCGGTCACGCTATTGCCATCGTGACCGCAACCGGCAAAAAAACACAAGTCGGTCATATTGCCGCCATGATCGAACAGGAAGAAACACCCCTCACACCGCTGCAAAAGAGTCTGGCAAAGACCGGAAAGTGGCTGGGCATCGCCGCCCTCACCATTTGTGCGGTCATTTTCCTGCTGGGCATTCTTCAACATATCCCACCGCTGGAAATGTTCCTGATCGCTATCAGTCTGGCGGTCGCAGCCATTCCCGAAGGATTGCCGGCAGTCGTAACCATTGTTTTGGCACTCGGTGTCCGCAAAATGGCACTTCATCGTGCCATCGTCCGACATCTGCCCGCCGTGGAAACCCTTGGCAGTACGACTGTCATCTGCTCGGACAAGACCGGCACCCTCACCCAGAATAAAATGACCGTCAAGGCTCTCACCGCCGGAGCCGACACCGTAAGTGCTCACTCGTCCCCAGGCAAACGTCTGCTGACACTGGCAGCCCTGTGCAGCAACAGCCGCTTGAGCAAAAACGCCCACGGCTATACTGCGGTCGGCAATCCTACCGAAAAAGCCATCCTGCTGGCGGCAGCGGAACAATCCGCCGAAAAGGATGTGCTCGACCAACGCTATCCACGTATCCGAGAAGTGCCCTTCGATTCCCTGCGGAAACGCATGGTTACCGTACACACGCTGCCGACCGGCGGCTGTCGGATCATTGTGAAAGGAGCACCGGACATCCTGCTGTCTCTCTGTACACAGCAGCAGCGTGAAAACGGTCAACAGTCCTTGACACCTTCGTCCCGTCAGGCAATTTTAGCGGCTAACGACCGCCTTGCATCACAGGCGATGCGGGTCATCGGTGTCGCTTACCGTGACTGTGCCACTCCGCCTCCTGCTGACCAACTGGAAAAAGACCTGATTTTCTGCGGCCTAATCGGCATGATCGACCCGCCCCGTCCGCAGGCTAAAGCGGCCGTTGCACGGTGTAAAAAGGCCGGTATCCGTCCAGTGATGATTACCGGCGACAGTCCTGTCACCGCAAAAGCAATCGCCGCCGACATCGGTATTCATGACGGTCACACCCAGGTCATGACCGGACAGACACTTGATAAACTCTCGCAGGACGAACTCGTTCGTCAGCTCGACCATTACAGCGTGTTTGCCCGTGTGTCGCCGGAACACAAGGTGCGTATCGTCAAAGCGTTCCAACAGAAGGGGTCGGTTGTCGCTATGACCGGTGACGGTGTAAACGATGCCCCCGCCTTACGCTGTGCAGATATTGGCTGTGCGATGGGACTCTCCGGCACGGATGCCGCCAAGGGTGCCGCCGACATGGTACTGACGGACGACAATTTTTCCACCATCGTGGAAGCAGTCGAACAAGGACGCGGTATCTTCGAGAACATTCGCCGCACCGTCCACTTTTTGCTGTCGTGCAACATCGGTGAGATCCTAACGGTACTGTGTGCCTTTTTGCTGCAATTACCGACCCCTTTACTGGCGATGCAGCTTTTGTGGGTGAACCTCATCACCGACTCCATGCCCGCTCTGGCACTCGGCGTTGAGCCGGTGGCAGACGGCATCATGGAACGACCGCCCTGCCGCACTGATCATGGCATCTTCTTCAAACCAATGGTACGAAATATGCTGTTGGAAGGCTGCTTTATCGGTGCAATCACCTTTCTCGCCTTCACCATCGGACGCATTTTCTTTGACGGCCACACCGCCGAGCCGCTGGTTGCCCGCACCATGACCCTCGCTGTTTTGAGCACCAGTCAACTCATTCATGCGTTTAATCTGCGGAGCCGACACTCCCGTTCATCCGGTTCTGGTCACCGTTTCTCGTTTCACCCGCCTCTCTTGTTGGCCTTGCTCATCGGTCTTGTCCTTCAAGTCGCTGTCATTTCCCTGCCATTTATGACTGCTTTCTTCCACACCGTACCTCTTTCGCCCCTTCAGTGGCTCATTGTTTCGCTCCTTTCCCTCTCTGTTCTCATCCTCTTCCCCTTGACCTCTTAAAACCAAACCAGCCATACAGCAGCTCAAAAGAACAGAAAAAGGCAGATGTTCATTCCTAACGAAACGAACATCTGCCTTGCAGTGACAATTGGAAGTTAAGTAGGGGAGGCGTTATCCCACACTGACGGGATCCTCTGTCAATTCAGGGTCAGCTCCCTGTTCTACAGCAGACACCTGCTGTGCTTTTTTATCCTTCAGGTTCTTCTCAATGGTATATGCCACCAGCACAGACACCAGCATGACAACAGAAACAATACGCAGAACCCATCCATAGATGCCGTTCAGCATATCAGCCTCTGCGAACTGGTCAACCAGCCACCATATCCCCGCAAATGCAAAATAACCGGAGAGAATATATACGACCACACTCTCTTTCCTGAATCGAACAAACAGCATAATCGCCACCACAAACCAAACCGCAGAATACAGATAGCCCATTTGCCTTCTCCTTTAGCTTTTTACTCACTCTTCTTCTTTGTTTTCAGCCTGTCCCTGATCTTGTCGTTGGATTCAAACAGGATTCGCAGGATAAAGTAGGCACCAAAAACGATCAGCCCAATATAGTGCACGATCATGGTGAAGCTGCTGTCGGGAGAAATTTGCCGCACGATATAATCCAGCAACAGCCAGACACCCTCGAACAAAAAGACCAGTGCCACCGGTCGATAAAAGCGGAACGCCCTCATTTTCGGTGTATACATCAATGTGGCAACCGCCAGACACGCCACGGCAGAGATAATGGCAAGCAGCATAACAACGCACTCCTCTCACAGCATCAGATACCTGCCTTTATTATACTTTGCCTGCCTGTAAATTGCAAGGGCGTGACACAAACTTTTTCGCCGACTTCCCGTGAACTACCCATTGTCTAAAGCCAATGGGCTTCCTGCTTCATCGTCCTCGTAACCTACTAACTCCACAGGCGTAAATTCGGGCTGAACCGTCCC
>CACZZU010000023.1 GCA_902785765.1 uncultured Ruminococcus sp.
TCTTGATGCCTGTTTCAGGGATCTCATAACTTTCGGCATCGTCATCAGCTACCAATTCCGACTCCGAACCGTCCCACTCCGGGTTTTCCTGATAAATACTGTCGTCTTCGTTTTCCTGTCGTATGTTGTCGTCGATGTCTTTCATACTATCTCCTTTATCGTTGTTATTCATCATCACAAGCGGAAGTCTCACCTGCATCAAAACGTACAGCGTGTGTCCTTATGCTCGGTGGAAGAGCCTCTCTCCCTTTGCCGTTCCGATTCTCCCACGATGGCAAGATCGTCAGACATCGAGATTCTGTACATACTTGGCGTTCTTCTCGATAAACTCTCGTCTTGGCTCGACCTTGTCGCCCATCAGGATGGTAAAGACTTCATCGGCGGCCGCAGCATCTTCCATCTCGACCCGCAGCATGATGCGGGTATCGGGGTTCATTGTTGTTTCCCACAACTGTTCGGCATCCATCTCACCAAGACCTTTGTACCGTTGGATCTCATATTTGCCGCCCAATTCGGCCATGATCTTGTCACGTTCCTGATCGGAATAGGCGTAGTAGTGGTTGTCCTTGCCTTTGGTAATACGATAGAGGGGCGGCTGAGCGATATAGATATGACCTTCCTCAATGAGAGGACGCATAAAACGGAAGAAAAAGGTCAGCATCAGTGTGCGGATATGAGAACCGTCTACATCCGCATCGGCCATGATGATGATCTTACCGTACCGCAGTTTGCCAAGGTCGATCTCATCTCCGATACCACAGCCAAGAGCTGTAATGACGGGCATCAGCTTGTCGTTGCCATAAACACGGTCAAGACGGGCTTTCTCTACGTTCAGCATCTTGCCCCACAAAGGCAGGATGGCCTGAAAACGTCTGTCACGACCGCCTTTGGCGGAACCGCCTGCCGAATCGCCCTCTACGATATAGATCTCGGTTTCCTCTACATTTTTGGACTGGCAGTCTGCCAATTTGCCGGGCAGACCCGCTCCTTCCATCGCTGTCTTCCGGCGGGCAAGATCTCTTGCCTTGCGGGCAGCATCACGGGCACGAGCCGCCATGAGAGCTTTTTCAAAGATTGCTTTGGCGGTTTGGGGGTTCTCCTCCAGATATTGCTCCAGCTTATCGCTGACAAGTTTATCCACGAGGGTACGGATCTCGGTGTTGCCGAGTTTGGCTTTGGTCTGGCTTTCAAACTGGGCATCCTTCAGTTTGACGCTGATAACTACCGTCAGACCTTCCCGCACATCCTCACCGCTGAGGTTCTTTTCACCCTCCTTGATGATATTGAATCGGTGGGCGTAGTCGTTCATCACACGGGTCAGAGAACGTTTGAAGCCTTCTTCGTGTGTACCGCCGTCATTAGTGTGGATATTATTGGCAAAGGAAAGAATCAGCTCATTGTAGCTGTCATTATACTGCATGGCAATTTCCGCAGAAGCCGTATCATCATCGTTTTTGGCTTGAAAGTGGATGATGTCGGGGTGGATAACATCCAGTCCCCTCTTTTTGTGGATATATTCAACAAAGCTGGACACGCCGCCTTCATAGCAGAAATCTTCGCCGGACGGATTTTCAGGATCACGCTCGTCTGTCAGTTCGATATGTACACCGGCGTTGAGAAATGCCTGTTCCCGCAGACGGGTCGACAGCACTTCATAGTCATAGACATCCGTTTCAGTGAAGATGAGCGGGTCGGCTTTGAAAGTCACAGTCGTGCCGGTCTGGTCGGTATCGCCAATCTGCTCCAATCCGGTCACGGCGCTGCCTCTTTCAAAACGCTGACGGTACACATGCGTGCCATCGCACACTTCTACTTCTGTCCATTCAGACAGGGCATTCACGACCGAAGCACCGACACCGTGCAGACCACCGGCAACTTTATAACCTCCGCCACCGAATTTGCCGCCGGCGTGCAGCACTGTAAAAACGACGGTGACCGCCGGAATGCCCAACTTCGGTTGGATACCAACAGGAATACCACGTCCATTATCGGTGACTTTGATGATCTCACCGGGCAGGATACGCACGTCAATTTTACTGCAATAGCCGGCGAGGGCTTCATCGATCGAGTTGTCAACAATCTCATACACCAGATGGTGCAAACCTCTCGGTCCTGTCGAACCGATGTACATACCGGGTCGCTTACGGACGGCTTCTAATCCTTCGAGTACCTGTATTTCGTCAGCACCATATTTTTCCGTGGTCTGAGAAATTTCATTCGGTTCCATGTTATTAGACCTCCTCCAATGGATGATTCATCCGTTGTGCCGTCCCACTCAAGAGACGGCGTATGCAGGGTAAGGTCACCTGAACAGTGACCTGCGGGAATATATATTCTTTCGCTGTCAAAAAGCCTGTGGCTTTTGAAGCGTTATTCACAATGATAAGGCTGTCCTGCCTGTCAAAACAAGAAGAGCCACTTGTTCTTCTCCGAAAAATGGCATGGATGTCGCCGGTGAACTACCCATTGTCTAAAGCCAATGGGCTTCCTGCTTCATCGTCCTCGTAACCTACTAACTCCACAGGCGTAAATTCGGGCTGAACCGTCCTTGCGGCTGCCATTTTTTCAAGCAGATAAGACCACTGAATGCAGGACAGACAGAAACAGCGACAATGTGATAGAGATGGAACAGCATTTCCGCTATAACACTGTGTTCACGAGAGAACGAGGATTCCCCCAACGCAGAATTGTGTTCACGAACGGTAAAGCTTTACCAGACGTGTAAAGAGCGGAGCCGTCAGCAGAGACAGCAAGATAACAGCCGCATCTGCCATTATCAGCACCAGAAAGGTGTTTTTATTGATGTCCTGACTCGTCCAGAAAACGATCAGGTTGACCGCAATCAACAACACACAAGCGATCACAACAGGCACCACCCGAAAAGAACGGCGTACCGCAAATGTCTTGTGACAGTGGTAACACATGTGTGTCTTGCCCTTCAGAACAGTCAGATCACGGTAACGGTAAACCGTATGACAGTAGGGACAATGCGGCAGCATGAGCATCGCTCTCCTCTCATAGATGATGATTTCAGGCAGCCGGTCAATTTGATTCGTCAAAGGCCGCCCAGTCGTCTTCTGTTGTCAGGGAAGGGGAAGAACCATCCGTTTTCTCCAGAGGGGCTTCCAACACGGTTGCTTCTTCGGCGGACGGACTTTTGGGATCTGCCAACGCAGGACTTTCTGCCATCATCAGCGTTTCGTGATTGATTTCAAAGGCAATGCGGGTGTTCTGAATATCTTCCGGCTCACCATCGGACGGACTCTTGTCTATTCCGGCTTCCTGCAAGGATTTGGTGTGACTTTTGGCCTTCATAAATTTGGCGGAAAAATCTTCTTCCACATCCAGCAAAACAGGCTTGGTACTGTTTTGCATAGCGGCTTGATAAGCCGCTTCTCCCGGCATACTGGAAGCTGTCTTGTCCAGAATCTTTTTGACCGCCGATTGGTCTTTACAGGGAATCAGCCGCACAAACAGCGGAACGACCAGATAAAAGATCAAAAACGGGGCCAGTACACAGGCCATACCAAGAAAACTGCCGTGGTCACCTGAAACTGTGTACAGCACCACAATCAGCAGAGCGATAATACATACCGCACTTGCGATAGCATACGCCGAACGGGCAATTACTACATTAGAGATACACTTACATTGCGGGCAGTTATATTCGCCCTTTGTCTTCAAAAACATCGAGCCTATGTATGAGATACGCTTATGGCAATAGGGACAGGTCGGCAGCTTTTTAATTGCTTTCGCCATGGGGAATCATTCCTTTCTTTCTCCTTCTCCGATGATCTGTGCCGCTCTCTTGATAAGGGTGCCGGGCAGCAGTTGGCAGATATAGATACGGGTGGTATCTTCTTCTCGACACACCACAAACGACTTGGGCAACTCTGGGGAGACATTCACTATTTTACCGCTTTTTTCGGCTGCTGTCAAAAACTCTCGTGTTTTTGAGGAAACTGTGCAGTTTTCGAGGTCAAAAATGCCGATGATATCGTCTTTTCGGATGACGGTGTCCCCGCCCAGATGAAGATACACATTCATTCCTCCGCTATTCCGCTATGATGATCTGCCCATCCTGCATACGCACCGAATAGGCAGCACTGATTTCTTTTTCACAGCAGGTAATCAATACCTGAAAGCCTTCCAGCTTCGTCAGCAGGTATTGCTGACGGTTTGTGTCCAACTCGCTGAGAACGTCATCGAGCAGAATCACAGGTTTCTCTCGTTTAGCCTCCCCCAGAAGGAAAGCCTCTGCCAGCTTCATCGCCAAAACGGCACTTCGCTGCTGTCCCTGCGAGCCATAACTGCGGGTCTCTTTACCGTTTATTTTCACCATCAAGTCATCACGGTGGATACCGGTTGTCGTATAACCGCAGGCGATGTCATCTTTTTGCCGCTGTATGAAGGCGGTGAGTAACTGTTGTTTGATTTCTTCCCGATCAAGGTCTTCAGTTCCTTGAAAGACAGTCTTATAGGTGAGCTGCAGCAGCTCTTTACCGCCGGAGATACCGTCATAAAACTGGACGGCACTTTCTGAAAGTAATCGGGTGTAGCGTTGGCGTTCGAGTGCAATATAAGAACCCTCTTCCGCCAGCCGCTCGTTCCAGATATCCAGCATATCTTCCAATTCCCGATGATAGGGAACATCTTTTAACAGGGCATTGCGTTCATGGAGAACACGCTTATAGCGGTTAAGCCGCACTGCATAAGCCGGTTGTATCTGGCAAAGTGCTGCATCAATGAAGTGGCGGCGTTCTTCCGGACCGCTGCGGACGAGAGCAAGATGGTGCGGAGAAAACACTACGGCACAAAAGTGACCGACCAGCTGCACCATATTGTTTTGAGGCACATCATTCAGCAGAGCGGTGCGTTGGTGAGGACGCAGCGTCATGTCAATGTTTTGTTCCCGTTCGTTGGCATAAAACGTCAGGTGCAGGTGAGCATAAGGCTGTTGGAAGGCAATCAGTTCGCTGTCTTTGGCACCACGAAAGGAACGTCCGCCGGTAAACAGCCAGATGCTTTCCAACAGATTGGTCTTGCCTTGAGCATTGTCACCATAAATGACGTTTATGCCTTCCGCAGGGAAAAAGGCGGCAGACTGTAGATTTCGATAGTTTTCAAAAGTGATGGTTCGGATATACACTTATCGCACCTCAAAGCAGGTGTCTTGGTACACAGCACGGTCACCATGTCGGAGTTTTTTGCCCCGTTGGGTACATACTTTACCGTTGACGGTGACTTCACCGTTTTGTATGACAGCTTTGGCGTGACCGCCTGTCTCAACAGCACCGGCTGTTTTTAGCAGGTCACACAGGCGGATGTATTCTTCCTGTTCATGCAGGGGGATGATCTCAATGTTCATTACGTAACCTCACAGGCAGTACAAGGAAGATGAAGCTGTTCCCTTCGTTGGGAAGGAGAACGATCGGACTCAAGGGACCGTTCATCTGGATACAGACTTTATCGGTGTCAGTGTTTTTCAAGGCGTCCAACATATACTTGTAGTCGAAACCGATCTCAATATCCTCTCCTTGTACTTCGGCTTCAAATTCGTCATAGGCTTGCCCGAGAGAAGTGTTGCAGGAGGTCTTGATGGTGTCGTTTTCGATGCGGCAGCGAATGGGGCTTTTCATTCGTTCGTTCAGCAACAGTGACATTCTGTCGATAGCGTTGATGAACTTGCGGGTGTTTACTTTCAATTCGGTAGAATGATGAGCAGGGATGGCTGCCTTATAGTTCATGAACTCGTCTTCGATCAGACGGGTGATGACGGAATAGCTGTCGATCTTGAAGATGATATGGCGGCTGCCTACATGGATCTCTATGGATTCTGTGTCATCGGCGGTAAGTTTTTCTACTTCGGCAAGAGACTTTCCCGGAACGATGAAGGTTTTTTGACCGTTGTAGGTGGTATCTTCCTGGCGGATTGCCAATCGGTAGCCATCTACGGAAATGATGCGGAGGGTATGGTTGTCAATCTCAAACAAAGACCCCTTATGGGCGGGTTTGATGTCTTTGTCGGAGACGGCATAGATGGTTTGTTGGATCATACTCTTCAAGGTGTTTCCTTCTATGAGAATGGAATCGGTCATGCTGACCGTGGGTAGTTCGGGAAACTCAAGAGCAGGAATGCCGATGATCTTATAGTCGGAACGGCCACTGTTGATATAGACCATTAGTTTCTCATCTGTTTCGATGCTGATGGTGTCTTCTGGCATACGGCGGATGATGTCTGAAAACAGTTTGGCGTTCAGGACGATAGAACCCTCCTCGTAGATCATGGCATCTATTGAGGTGGTGATGCCAATCTCCAGGTCATAGCCTGTTAGTACCAGATGACCATTGGCGGTTTTGAGGAGAATGCCCTCCAAAGCGGGGATAGTGGATTTAGACGCAACGGCTCGTTGAACATTCAACACGGCATCGTTGAGTTTTTGGCGGTTGCAATTGAATTTCATGGAATCAGTCCTTTGCGTTTTTTGGGGAGCGGAGCGAATATAGATAGTTTATTTATTGTAGTGGTAGTAGTAGGGGCGGTGAAATTGTTGAAAACAGCCGAAACCCCTGAATTTTTCTGGAAAAGGGGAAAAGAGCAGCGGTGGAATCGAGTGGAACGCGTGTGGAAGAATGAGGGAAGAATGGAAATCTTTCCACTTTGGTGTTGAAGATGGTTGGTGGAATGTTGAGGAAATGTTGAGAAAAACGGAAGGCAAAATCTGCGGTTTTTCACCGATTTTGTGGAAAAGTCGAAAGTGCTTCAACGATGGGTGGAAAACATCAGCGGTCGCGGATGTTCTTGATGATGTCTTCTACGGTGGACTTGAGTTTCGGGTCACGGCTCATGTTTTTCTCGATCTGATTGATGGCGTAAACGATCGTGGAGTGGTCGCGGCCGCCAAATTCTTCGCCGATCATCTTCATGGACATACCGGTGATCTCCCGCACGGCATAGATAGCGATTTGACGGGCATTGGAGATGTTGGAGTTTCTCTTGGAAGAACGAATGTCATCGCCGGTAACGCCGTAGGTATGAGCGACTTCGTCGATAATCTTCTCGACGGTCAGCGGTGGCGGCTGGTCGTTGTTCAGAATATCGGAGATGGTCTTCTGGGCAACGGTG
Organism: uncultured Ruminococcus sp.; assembly: GCA_902785765.1. Taxonomy (GTDB): domain Bacteria; phylum Bacillota; class Clostridia; order Oscillospirales; family Acutalibacteraceae; genus UBA1213. The sequence continues at coordinate 7,127 of CACZZU010000023.1, forward strand.
ATGGTGATTTTTTCACCGTAAAGCTGGTTCTTGGCTTTCAGCTTTTTTACGACCCCTTCAAGCTGACGGATGTTGGTTTTCAGACGGGTGGCAATGTACTCGGTCACATCATCGGGAAGGTTCAGTTCCAGCAGTTCGGCTTTCCGCTTGATGATGGCCATACGCGTCTCGAAATCCGGCGGCTGAATGTCTGCCAACAATCCCGATTCAAAACGGCTGCGGAGACGATCCTCTAGTGTTTTGATTTCTTTTGGCGGTCGGTCAGATGTCAGTACGATCTGACAGTTGGCTTCATGCAGGGTATTGAAGGTGTGGAAGAACTCTTCCTGTGTTCGTTCTTTACCGCTGATGAACTGGATGTCGTCCACCAGCAGGACATTAGAACTGCGGTATTTCTGGCGGAAATCGCTGGTGGTCGCATTTTGCAGCGACTCAATAAACTCGTTGGTAAAATCGTCACCCTTCACATAGGTAATGACCGCGTTGGGGTCGGTTTTGATAATCTCGTTGCGGATGGCGTACAGCAGATGAGTTTTGCCCAGTCCGGAATTGCCGTAGATGAACAGCGGGTTATACGCTTTGCCAGGATTAGTGGCAACTGCCAGTGAAGCAGCGTGTGCGAACTTATTGGACGATCCGACAATGAAGGTGTCGAAGGTGTACTCATAGTCCGCATCCGTTACGGACTCTATTGGTTCCGATTCCTTTATATCGGCTTCTTCGGGAATGGTGAAGCAAATCTCGATCCCTTCGCCGAAAACGCTGGCAAACGCATCGTTGAGCAGCTTCATGTAACCTCTGATGAGTGTTTGGCGGTTAAAATCGGTCGGCACCATCAGAATGGCTTTGCCTTGGGTAAAGTCCAGCTTGACTGGTTCGATCTTGCTGATCCATGTGTTATAGGCGACATCGGTGATCCGTTGTCTGCAATAGTCGCAGACAATTTCCCACGCTTCGTTGAATGAATCCATAGGTGTTCTCTTCCTCCTGTTTTTTTTACTGTCCCATGGTACCTTACTTGAGAGGAATGGCACCACAGATAAACACTTATACAAGTATAAGTATAGCATACTTCTCCGTATATTTCAAATGGTTTTTCAACATTCTGCGGACGGAATGTTGAAAATTTTTCCGGTCAACAGAGTTTATTTTTGGCAACACTGCTTATGTGGGAACATCTGACAAGTTGCTCCTGCCAATGCTGCCGTATAATGAAAAGAAATCACCGATGATCTGCGGTTGGATATACATAAAACCGTGACGTGAGGCAACAATTTTTGGTTTATGGTAACACTTCCAAAAGCGGCTTGGGAGGTGTCCGGAGGGATCTTCGGGAGAAAATCCACCCCGACTTTTGCAAATTCTTGGGAAATTTTCATTTTTTAGTTGACAGAAGGCGGGGGTTTGGTTTATAATTCTATGGTGCAAGCTTATATCCTGATGAAAGGGAGAAGACTGCCCTGTAACGGCAATCCGGTAGGGAAACGCGAGAACAGTGGGCAGAAAGCACGTTGTCGCAAGATGATGAGCATTTCTTTGTGTCAGGAGGTATTGACACTTTCCGAAAGGAGGAATTTCCGATGCTGAGAACATATCAGCCGAAGAAGCTCCACAGAAAAAAGGAGCATGGCTTCAGAAAGAGAATGTCCACCGCTAATGGACGCAAGGTTCTGTCCCGTAGAAGAGCGAAGGGTAGAAAGAGACTTTCTTACTGATCGCTTTGAGTTGGATCCTGTGGAGTTAGTTAGGTTACGAGGACGATGAAGCAGGAAGCCCATTGGCTTTAGACAATGGGTAGTTCACTCTTTTGTGGGATGCAGAAGGCCAGATCAGAGGGGGCAGATGAGCATAAGCCCGTTTCGGGCGGTTGTGCTGCTGCCAGGCGACAGCAGCTTTTTGGGCTGCTGTCTGATTGTTGGCCGACCTCTTCGGTTCGGACGTATGCCATCATCTCGGCAGATCTGCCGAGAATGGATGAGGAATCGCTCGGAAAAACAGGACGGTAGGTTAGGAAGAGGAATCATGGGTGACATTATCACATTGAAGGATAACAAAGACTTTCGCCGCCTGTATTATCGTGGCAAGTCCTATGCGTCTCCTGTGCTTGTGACGTATGTACTGAAGAACCGTCGGGCAGATGTGCGGATCGGTATTACGACAGGCAAGAAGATCGGCAAGGCTGTCATGCGTAACCGATCACGCCGTATCATCCGAGAGGCGTTTCGTGCGTTGTCCGGCAGCATCAGGAACGGGTATGATTTTGTGTTTGTAGCCAGAACCAAAACGCCCTTCGTCAAAAGCTATGATGTCATGAAGGCGATGAAAAAACAGCTCAAGGATGCGGGTGTTTTGACATGAAGCGCCCGCTTATTTGGCTTATCCGCTTCTATCAGAAGTATATCTCTTCCCGCACGCCGCCCTCGTGCAAATATTATCCCGTGTGTTCGGTCTATGGGATACAGGCTATCCAACGGTTCGGTGCCTTGCGGGGCACGATCCTGACCGTGTGGCGTATCTTGCGTTGTAATCCCTTTTCCAGAGGGGGGTACGACCCTGTTCCCGAAAAACCACAAAAAATACGGTATCGGAAGGCTCCGAAACGCATCAGCGTCTTTCACACAAAAGACAAACAAGCGTCACGGAAAGATTCTTCCCAACCATAAAGCGTTGAGTACTACTGCGGTGAAGAACAACCATATCACTGACAGGCGTGTCGCTGCACAAAAATGTGTACTGGCTGTTTGAAGGTCATGGCAGAAATGTTCCTTTGCGGAAACAAAGGGCGTCTGTTTGTACGGTGCTTTTTCCGATTACGAGGGAAAACATTGTATGATGACCGGAAGAGTGTTCAGCCAACAGCAGACATTTGTGTGTCGCTGTGCTGCTGCCTGTTCTGTGACATTTGTTGTCGCCGTGTTACTATATATTGCTGCCACAGGTGGACGGCTCCCGTTGGGATACCATGAGACCTGTGGAAAAATTCCTCGTGAGAAAGGAATGGTTTCGTCTCAATGGTAGAGTTGTTTAACCTGATAGGAAGCCTGTTTGGATATATCCTGTGGGCGGCCTTTTATATTGTCAAGAACTTTGGTATCTCGATCATTATTTTCACGCTGATCGTGAAGCTGCTGCTCCTGCCGTTTTCCATCAAACAGCAGCGGTCAATGGCCTCTAACGCTCGTTTCCAGAAGAAACAGCGGGAGATCATGGAACGCTACGGCAAAGATCGTATGGGTGCCCAGGTAGAGATACAAAAGCTCATGGAAAAAGAAAACGTCAGTATGACGGGCGGCTGTCTGCCGATGCTCGCTCCAATGCTGGTCATGCTGGGCGTGTACTACTCCGTGATCAATCCGCTCACCAATACGCTGCATATCGCAGCCGACAAGGTCAATGCGGCGATGAACAGTCTGTATGCCCTGCCCGGTTTGGGAATGAGCTTGAGCGGCAATAACTACGGTCAAATCTATACCGTTAAATACTTCAACCTCTTGCAGGGTTTCTTTAAGGATGCCAACGGGCAGCCATTGTTTAACGGCGGCGAAGTGGATAGTATCAACCAATTTGCCGGTGGCTTTAATTTCTTGGGCTGGGATCTGCTGGCCACACCCGGCACCAGTTCATTTTGGTCTATGATGTGGCTGATTCCGGTGCTTTGTTTTGTCACATCGGTTGTGAGTATGTTCATCATGCAGAAAATGAATGGCACGCCGATGAAGGGCTGCATGATGGTGTTTGTTTTCCTGATGCCGCTGTTTACGGCATGGATCGCCGTGAACGTACCTGGAGCGGTAGGTTTCTACTGGATCGCTTCTACCGTGTTGGGTTTTGTGCAGTCGCTGATCTTGAATCTCTACTACAATGCCAGTATCATTGAAGCACGTGACGAGGCACACCGCATCGTCCTTCGCAGACAACAAGAGGCTGAAGTGGCTTATGTTGATGTGCCCGGTTATGTGGCACCATCAGAGTTAAGTAAAGCCAAGAAAGAAGCCGCCAGTGTCAAATATCCGGAAAAGAAGAAGAAAAAACGAAGATAACACAGGGGGAAAGTAGAAAATGATTCGTGAGTTTATCGCTGTCGCAGACACGGTCGAAGAAGCACAAAAACAAGCTTGTTTGCAATTAGGTACCGCCGTAGAAGATACCCAGTTTGAGATTCTGCAGCAGCCGGAAAAGAAGAAGTTCGGTTTGTTTGGCGGCAACCCCGCTAAAGTGAGAGCTTTTGTGGAAGTAACACCGCTGGCGTGTGCACAGGCTTATTTGAAAGAAATCCTGTCCAAGATGGGAATTGAACATTATGATATGACGGCCGAAGAGGTAGAAGGCGGTGCGATCATTAGTATTACCGGCGAAGACGTTGGTTTTATTATCGGTCATCGCGGTGAAACGCTGGATGCCTTGCAGTATTTGGCCGGTTTGGTCGCCAATCATGTAGATGATGGCTACTACCGTATTGCGATCAACATTGGCAACTATCGGGAGAAGAGAGAGAAGACCCTCGAAATTCTCGGCAGGAAGCTGGCTTTCAAGGCCGTTAAGACCGGTCAGAAAACCTCTTTGGAGCCGATGAACCCCTACGAAAGAAGAATCATCCATACGGCTGTTCAAAAGGTCAGAGGAGCTATCTCGTGGAGTGAGGGCGAAAATATGCACCGCCATGTTGTTATCGGTCCTGACCCCGACTATAAACCTTCTTACAACAGAGGACATCGACGCAATGACAGGGCGTCTAACTTTAATCGTGACGGTTCGTATAACCGCAGACCGCGTTCCAGCGGCTATCAGAGAAGAACCTATGCAGAAGGCGAAAGTCACCCGCAGGACAGCCTGTTCAGCACCTTTGAGGATGACAATACTGCCACCGCTGTGAGAGAGAGTATTAACGAGAGACCCGATACCTCCCTCTATGGCAGAATCGATGTCAAGAAAAACAACGAGGATTGATCTTGGCTCATTATCACGTCTGACAGTAAAAGGTCAGTGAAGTGTATGACACTTCACTGACCTTTTTTGCGTGTGGTGTTGACGTGGCGAAAAGAACTCGCTTTTCTGGTACCTTCAGGGAAAAAGAATCAGGCGGACAAGCGTTCTTCGGGATGGGACACCCTCATTTTGGGAATACGCACCACATACTCGATGCAGTCTTCGTCATCGTACTGTTCTGTTTCGGCATTCAGACCAGATACACGCAGGGCGGCCACCGCTTTGTCGATTGTATTTTGGAACATACGAATATCCCGCAGGAGTCCCCGCTGCCGTTGGAAACGGCGTTTTTCGATTTCGGTGCGTTCCAGATAGTCCGTAACGTACTGTTCGGATTGCGAAACATTCCAGCGGTTGGCGATGATTTCGCTTAAAACGATGCGTCTGTCGACCTTGTCCTTCACACGCAGTACGGCCCGGACATGGCGTTCGGTCAGGTGTGCCTTGAGCATAAGTTCTTTCTCTTCGTCATCCACATGAAGGATAGCAATTTTTTCGTTGATGACAGAAGGTTCCTGACCGAGATAAGAAGCGGCTTCTTGTGGAGAAAGATGGGCGTGGTACATCCATTGGTGAAGACCTTGTGCTTCCTCAAAGCAGTTCAGGTCACTGCGGTGCAGGTTCTCTTCCAGAGACATTACTTCTGCTTGGTCATCTGTGCAGGTAATGACGATACAGGGAATCTTGGTGTGCCCGCACAAAGCGGCCGCACGCAAACGGCGTTCACCGGCGATCAGTTCGTATTCCATCGAAGTGACCTTGCGGACGGTGATTGGCTGCAAGACACCGTTATGCTTGATGCTTTGTGCCAATTCCTGAAGGCTCTCTTCGTTGTAATACTTGCGGGCAGCCGAGCGGCATGGACGGATCTGCACCAGCGGGATCTCGACAACTTTTCCGACTCTCTTGAGATTCAGTATCATGTGAATTACCCCTTTCTGACCACGATTATAGCATATCTCACTAAAAATGAATGTCGAATTTTGGTAGGAACTACCAAAATGTTGCCAGGAAAGTTTTCCACAAATGCACATTTTTTGGTGGAAAACTTTCCGAAGATGTTAGCAGCAGGGGAGGAATCATTCTTGTTCGGAAAAAAGCCCTCTCCTTTTCATGAAAAAGGAGAGGGCTTTTGATAAGATGTGTCGTAGAAGAAACGAAGTATGGACACGCAAGTTTTGCACCATTTTTTCAGGAACAGTTGAAAACTTCCTTGAAGTGAGTGTTTTGAAGGCAAGTAAAAGGGCGGGAAGGCTCAACTTATAGGGGGGATTTTGCGATTTTAACACCACGTCGGGGATAACGAGAAGGGGTAGGAGCCTGCTTTTGCAGGGAAAGAATGATACGGATGCTTTCATCCGGCAGTGTCAGAGACGTGATGTGGTGCACACAGCAGTTCAGGAGCCGCAAAGCGTTAGCGGCGGCTTGCAGTTCTGTTTCGCCGTCAGGTCCTTTCATGGCGATAAACTTGCCGCCCACTTTGAGATAGGGTGTGCAGTATTCGCAGAGAGCCGGCAGATTTGCTACTGCTCTGGACACGACATAGTCGTACTGCTCACGATAGGCAGGCTTCTGACCATATTCTTCGGCACGGGCGTGTACCAGATTGACTTTCAGCGACAGCGAGCGGCAAACTTCCTCTAGGAAAATTAGCCGTTTGTTCAGGCTGTCCAGCAGTGTCAGATGCAGGTCAGGACGCATGATCTTGAGCGGCAGTCCCGGAAAACCAGCACCGGTGCCAATGTCGATCAGCGAAGCTCCTTCCTCGAGATCGGTGCACGTCAAGACAGACAGGCTGTCGATGAAGTGTTTGACAGCGATCTCCTTTGGGTCGGTGATGGCTGTGAGGTTTATATGCTGGTTCCAATCCACCAACAGATCGGCATAAGTCTGAAAAGCCGCTTGTTGGTCGGCGGTAAGAGATAGGTGGTGTTCCGTGCACCATGCGGCGAGCAGTTCAGGTATCATGTGTTAGATCCCTCCGATCGTTTGTGGAGCGTGGAAAGGTAGATAATCAGCACGGAAATATCCGCCGGACTCACGCCGGAAATGCGGCTGGCCTGTCCGATATTTTCGGGACGTACTTTGTTCAGCTTCTCACGGGCTTCCAGACGCAGACCATCAATAGTACTGTAATCGGTGTCTTTGGGCAGGAGCTTTTTCTCCAGCTTGCGGACACGTTCGATGATCGTGAGCTGACGGGTGATATAGCCTTCGTACTTGATCTCGATCTCGATCTGTTCAAGGATATTGGGGTGCAGAGCGGGACGGTCGGTATCGACCGGTGTCAAGGCTTCATAGCTTAATTCTGGACGCTTTAGCAAGTCGATCAGGCGGATACCGTTGGTGACTTCGGTGGTATGGTGTTCCCGCAGGATGTGGTTCAGCGTTTCAGTGGGGGAGAGTACCGTGTGAGTGATGCGTTCCCGCTCTGCCTGCATTTGTGTTTGCTTGGCGGTGAACTTTGCCCAGCGGATATCGGAGATCAGTCCGATCTCCCGTCCGATAGGTGTCAGGCGGGTGTCGGCATTATCCTGCCGCAAAATCAGGCGGTATTCACTGCGGGATGTCATCATGCGGTAAGGGTCGTTACAGCCTTTTGTCACGAGATCGTCGATCAGTGTACCGATATAAGAACCAGCCCTGTCCAGAATGAGCGGCGGTTTGTGCTGTATTTTTAAGGCGGCGTTGATGCCAGCCACCAGACCTTGTGCAGCGGCTTCTTCATAACCGGAGCTGCCGTTGAACTGACCGGCACCGTATAAACCGGGGAAATCTTTGAACTCCAATGTGCTGTACATTTGTATCGGGTCGGCACAATAATATTCGATGGCATACGCCGGGCGCATGACGACACAGTGTTCCAGCCCTTTGATGGAGTGGTAAAAAGCCAGCTGCACGTCTTCCGGCAGGGAGGAGGACATACCTTGCAGGTACATTTCTTCGGTATCCAGTCCACATGGCTCAATGAATAGCTGGTGCCGTTCTTTGTCTGAAAAACGGACGATTTTGTCTTCCAGACTTGGACAATAACGGGGACCGATACCCTCTATTTTACCGCTGTACATCGGCGAACGATGGATGTTGTCCAGAATGATCTGTTTGGTTCGCTCGTTGGTCCAACTGATGTGACACTTCACCTTGTTGGAACCCGGTACCTCGGTATCGTAGGAGAAGGGAATGACCGGCTCATCACCGCATTGTTCTTCCAGATCGGTGAAGTCGATGCTCGATTTGAGGACACGAGCTGGTGTACCGGTTTTGAAACGGCGGATGACCATGCCCAGCTTTTCCAGCGAATCGGGCAGATATTTGGATGGGAACATTCCGTCCGGACCACTCTCGTAGGATACATCACCGACATAGATCCTGCCGCCGAGATAGGTGCCAGTGGCCAGAATCACGGCTTTCGCACGATATTGTGCTTCCAGTCTGGTCGTGAGCAGCCAACCATCTTCGGTGGGTTCCAGTGCGGTGATCTCCGCCTGATGCAGTTCCAGACGTTCCTGCAGTTCCAGCGTGTGTTTCATACGGGTACTGTAAGCTCTTCGGTCAATCTGTGCCCGCAGAGAATGAACGGCAGGACCTTTGCCGCGGTTGAGCATTCGCATTTGCAGGAAACATTCATCGGCAGCTTTGCCCATTTCGCCGCCAAGAGCGTCAATTTCCCGCACCAAATGACCTTTGGCCGTACCGCCGATCGAAGGATTGCAGGGGCAATTGCCGACTGCATCCATGTTAATGGTGAAGACAGCCGTTTTACAGCCCAAACGAGCGGCTGCCAAACCTGCTTCGATACCGGCGTGACCAGCACCGATCACCACTACTTCAAATGTTCCTGCCTCAAACTTCATAACGACCCTGTCTCCCTCTCTTCAGATTTCCCTCCCATTATACTACATTTCCCTTCGTTTGTACAGCCTAATGTTAGATGGTGATGGCAGCTTGTATAGGAGCGGTGGTGTGTGACAATCGGGAGTGTTTCACGTGAAACAATGTGAGGAGGGGAAACGGGAGTGTTTCACGTGAAACAATGTGCGGAGGAGAAACGGGAGTGT
>CACZZU010000024.1 GCA_902785765.1 uncultured Ruminococcus sp.
GCGATGGTGTCGATATTGTCCCGAATCCACTGGGCATCCTCTTCGTTGTCATGATAGGCAACTTCGATCAGAATGGCCGGTGCCTTGGTGCGGATGATTTCCCCTAACGCCGTGGTCGGCACAGTCTTGACCAGATCGGGCAAGGGGTAGATACGGCGAAGATTGTCGGCGAAAAGTTCGGCTGCTCGTTTGCTTTCGGAACTGTCGGGAAAGTAGTATACCTGTGACCCTCGCACCGTGCCGCTTTGAGACGGCGGAGCCGCATTGGAGTGCAGTGCCAGATGAAGGTCATACGTTCCTTCGTTGGACAGCCGTACCGCATCGGTAAAGGGACGGGCAGGGTTATTTCTGCCGAAGGGGATCCCTGCTCCCCGCAGATAGGGCTCCAGAGCATCGGTGACGATATTCATGTAGTATTCCTCGTTGCCGCCGCCTACATAGGGATTGAATTCCTGTGCGGACGGACTCAAAAACACGCTGGGCATTCTCATCTCTCCTTGTGTATGGATGTCAGGATAGCAGACGGGCAAAAAATGTCTCCGACGATTTTTCGTTGGGTCGCAGATACCGGTGCAGATGGTACAAGTCTTCCACAGAGGTAAGCACATTGGGCTTCTCTTCGCAGTCCATCATCGCCCGAAAGCCCATCTCCCGTATCACTGACAGCATGGTGTCGTTTTTCTCTCCAAACGGACAAGTAAAACACAGTGGAACCTGTCCTGTGGCCTCCTGCATAACAGCATTGAACTGCTGTAAGTCGTCCTGCAGGAGACGGATATAGTCTTCGTCTGACTCACCGGACTTCCGACCGGCTCCCCGCCGTCCTTCCTCTAGTCGGTGCAGGGCGTAGGTATGGTTTTGCAGTTCGATACAGCCGGAAGCCGCCATCTCCGCCAGTTCCGCCCATGTACATTGGGAATAGTTCGCATGGCGGCGAATTTCCTCGACCGCTTTGACTGCTTCCGAACCGATCGGCGACAGCACCGCCCGACAGTGATACCGCTGTAACAGTGGATACGCATAGAGGTAGTTGTTGTAGTAACCGTCATCGAACGTCAGCATGATCGGACGATCCGGCAAGGGCGTTCCCTTGTCAAAGTAGTCCAGCAAGTCCTGTATGACAATGGTATGATAGCCATTGTCCGTGAGGTACTGCAGATCCTGCTCGAAATACGCAGGGTCAATCATATAGCGATTTTGCCGCTGGGGATCTTCGATCAGTCCGTGGTACATCACGATGGGCACCGTCACCGCCGCATCAGTGGGTGTGTCCATACCGTCTGTACGATTTGGCAGGTTATCCTGTGCCATCGCATCGTGCGTGTCATCCAACACCTCTTTTCTTTCCTGTGCCGTAGGATTGTTCTGCGGTACTGCCATACTTTCCTGTGTGGGGGAAGCCCTCTGATGCAGACTGACTGTCAGCAATCCTACGACCGCCGCCAGTACGATGCCTCCCACAACAAACTGCCACCGCTTGATACGCATAACGCCAAACGTACTCTCACACTCCTTTATCGCTGCTTCAACAGCCACTCCATTCACAATAGACCTATTCGGTACCCCCGTGTCTCTCTGAACATCTGAAAAGGCGTTCTCCCACAGAAACCCTCACGTTGTTCCGAAATGACTGGAACAAAATGCGGCTGTTGTCCGGTGTTATCTGACAGGTCTAATGTTTCGTGCTGACAGCATGCAGTGCTGTCAGCACAAAAGACAGACAACAACAGCCGCCCCCCTTCCTTCCTCCTAACAACCCATTGTCACACTCTTTGTATAAGGTTCGGGAACAAATATTTCTGCCAAAGATAGACAAAAATATTGCGAAGCAGAGGAGAATATGCTATAATATGACATATTCGCTGACCAAAGGGTGTGTGTATCATGCACAACAAGAAAAAGACAGTCAAGAAGGGTTCCCTGACCGATTTCTTCGTGGGTACGCCTTCTTATAACAACGACCGCGACTATGCCGCTTATGCGGCCTTGACTGCCCCGCTGAATATGTTCTTTCTCATCTGTCTGGTACTGCATACCGGATATCTCATCTTGTTCTCCTTCTTCAATATCCTCATCATGCAGATGTTTGATCTGGTGGGGGTGTTCTTCTATGCCACTTTCATCATCCTGCTGAAATACTTCAAGGGGTCGTGGCTTCCCTGTACCCTGCTGACCATCGGAGAACTGTTTCTGCATCAAATCTGCAGCGTAGCCCTGTTCGGACTTGACCCCGGATTTCAGTATCTAATGATCCCTCTCATGTTCCTGTCTGTCTTCATCAGCAAGAAGGGCAAGACCATTCGGTTAGCCCGCAACGCCATCACCTTTTTGTCGGCTATTGCATTTATATTCCTGTTGGTGTTCTTTAATGACTATGATCCGCCCTATGTGCTGCCGATTTATGTCAATCGGGCTCTCCTCATCGTCAACTGCGTCACCAGCTTTTTAGCAACGGCCATCTATTCCGGTCGTATCGTGACTTCTATCGACACCAAACGCAGTGAACTGAATCTCAGCGTTGACCAAAAGTCCGCTACCATCGAGCAGATGCAGAACAAAATCATCATCAGCTTTGCTAATATCATTGAAGCCCGTGACGGCAGCACAGGCAAGCACGTGATCCGCACCAGTGAATATGTGCAGGCACTGACTCTTGAGTTGGTACGGGAAGGCAAGTACAGCGACATTCTCGATGACCGCTATGTGCGGAACACTATTCTTTCGGCTCCTCTGCACGACATCGGCAAGATCACCGTACCCGATGCCATTCTGCTCAAACCCGGACGGCTCACCGATGAGGAATTCAACACCATCAAGAACCACACTATCAACGGAAAGAAAATCATCGCCGAGTCTATGGCGGACATTGAGAGTGAAGACTTCCTGAACATTGCCAAAGAGGTAGCTCTCTATCACCACGAATGTTGGGACGGTTCCGGCTATCCCTACGGGATACAAGGCGAAAATATTCCTCTGTGTGCCCGTATTATGACGATTGCCGATGTTTTTGATGCTTTGGCAGCCAAGCGTGTCTACAAGGCGGCCATGCCGATTGCAGAGGTCTTTGACCTCATTCGTTCGTACCGCGGCAAAAAGTTCGATCCAGTTGTTACTGATGCCTTTTTAGCCATCGAACCGCAGATCACCGAGATCGCCACCGACTTGGCCGATCAGGAAGAAGTCACGATCAGTTGATGGAACGGACACTTGTCGCCTGCCAATGATCTGCTGACACGCCGTTTGACAGTGACACCTCCTCTCCCCCGCATATCCTGATATACTGACGCCCTGCACACAAAAGCCTGCCGACCGGTTCCCGGTGCGGCAGGCTTTCTTCTGTTTCTCCCAAACGCCTGTAGGGAGGGCACTGACTGTCTTGAGGGTGGTGCTGATAAAAGAACACCCCTTTTTGGAAGCGGAACATTCTACTGTCCCCTTCAGGTATTTCATCAATGTCTGGTAGGGTATGCCCATGGCTTCGGCTTGCTTCGGAATAGTGAGGGCAGGATCCTTCATACTTCAAGTGATTTCTGTAAAGAGGTATGCCGCCCTATTGACAAAGGGCAGGAAAAATAGGATAATGAATATGTAACCGTGAGGAACGGTGCACGAAAAAAGGGAGGTCATACTATGAACGCAGTGATTACGGTATTAGGAAAGGACACAGTCGGCATTCTAGCGAAGGTCGCTGCTGAATGTGCCGCTGTTGATGTCAATATTCTGGAGGTCACACAGTCTGTCCTGCAAGGAATGTTCGCCATGATTATGTATGTGGACATCACGGACTGCAAGGTACCTTTTTCGCAGTTGGTCGATACCCTGACCGCCAAGGGCGAGAACATGGGTGTGAAGATTCACGTCATGCACGAGGACATCTTCAACGCTATGCACACCATCTAAACCAACGGCAGCCATAAAAGGACGGTAGAACTATGATAAATTCACATGACATACTGGAAACGATCAACATGATCGAACATGAAAATCTGGACGTAAGAACCATCACCATGGGTATCTCCCTGCTGGACTGCATCGACAGCGATATTGAAAAAGCCTGCGGCAAGGTCTACGACAAAATTTGCCGCTACGCACAAAATCTTGTACAGACAGGCGAGGATATCAGCAAGGAATATGGTATCCCGATCATTCACAAGCGAATCGCCGTTACGCCAATTGCCATGCTGGCGGCGGCGTGTCCCACGATGAACCCCGTCAAGTTTGCTAAAATACTCGATAAAGCCGCCGATACGGTCGGCGTGAACTTTGTCGGCGGTTATTCTGCTCTGGTACATAAGGGCTTCGCTCCGGGCGATTATGCTCTGATTGAAAGCATCCCCGAGGCGTTGGCCTCCACCGAAAAGGTCTGCTCTTCGGTCAATATCGGCAGCACCAAAGCCGGCATCAATATGGATGCCGTCGCCAAAATGGGTAAAGTCATCCGCCGAACCGCTGAATTAACTGCCGATCGGGATTGTATCGGTGCCGCCAAGCTGGTCGTTTTCTGCAACGCCCCCGAAGACAACCCGTTTATGGCAGGAGCTTTCCACGGTGCCGGTGAGCCGGACTGTGTTATCAATGTCGGCGTATCGGGGCCGGGTGTTGTCAGAGCGGCTTTGGCCAAAGCCGGGAACTGCAACATCACCGAAGTGGCTGACATTGTGAAGAAGACCGCTTTCAAAATCACACGTACCGGTCAGTTGGTCGCCAAAGAAGCCTCTAAACGCTTGAGTGTGCCTTTTGGCATCGTTGACTTGTCACTGGCACCGACACCCGCCATTGGTGACTCGGTCGCCTATATTCTCGAAGAAATGGGTCTGGAACAGTGTGGTGCCCACGGTACCACAGCTTGTCTGGCGTTGCTGAATGATGCCGTCAAAAAGGGCGGCGTGATGGCGTCTTCTCATGTAGGTGGTTTGTCCGGTGCATTCATTCCTGTTACTGAAGATGCCGGTATGATCGAAGCCGCCCGCAGTAAGGCACTTTCACTGGTCAAACTCGAAGCCATGACCGCTGTTTGTTCAGTTGGTCTGGATATGATCGCTATACCAGGTGATACTTCTGCCGAGATCATTTCCGGTATCATCGCAGACGAGGCTGCCATCGGTATGGTCAATTCCAAAACGACGGCTGTCCGTCTGATTCCCGCCATCGGCAAACAAGCCGGTGAGGAACTCAACTTCGGCGGTCTGCTCGGCAGCGGTCCCATCATGGACATCAACCCCAAGTCTCCGGCAAAGTTCATCTCCCGTGGCGGCAGAATCCCTGCCCCCATGCAGAGCTTGAAAAACTAGTGCGTGACCGCACCAGACAATTCCTCTGTCACTCCATGAAACTTACGGAACACACAGCGATTGGTTATACCATCACCCTACCGGCAAGTTGGTGAGTGTGTCTCGATTTTCGTCATAAGACCTGTTCGATCAACACCAGAAAACAGCCGTATTTTGTTTCGGTCATTTCGGACAACGCGAAGGCTTCTGCGGCAAAACCTGTTCATCCGTTCGGAGAGACACAGGGTTACCGGACAGGTCTATTGTCCCTCCACTGATTCGGACACGCAGCCCGTACAAAACAAACACAAACAGACCCGCCGCTCCGAAGAGTGGCGGGTCTGTTTGTGATGTATTTTAGCGTGCTTGTCCGCTATCCGCTAACCTCTGCCGCTAACTTATACGGCTCTGGTAACCTTACCTGAACGAAGGCAACGGGTGCAGACATTAACGCGTTTCGGACTGCCGCTTACTATCGCTTTTACCTTAACGACGTTTGGCTTCCATGTTCTGTTTGAGCGTCTGTGTGAGTGAGAAACCTTGATACCAAAGGTCACTCCCTTACCGCAAATTTCACATTTTGCCATGTTTTTGCACCTCCCGTGTGGTGTGATGGTGATGATTCACCCTCTCTTTGAGGGCATACAATCAGGGGTGGATTACTTAATCTCGACCTCTGCACCAGCTTCTTCGAGCTGCTTCTTGATGGACTCAGCCTCTTCCTGGCTTACCTGCTCCTTGACCGGCTTCGGAGCCTCATCAACGAGAGCCTTTGCTTCCTTCAGGCCAAGACCTGTGATGGCACGAACAACCTTGATAACGTTGATCTTGCCGGCACCGGGTGCCTTCAGGATAACGTCAAACTCGGTCTGTACAGCAGCGGCAGCAGCACCACCCTCTGCAGGAGCAGCAACAGCAACAGCAGCAGCGGCGGATACGCCGAACTCGTCTTCTACAGCGTGTACCAGTTCAGAGAGCTCCAGTACAGTAAGGGTCTTCAATTCTTCTACGATAGCAGTAACTTTCTCAGATGCCATTTTAATTTACCTCCAAATTTTAGGATTGTTTGTTGTTGGACAACTGCTTATTCAGCAGCCGCCTCTTCTGCGGGGGCTTCACCGCTCTTGTCAACAATAGCCTGTACAGCTCTTGCGAAAGATGCGATAGGTGCCTGGAAAGCACCAAGTACATTAGCAAGCAGTACCTCTCTGGAGGGCAGCTTCGCAAGACTCTTGATCTTCTCAACGGTAATAACCTCGTTGTCGAGATAACCGGTCTTGACGGTGAAGTGCTCATGGGTGTCTGCAAACTTCTGGAGAATACGGGCAGCCGCCACATAATCCTCCGCACTGGTAGCGATAGCCGAAGTACCGTTCAGTACATCGTCCATGCCGCTGAGTCCTGCCTTATCGGCAGCACGCTTGATCAGGGTGTTCTTGATAACGGTGTACTTCACGCCGTTTTCACGAAGTTCCTTACGCAGTTTAGTATCGTCCTCTACAGTTATACCCTTATAGTCAACGATGACACCTGCAACAGAGTTCTGGATTCTGTCTGCCAGATCAGCAACGATCTGCTGCTTCTGCTCTAAAACCTTCTGACTGGGCAAAACGATTCACCTCCTTGTAGATTGACGCAAAAAACGCCCTCCCCTTTGCGAGGAAGGCGTTACTTCAACACAGCAGCAGGACACAGTGTCCCCCTTACTATGCTAAACAGTTCAACGCACAACCTCGGCAGGCGGGATGACCCTTTACACAGGCTTTCGCCTGCACCTGCTGTCTTTGGTTAACAGCATTTATGATGATAACACATCGACAAACATTTGTCAAGTGTTTTTGATCCGCTAAAATCAGACAGCACCGCTGATCTTTGCCGGATTGATTCTGACGGACGGACCCATCGTGGTGGTCAGAGCGACAGAACGGATATACTGACCCTTGGCAGCTGCCGGCTTGGCCTTGATGATAGCATTGACCAGAGCATCAAAGTTCTCGGAAATCTTATCGGTACCAAAGGATACCTTGCCGATCGGACAGTGGATGATGTTGGTTTTGTCCAGACGATACTCGATCTTACCGGCCTTTGCCTCCTTGACAGCTCTTGCAATGTCAGGGGTCACCGTACCGGCCTTCGGGTTCGGCATCAAACCTCTCGGACCGAGGATCTTACCGAGACGACCCACCAGACCCATCATATCAGGGGTCGTGATAAGTACATCAAAATCCATCCAGCCTTCGCTCTGGATCTTCTGTGTAAATTCTTCTGCACCAACATACTCTGCACCGGCCTCTTGTGCTTTAGCGACGTTGTCGCCTTTGCAGATAGCCAGTACGCGAACCTGCTTACCGGTTCCATTGGGCAGTACGATAGCACCTCTGACCTGCTGGTCAGCATGACGAGAGTCTACGCCCAGCTTCACGTGCAGTTCAACCGTCTCGTCAAACTTGGCTGTGGCGGTCTTGAGGCAAACATCTATCGCTTCTTTGGTTTCGTAAGCCTTTGTCTTGTCGATGAGTTTTACCGCATCAACATATTTCTTACCATGTTTCATTGGTGTTCCTCCCTATTCAGTGGTAAAATCGGAGTGTATTTCCTCCCACTTGGGTCTGCATCAGTCTACGACCTCGATACCCATGCTTCTGGCGGTTCCTGCGATCATGCTGCAAGCGGACTCAATGTTTGCCGCATTCAGATCGGGCATCTTCTGCTCGGCGATCTTCTGCACCTGCTCACGGGTGATCTTGGCGACCTTCTTCTTGTTCGGTTCGCCCGAAGCGGTATCAATACCGCAAGCCTTCTTGATCAAAACGGCGGCAGGCGGTGTCTTGGTGATAAAGGTAAACGAACGGTCTGCGTAAACCGTAATAACAACAGGGATAATCAATCCTACATCGTTCTTGGTACGCTCGTTGAATTCCTTTGTAAACGCCATGATATTGACACCGTGCTGTCCCAAAGCAGGACCTACAGGCGGTGCCGGGGTTGCCTTACCGGCCGGTATCTGCAGCTTAATAAAGCCTGTTACCTTCTGAGCCATTTTAATTGCACCTCCAAAATTCGTGGTAAAAACCGGAGCGACGAATGATATTTTCGCTTCCTCCCACAAGGGAACGTGTCCCTCTTGAATAGCGGCATCCTGCCGTTATCAACATTGTTTACCCCAGAAGCTCGACCTGATCCAAGGCCAGCTCTACCGGAGTTTCACGTCCGAACATATAGACAATGACACGGACGCAGTCTTTGGGCAGATCTATACTCTGTACGATACCTTCACGACCACTGAACGAACCGTCCACGATCCGCACGGTATCTCCTACTTGGTAATCGACCTCCCAGCTTTCTGTTTCGGTCTCACCGACCTCAATTCCCATTCTCGCCACCTCTTCGGGCGTGAGCGGGGTGGCTTTGTTATCCGCATCGGGGCAAACAAAACCGGTACAGCCTCGGATGTTGCGGACAACATACCATGTTTCGTCCGTCATCACCATCTTGATGATAACATAACCCGGGTACAGCTTGCGTTCGACCTTGCGGGTCTTACCGTCTTTTGTCTCCGTTACCGTTTCTGTCGGTACAAGAATTTCCTGTATCATGTCCTCAAGATGTCTGTTCTCTACGGTCTTCTTCAGGTTTTCGGATACCTTGCTCTCGTAGCCGGAATACGTATGTACAATATACCATTCCGCCTTGCCTTCTGCCATATCTTACATCCTCCCCCGAAATGTCAGCGGTCAGTTTCCGGCCAGATTCATCACAAGACCGAACAGGTAATGCAGTCCTGTGTCTAAACCGAAGATGACAACACCCACAACCAACATAGCCACTAATACGATGCCCGTATTCTTGAAGGTCGATTTCGGTGTAGGCCACGTGATCTTTTTGATCTCGCCGAAGACATCACGGAAGTAGCTGCCGATACGCTTGAAAACATTCGGCTTCTTGGCAGCTGTTTTTTCTTTTGCCATGTTACTTCCTCCGTTCTGTTACTTCGTTTCTTTGTGGAGCGTGTGCTTCCTGCAGAATCTGCAGTACTTGTTCATCTCAAGCCTATCCGGATCGTTCTTCTTGTTCTTCATTGTGTTGTAGTTACGCTGTTTGCACTCTGTGCAGGCTAGTGTGATTTTTACTCGCATGACGGCACCTCCCGGTATTTCGGAATATTTTAGCCTCCCTCAAAAAAAGGCACAAAAAAATAACCTCTGATGAGGTAAATATACTATACCACACCACAGGTTATTTGTCAAGCCCTTTTTCGCCCATTGCATGGGCACTTTTGGTGCTTTTCCGCAATCCTTCCGCCGCTTTTTGTCCACAAAGAACGAACAGAAGCAAGGTACGGAGCCGAAGGACAAACACCACTTCCTGCTGTCTGTCTTTTCCATCCAGTCAAGCAGAGACACACCTTTGTCGATTTTTGCATCACCGCTACTCGACAGTAACCATGCCACTGCCTGTTGCTCGTCCTCCTGTATCCATCCGCCTGAACAGGAAACACCTCTCCGGTAATTTTTTCGGCACGTTGTGTCGCCCTATTACAGAACAGCAAAGACTTCTGAACCGAAAATCCTTTCGCACCGTGGCACAGCAGTCATTCGAATAATGAACCCGCTCGGCAGTCTGTGTCCCTCCGAACGACTGAACAAGGTTGACCGCCGTCCCTCGCTTTGTCAGAAATAATTTGGACAACATACGGATGTTTTCCGGTGTTATCGAACAGTTCTGATGCTCTGCTCAACGCTTTCCCTCGTTTTTCTCCATTTCTCATTTCTCGAATACATCTCCGGACTCTCCACAGAAACTGCCGCCATTGATGTTTACTTTCTCATGCTTTCCATCGCCTGCAAACGATCAGCCATATATTTCTTGGGCTTCTTGGGTTTCTCCGGCTTCATCTTCTTACCGCGAAGGTTACGAGACGCGTCTGCGATTTTTTTCTGCTCTTTCGTGAAGGAAACCGTCAGCTTTTCATACTTTTCTTGATCGTCAATGCCGTTGAGCAGAACGTAGGTAATGATACCCTTCACATCTAAATCACCCGCATCATACAGGTCACTGAGTGCCTTGGACAGCTTTTCCATGTTGCCGCCGCCGACATGCTGTACATAGTCCTGCATCAGAGGCAGGATCTTTGTCTCGGCAAACGTCACGCCGCGGAAACTCTCGTAGTGAGCTTTTTCAAAAGCAATCTCATCACGCAGTTCGGGGAAGAAAGCAATCATGCGGTTGGCAAAGAACAGCGGGTCACTGTTCTGTTCGCCGTTGTCCTTCTTGGACTTTTTTTTCTGCTGTGCAGCGATCTGCTTGGGTCCTCTGATCGTCTCGGCGAAATCATCGCCGATATTTTCGGCTTCACGCCCGCCGTCCACTTCTTCATCGAACAGCCATGTAGCCACGGTCTTCCATGTATTGTCCGGTTCTCCGTCCGTAACCGAACAGGAACGCAGGACGATCCTCTTCTTATCAAAATAATAGACGATGCTGTACGCCATGTCGCCCACATATAAGACAGTCTTCTCATTCTCGGTATCCGCTACTGCGTGTTTTTTGTAGTCTTTGGGAAGCAGTACGCCATCCACCTTGCCGGTAATGATCTCCAGTGCCTTTGCGATTTCCATAAATATACCCTCTCCGTATCTGTCGTTTTGTCATGGTGGGTCTAGTATACCATGCCTTGCCACAAATTTCAACCGCAAGGGGACAAATAATTTTCGGAGAGGTTGACATTCCTCCTTCTCTGACATTGCCCGTGACACATTCCACATCACTGTCTGTAACGCCATCCAATTGCTTCACACCCTACAGAAATCAAGTTTGGTCGGTCAGTCACACCGAAGGGAACCCTCCTGTTGAAACAAAAAGTTCTCCCCTTGTTTCGCCTGTCGGTTCGTTCGGGCGGAGTGCACCCCAAGGGGGCTTTCTTTTATCGCTTTCGCTGTCAATTTGCCTGCGGCAGACACCCGCACCTTCCTAAAAACTTGTGTTGATGTGGTGCAGCGTGGCGAGTGCAGGCAATAGCTTTGTGTGCTTGCGGCACACGCTTTGAAGATTGATTTCCGTGTTCACACCCTGCCTTCTGCAATAGTACCCCACTATTCGGATCAACCGACACTACTCTTTCGCCGGCTCATGTGCCCACACCGCCACTGCAAATCAATCTCCACCAAAAAACAAGGGGCGACACAACGCTGTTCGCTGTGCCGCCCTTCGTCACGAAAACATATCCCTGACATCGTCGATCAAATCACCGATCGTGCCGATTGCTTTGGCTGACTTCCTCTTCCACTTTTTGTTATCCTTGAGCATGGTAGAGCCAACAAAGCCCACAACCATACCTGTGGCCAGACCGGCTCCTACTCCCTTGATAACATTCGCCATATTTCTTGCCATACGCCATAACCTCCAGCTTCTGATAATGATCTGACTCTTGCACAACTTCATGACCTCATTTACAATAATGTCGTCGTCCCCTTTAGCTTGCCCTATCCGAAAGCCTTTATACAAAAAAATGTCAACAGGACAAAAAAGGTGCCAACACAATGTTGCTTTTTTGCACAACACAGTCGATATTTTCTTGTCTGATTTGTATATCTAACCGTTTTTTTGTCAATCGACAAAAAAATACCAATAAGTGTTTGACAAACGGAGAAAATCCGGCTATAATCAAGTAAAGTACGGACGCAAAGCATCTGTGCTTTCGCCCCATAATAATGTATAACGAAGTGAGGTAATGTATCATGGCAGCAGCAAAGAAGACTACCAAGGCCACAGAAGAGAAGACAGAAGTCAAGAAGACCACAAGAGCCAAGAAGCCCAAAGAGCCCACCGTATCGGTCGTTCTCCAGTTCCAGGGCAAGGATACAGATGTCAACAATCTCGTTGAAGCAGTAAAAGCTGCTTATAAAGCAGAAGGCAACGAAGATGCTGTTGAGAGCGTACAGCTCTATGTTCAGCCCGAAAACGGCGTTGTCTACTATGTCGTTAACGGCAAGAGCGAGGGTAAGTGCCTCTCTCTGTAAGCTTGGCCGTGTTGCTTGTTCAGTGTAATGCTGACGGCTTCATCTCCCCCAAAATATACGCATCGGTCGTGTTCTTTGGAAAACGACCCCTACCGCCGCAGGATCGAACCGTCCTGCGGCGGTTTTTGTTTTGCTGTGCCACCCTCTTTTCGCTGTAACATAACGCCGCACATAACACTTTTGTGTGACGACACATATAACTTTCTTCTGCTGTCACACCAAACAGCCGAACCGCCTCCCATTGATTGGTAACCGTTTTGCACTCGTATTCCTCTTTCCCTTTCCGCAAACTTTATCCGGCGGGGATGTTTCCCCTTTTTGACCAAAACGCTAAAAACTCCATAAATTTATCGCCAAAAAGCGATTTTTCTTATTGATTATGCGGCAATTGTATGGTAAAATGGACGTGAATATAGTCAGAAGCTATACATTCTTGTGCAAGTTTTAATAAACAGGAGGAAAGTCAAATGGTCAAACACATTGTCATGTGGAAACTGAAAGATGATCTCGACAAACAGCAAAACATCGACCGCATGATCGAAATGCTGAAAGCATTGGTCGGTCAGGTCAAGGGTCTGGTTTCTATCGAGATGGGTTACAACTTCAATACCTCGTCTGAATATGACGTGGTGCTGTATGCCACATTGAAAAGCCCCGCAGCCCTCAAACACTACCAGAATCATCCTGCCCACGTCAAATGCAAGGATTTCATCGGAAGCATCACCGAAGCAAGAGCGGTGGCTGACTACTTTTATGAGGATGAGTCTGTGTCTGCGAAATCTCCTCAGGAAATAGATGATGTGCCTGCGGACGCAGAGATGGTATCGACTCTTGAGGAATCACAAACCAAACAGGAACCTGAAATTTGGATAGAATTTCCTCCCAAAAGAGAAGTCCTTCCCGCACCGCAGATCGTAACTATCGCCAATATTCCAGAATGGGAAGACCCTGCTCCTTCCAAACCGCATACGCCCGGTAAGCGTCCGGAAATCATCGTTCGCAGACCTCCCCTGTGGGAACCGGAAGTAATTCCTGCAGAAACCGAAGCATCGGCGGAACCTGCTGTCGAGCCTGCTCCCATGACCTTTGAAAGTGTCGCCGAGACAACTCTCCCGGAGCCTGCTCCCATGACCTTTGAAAGTGTCACCGAGACGACTCC
>CACZZU010000025.1 GCA_902785765.1 uncultured Ruminococcus sp.
CATAACCCATACCGAAAGCGATACCGGAGCCCATCGAAATCAACAGAGAAGTGATCTCATCGGCACTGCCGGGAGCACTGCGGAAACGGATCAGACTGAACGCACCGCCTACGGCAACACCGGCACCAATATTGCCGCTGACGAAGGTAATTACGGCCGCCACCACAAACGGCACGAGAGCGGTCACGAGGAAAAAGCGTTTTTTCGCACGGATGCGGAAAGACATCAGCCACGCATAGATAAAGCCTGATATCAGCGAAGCGGCCGCCATGATAAAGAACTGGGCGGGTGTTACACCCACGGAGGTATAGATCGAGTCAAACATCATCAAACATTCCTTTCATTTCTAACTTTGAGTAACTGTTGGCGGTAGGCTTCGCCGTATTTGGAGAAGCTGCCCTTATAGATATGCCCTTTCGTCAGAATCGCCGACAGCCACAAAGGCACTGCCTGCTGTACTTTGACTTCCAGAATGGTGTAACCTTCTTTCAGAAGAGCATTTCCCTCCATGGAGGTCGTCAGGTTGAGATCCTCATAGCGGTAGCGGGGATTGTGGTCGATGGTCAGCCGCAGATCGCCGTCCGGCTGATAATAGGCGATACGGTCGTAGATGATCAGACACGCCGGCACCAGGGTTTGGTAATAGTCACGAAAGGTCGTGATCTCCCGGTTGATCTGACCGCCGGCACAAATATCGCCTTCGCCGTCAAAGAACTTCTTCACCAGCGGAATGGTGGTCTGCACCCGCCGCTTATACACAATGCCGTAGGCCTTCCGTTT
This sequence comes from uncultured Ruminococcus sp., assembly GCA_902785765.1. Lineage (GTDB taxonomy): Bacteria > Bacillota > Clostridia > Oscillospirales > Acutalibacteraceae > UBA1213. The sequence continues at coordinate 781 of CACZZU010000025.1, forward strand.
CAGCTCCAGAAAGACCGGTGACGTGTCGGTGGCCAGTCCGTAGGAACGCAGGCGAATTTTTTCTTTGAAACGTGGTTTCTCCACCGAGGTGCGTATCAGACGGTAGTTGGGGGTATCATAGTAGAGGGAAGCGATCGAGGTGAGACCGAACTTGTCGATACGCATATAGTCCGCCACGCTTTCCTTAAAGTAGGCGGTCTGTTCGGGACTCAAAAGGTATTTACGTTCATAACGCTTCATAACCACAATAGGATTGGAAATCACTGCCATAAGCTCACCTCCGTACTCACAGGTTCAGGGTAATGGTGATCACACCATCCTTGACATTGGCATTCAGCCGTCCGTTATAAGACTTCACGATCTCCTTGACGTGTGCCAGACCAAGTCCGGCCCCCTCTGTGCCTTCGGCATTTTCCAGTATGGTAAAGCGGTCGAAAATCTGGTCACAGCTTCCGTTGGGCAGGGTCGTGTCGTTGGTCTGCACCAGCTTGATGCGGTCATGGTGCTTCTCCAGCGTGAAGTTTGCCTTGGTGAGGGAAAACTTCTGGGCGTTGTCGATCAGTTCCCGCAGCAGCCGCTTGACCGTTTCGTCTTTGATATTCACAGTAATGTCTGGTTCGATCGTATACGTCAGTGTTTGTTGTTTGTCGCTAAACATTTGTCGGCTGTTTTCCAGCATCGAAGTCATCAGATCGGACAGGTTCGTCTTGACATGGCTTTCCGTTTCTTCAAAAACAGAAAGGAAACCGAGGTCTTTGACCAGCCGTGTCATTCGTTTGACCTGTTTGTTGATCGACTTTGTCTGTTCGTTGGTACCGCTTTGCCGTTCGAGGATCTCGGTGTCGGCATTGATGATCGTCAGCGGCATCTTGAACTCGTTTTCCAGCTTGGCGATGAACAGCTTTTGTTTCCGGTCGGCTTCCTCCACCGGCTTGAACATCAATTTGCCGCTGATCTGTGCCAGCACAAAGACAATAATGACAAAGGCAGCTCCGCCAAAGAGCGAAATGAGCAGGGTGCGGTAGCACGGCCATAACTCACGGTCTTGGTCGATGACCGTGACATAGGTGTTTTTGCCGTCTTGATAAACACGGTAACGGTAGGTCAGGTTCGTCCAGCCGGTCGTTCCGCCCAACAGACTTTCCGCCCAAGCAGCGGCTTCTTCCTCACTTACGGAAGACATCTGGAAGTCCACGACATTGGCTGTTCCTTCCTTATCAAAAGAGTAGGTAAAGTACCGCAGCGAAGACGCCATCTCCGGTGAATCCGGTCCCAAGAAACCGTATCGTCCGTTATCCAGCCGGAAGGGACGGGTACCTTTTGCCGCATTTTCTGTGTTTGTGCTGCTGTTATCGCCGGTTTGCGTATCACTGCCGGCACCGGAAGCGGTGGTACTGACCGCCTGCGACGGCTTGTCAGGTGCCTGCTCGGGCTGTGAAGCCGGCTTCATGCTTTTGGGTTCGAGCTGACTTCTGTCCATGGTGCCATGCCGCTGGGCGATACGTTCGGTCAGCATATCGGCCTCATCCGCTGCCATCGTGAAGTTCAGCACATTGATAACAGTCAACAGAAACGTCAGCAGCAGCAGGACACTCAATTCTGTCAACAGGATAAATCGCTTCTTTGCCTTATTCATAATTCATCTTCACCAACCTATATCCGTCATTCATCAGGTATCTGATGCGGACGTTTTTTTGCAGTTTTTCCAGCTTGTAGTTCAGAGCGGTAATGTACGTTTCCGCCCGCTTGTCGCTGATCGACTCATGCTGCAGCAGCACATAGAAGATGGCTGTCTCGCCAGCCGTGATGGGCAGTGTCCCGCAGAGTGTAAAATCACCCGCCTCTATGCTGACATCTTCAAAACGCAGTATTTCTGTGCTTTGACGCTGACGGCGTACCAGGTCGATGGCTTCCAGCAGGTCTTTCGGCAAAAACGGCAGGGGCAAATAGTCACTGGCCAGTGGTTCTGCGGTCAACATTTCGGAGTGGAGCCGCTGTTTTGACAATACAATCACCGGTATGCCTTTGCTGCGGCTCTCCCGTATCAGTTCACGGGTAGGGATGCGGTGCATCCGTTCGTTAAGGATCACCATATCAAAGGACTGTGATAACAGCTTCATCATCACCTGTGTACCGTCAAAGACCGTTGTCACCGTATGATCGGACAGGGTCAGCAGGGTGCCATAGGACTTGAGAAAGTCACGATCCGGATCGGCTAGCAGGAGCTTCATCGTTCTCTCCCCCTTTCTTCATCGCTTTTTTCACTATACCATATTTCCATAAAACGGTCAATGTACTGCCAAAATTTTTGGACGTTCTGACAGTTGTGAGAGGGTGTTCCTATCACTTTATACAAATCTTCTGAAAGTTTTTTAAGAAGCGGTGTTTTGTTTTTTGATACTTTTGATGATATACGCCTCGTATCAAACGCCTGTGAAAAAGCGGTGAAGTCCTTGTGAATTTTCCCTGAAAATATTTCAAGGATTCCACAAAAATTACCACCGGAAGGTATCACATATCTGACCGCACGGCGGGTCATACTATTAACACAGTCGAAAAGCAACGAAGCGATGCGAACCGGCGGAAAGACAAAGAGCTGCTTCTCCTTGTCATGACAGTCGGACAGCATACTGCGGATACCGACTGTCACATCACATCAAAAGGAGACGATCTTATGTCTAACAACAGCAATTCTATCAACGTACCCGAAGCAAGACAGGCGATGGAACAGTTCAAAATGGAGTGTGCCAACGAAGTTGGCGTCAATCTCAAGCAGGGTTACAACGGCGATCTGACCTCTCGTCAGGCCGGTTCTGTCGGCGGTCAGATGGTCAAGAAGATGATCGAGGCTTACGAGAGAAGTATGTAAGAGAAGGCTCAACGGCACAGTTCTCCAAGCCTTTGTACGCCTTTAGCCGCTTCTTTCCTATCTTTACCACAAAACAGTCCTTGACTTTCGTCAAGGACTGACAAAACGGCGTAGGCTGTTTCAAACAGTCCTACGCCGCTTTTTACGTTGATGAGAGGTAAAGCAACTGTCCCACAGCCTTCTTCACGAAGTCTGTGGGACAGAAAAGTCATCACCTGACAAACCGCAGCCGAACGCCGCTCACCATACTTATACGCTAAAAAGCATGGTGCCGTAGGACGGATACGGCCAATATTTGGCAGCCATATTGGATTCCATCTCATCGGCTACCGCACGCATTTCCTGCATCGCAGCCAGTACATGGTCACGGTAGTACATCGCTGTCTCGGCAACGCCTTCGACCTCTTTCGCCCCCATGACAGCTTTCTCCAGTGTCTCGATTTTCTTGACAAAGCAGGCCAGCAGGTTGGAGAGTTTCTGTACCAGTTCCACTTCGGGCAGGCTGACAGTATCAATGTTCAGTGACTTCACGAGTGAAGCGGTCTCGGCGAGTTCCCTGATGTAAGAGGTCACCGCCGGTACAATATCTTTCTTGGACATATCCAGAGCGGTCAGGGCTTCGATGTTGATGATCTTGGCGTAATTCTCCAGAATGATCTCGGTGCGGGAACGCAGTTCCACTTCGGTGTAGATACCGTGCTTGCCGAAAAGTTTCACGTTCTTCTCGTCTGTATAATGCGGCAGGGCTTCGGGCAGAGAACGATAATTCAACAGCCCTCTTCTCTCGGCTTCGATCGCCCATTCCTCCGAATAGTTATCACCGTTAAAGATGATCCGCTTGTGTTCCAGCAGGGTCTTGCGGACAAGTGCTTCGGCAGCCGCCGGAACGTCTTCGGCTTTTTCGAGTTCATCGGCAAAGTCGCAGAGCACATCCGCTACGATGGTATTGATGATCGTGTTGGTACACGCAATATTCTCGGCAGAACCCAGCATACGAAATTCAAACTTGTTGCCGGTAAAAGCGAACGGCGAGGTACGGTTACGGTCGGAAGTGTCCTTGACGAAGTTCGGCAGGACGTCGGCGTTTGTTTCCATGATGGGAGCGTCCTTCTTGGTGTAGACCTCGTTATACATGACCGAACGCAGCACATCGGACAGGTCATCCCCCAGATACATGGAAATAATGGCCGGCGGTGCCTCGTTACCGCCCAAACGGTGATCGTTGCCGGCACTCGCCACGGAAATACGCAGCAGATCCTGATGCTCGTCCACCGCACGGATAACAGCCGCCAAAAAGACGAGGAACTGAATGTTCTCACGAGGATTTTTAGAGGGGTCGAGCAGGTTCTTGCCGGTATTGGTAGACATCGACCAGTTGTTATGCTTGCCTGAACCGTTCACACCGGCGAAAGGCTTTTCGTGCAGCAGACACACCAAGCCGTGCTTATCGGCAATATCCTTCATGGTGGCCATCGTCAACTGGTTATGATCGGTAGCGATGTTGGAGGAATCAAAAACCGGTGCCAATTCGTGCTGAGCCGGTGCGACCTCGTTATGCTTGGTCTTGGCATAGATGCCATACTTCCAGAGGGCTTCGTCCAGTTCTTTCATGTAAGCGGAGACTCTGGGCTTGATGGTGCCGAAATAATGGTCGTCCAGTTCCTGACCCTTCGGCGGTCTGGCACCGAACAGGGTACGCCCACAGTAGATCAGGTCTTTCCGCTTTTTGAATACTTCTTTGTCCACGAGGAAATATTCCTGTTCGGGGCCGACAGTCGTTTCGACACGCGTTGTCGTGGTATCCCCAAAGATCCGCAGGATACGGAGTGCCTGTACACTAATCACCTGCATCGAACGCAGCAGCGGTGTTTTCTTGTCGAGTATCTCGCCGGTATAGGAACAAAAAGCGGTAGGGATACACAGCGAACCATCCTTGATGAAAGCATAGGAAGTGGGGTCCCAAGCGGTGTATCCTCTTGCTTCAAAGGTAGCACGAATACCACCTGACGGGAAGCTGGACGCATCCGGCTCGCCCTTGATGAGTTCCTTGCCCGAAAATTCCATGATTACGCAGCCGCCCTCGGTCGGGGAAATAAAGCTGTCGTGCTTTTCGGCGGTGATACCCGTCATCGGCTGGAACCAATGGGTATAGTGGGTGGCACCATGTTCCAGTGCCCACTCCTTCATGGCGTGTGCCACCACATTGGCCACGTTCAGATCCAGCGGTTTGCCCTCTTCGATGGTCTTCTTGAGTGCTTTGTAGGTTCCCTTGGGCAGATGCTCACGCATGGCGGCATCATTGAACACGAGACTGCCAAAAATCTCCGGTACTTTCATCATTGATCTCTCCTTCAGATAGTAGGTGTAAAAAGAGAAAAGGACGCCGCAGGTCAAAGCAACTTCAACCCACAGCGTCCTTGCTGTCGTTGAGTACATTATAGTGGATTCCCGCCCTAAAGTCAAGCACTAACCGGCTGTGTCCGTCATTTTTGGTGCTGACACCATTTTCTCCATCGTTTTTCTCAAAACTTTCGTGCGTTTTTGAAGCATCTCCTGCCAAATGAACCGGCACCAAAATGACAAACGGCATCGGCGGGACAACCAAACGCCGCCTGCGGCGGCTCAATGAGTGCAGCAGACGGCTTTCCTCACATAGGTATGTCAAGAAAGCGTCCGAGTGACGCCGCCGTTTTGTCTGTCACCGACAGCAAAGGATCCAACTCATCCCGTGCGGGTGTCTGCCGAAGGCAAATGGACAGCGGAGGCAGCCAAAGGAGGTACCCTTGTGGTGCACACCGACCGAGCCGACCGGCAAGACTACGCACCGTCAGTTCAGGGAATCGTGGTCTCCCGCAGGATACGTCTGCCGAAGTCCAAGCCGATCGAAAGGAACTTTCTTTCCCTGAACGGTATCCGATTCCGGCAAGATACAATACCCGATCTGACAGGCAGGCTGTCTTTCTGCCGTTACAGGTTTGTAAATTGACATTCAGGGGAGGGTGTACTATAATGGAGTCAATTGAGTGGGGGCTTTTCCCCGTTTTTTATAGGTGGTCACTATGCCAAGAAACTACTTCTACTGCGTCAACCTTCTCATCAAAAGTGAATCGCACCTTCAAAAAGCGATCGACTCCATCACGGGAGCCGAGGCTTTTTTTGCCGAGCACATCCAATTGGTGCTCATCGACTCGTTAGGCAGTGAACAGAGCATGAAGATCTGTGACGAATGTCGGCAGAAGTATCCCGACAACGTGTACTGTGTCGATGCGGCCGGAAAATCCGAAGCAGAGGCCTACAATGATGCCAAAATGCTGTGCTTCGGCACTTATGTGGTCTTCACAGACAACTACGGTGAGTATGACAAAAAGATGTGGTCTTCTCTGCACTCCCGTCAGCTCAAATCCGTAGAAACGGCCATCCTGTGTCTCCAGCCGATCGTATCTCCTGCCGGAGAAGAACCGCATCCGTATACAGAAGGCATTGACAACGGAGTTGTCGACCTCAAGAAGACCCCCGACCAACTGATTTTTCTGTTAGGCTGCTATCTGTTCCATCATCGTGTCACGGACAGTATGCTGTTTGACACACAGCTCCCCTTCCAGACGGATGCCAAATTCATTACGGAAGCCCTCTTGCAGACCTATTCATACCTATTCAGCGACAGCTTCCATTATACAACCATGCTGCCCACCGACCACGAATGGTTCAAGTATGTACCACAGTACAGCAGGCACTTTTACACCCACTGTTTGCAGCTGCTCGTCGTGCCGCTGCTCATCAGCTATTCCGGCTCGATTCTGGCACAAACCGCCATGCTCTACCTCATCGAAAGCCGTTTCGCTCTCAATCAGGACGAACGGTACAAACACGTCATCCTCGGCAGCTTCGTGGATGAATTTCTGGACAAAACAGCAGAGATGCTTAAATACATCGACGATGCGGTCATTCTCAACCGCAGCCTCTGCCGCCGCTGCGGATTAGACGAAGAAATGGCCTTCCGCCTGCTGCGGCTGAAATATAAGCAGCCTGATCTGCTGCCGCAGATCGACTTTGTGCCGCCCAAAGAAACGCTGGAAAAAAGCTACTTCAACGCCGCCGGACGCATGGACAAACTCACGCTCAAAGGCGAGTTTGTCGCTCATTATCAGCAGTCTCTCATCGGCACCTCCCGACAGATCACAGCCGAGATCGCTGCTGTGAACTATGACGCCGAAGGGCTGTATATTGACGCCATCCTGCAAGGATGTTCCTATCTCAATGATACCGACTTCAGTCTGTTTGTGAACGTGAACGGCACCAAATCCCCCGTTATCCGGTCGGAAGTCTATACCCTGCGAAAAGTCTTTGACCGACCGTTTCTGCGGCGGTATGCGTTCCGCTTCTTTGTACCTGTCAGCAGCGGCAAGAAAATCGACGTGGTGTTCCTGATGATGCGGTACCGCAAGATGTCCTTCCGCATCGGCATGACCTTCCACAGCGTATTTGCCCGCCTGTCCTCTTCCCTGCACAACAGCTATTGGCACTTTCTTGACCGGATCATGACGTATGACAAGCGGGAACAATCCATCGTCATTCGCATGGCGACCAACAGTCTGCTGCGTATCTGCGAAAACAAATTCCTGTCCGAAGCTGGTCAGCGTATGCCGCTTTCCGAGCAGTTGTATTACCGTCAGCTGCGTAAAAGCATCCGCAGCCTGATGGCCGAGAAACACAGCACCCGCTATCTGCTGTTTTACGGCGAAACGGGGATGCAGCGAAACGGTCCGATCCTGTTTCGCTATTTTGACGACCATCGGGATAACGACCGGATGGAGGTCTTCTTCTCCGCCAAACGAGGTTCGGAAGAGTTGGAACAGCTCTCCGATGCCGAATACGCCAATGTGCTGGAATCCGGCTCAAAGAAAGCCAAGCTGACGGCCGCCTGTGCCGACCTGATTTTCGCCACCGACTGTGATGTATATGAATCACTGCTGTTCAGCCCGACCGATCAGCTTTTCCTGAAAGACCTGCTCATGGCCAAGATCGTTTCGGTGAAGGACTTCTTCATCACCTACGGCACGGCTCAATTCGATAACCGCCTGCGGGACAATATGCAGTTCTTCTTCTGCTCCTCCGATAAAGAAAAGGAACACATCCTGCGACCGGTGTATGACTATGACGCTTCTATGGTGCGGGTCACGGGCTATCCGCTGCTCGATACCCTGACGAACGAGAAGGAAAAGCTCATCCTGATCGTGCCCGGCGAACGGCAGCAGTTCTGCATCTACGAGAACTCCGACTTCTATCGCTTCTCGGAGAGCCGCTTTTTCAAACGGTACAATGCCCTGCTCACCGATGGCAAGCTGCATAATGCCCTGCGGGAAAAGGGCTACCGCATCGCTGTGATGATGCCTTATGCCGTAGAAAAGTTTTTGAAGCTGTTCGCCGCGGATGACCTTGTCACACTGTATCCCTGTGATACGGAAAACGAGACCGCACTTGTAAAAAAGGCGGCTGTTCTTGTGACAGACTATTCTGACCTGCAGTTCCGCTTTGCCTATCTGAACAAGCCGGTGCTGTATTACTACCCGCAGGGTTTACCGATACGGGAAGAGATCAAGGCGGAAGGACTCGCGAAAAACAGCTTCGGCAAGCTGTTTTTCGAGCACGACAAGCTTATCGGACATCTTGTGCAGGAAATGGACAATGACTTTTCCCAGCCCGATCACTACGCCAGGATGTGCAGCAGCTTTTTCAAGTACCACGACAGCCATAACTGCCGCCGCATTTTATCCGCAATACGAGAGACCTTTCTTTGACAGATCAACCGTGTCCCACTGCACGCACAGGAGTGCAGCGGGACACGGTTCTTTCCGCTCAACACACATATTCACTCGTTACACGGCGAACGGCGACAGGCAGAAAAAGTCCGGTGACCGCAGAAGATCACCGGACTTTTGATAACAGATCAGGATGATGTGCCGAAGAGGGCGAAAAGCTGCCGGAAGAAAGCCTGATGGGTTGGTTCGGCAAAATAGCCAACGGCGAAAAAGCCCCCTGCCGCCGTCACCAGCAGCACGACCCAAAGCAGAAATGCCCGACAGAAGACCTGCCTGTTAGCGTTGCCTTTGGCACGAAAGCCCCACAACAGAGCCATAACGATATTCACCATCGGCACCAGCAACAGGACCTGCAAGCCGAAAGCCTGTGCCAGAGACAGCGGTTTCTCATCGAGGGCGGCTTTTTTAGCGGAAACATTGTCCGGACTGTTTGTCAGTTCAGACAGCCATTGACGAGTCTGTTCCGTGGCTTTGCGGTCGAGCAGTGCCATTTGTTGGCGGTCAAACACCTTGTGGAATGGCGGCTGACAAAGTGCCTCGATCTCGGCGGCGGTTTTTTCACGGCAATACAGTTCCTCGGCGATCTCGTACACGATACCGGAAGTATCCGGCAGGACGTGACGGTTATCCGCCTTGGGAAGGTCGCTGTCGCTTTTGACATACTCCGTACCCACAGGGTAATACACGGCGGTATCTTCCGTGAGATCATCCGCTGTGTCTTTCTGACCGGACATGGGCGGCGGAGCAGTATCTTCCTGCCGCACCGATGGCAGCGGTACGGCAGGAGGCGTCTCTTCGGACGAAGGAGGTGCTTCGGTCGTTTCGATGCTCTGGAAAGGCACCGTTTGTGTATCCTGTTTGGACGAAGAAACGGTATCATCCGATGAGAGGGGAACCGACAGTTCCTCTTCTTCCGCTAAAGCAGAAGTGCCGTCCGTGCGGGGTGACAAACGGGACGGAAAGGTCTTTCGTTCAAGATGGCTGCGACGCATGAGGATCCCTCCGAATAACGATTCAGCAGGAGCCTGCCGAGCCGATTCAGAAACGGTTCATGACCAGACCGGTAATGAGCTTCGGATAGAAGTAGGTGGACTTCTGCGGCATTTTCTCGCCGGCAGCGGCCACATCGCGAATTTCCGTGACCTTGGTCGGATTCAGAAGGAAGGTGCACTGTGCCTTGCCGTTCTGTACGGCGGCGATAGCATCGTCCAACTGCTTCACATAAGTAAGGTTGATCTGCTTGGCCATGTTATCGGCATCAATACCGAAGATTTTCTCGAGAATCAGCGTATGCAGAACGGTCACGTCTAATCCCTGTGAGGCGGCACTCTTCTCCGGCAGCAACTGTGACAGGATATGTTCGTCCTTCAGCGTCAGCAACGCATAACCTTGTCCGCCGCTGTAGAAAGCAAATGCCTTTTGACCGGCATCATACAGGGTCTTGAGTTTGGCTTCCGCAGTGGCAATATCAGCTTCTTGCGTCACGGTGAAGTAAGCCTTGCAGTCCTCCAACAGTTTTTCGGCGTCAAATGCGGGCAGATCACGCACCAGACGGTGAGTCGGCAGAACGACCAGCCCCGGATGCTCCATGTCTACCAGCATCATCATCACATAATCTTCACCGCCGGTGCCTTTGTGCTGTTCATGGCAGTAGTTGCGGTAGTTCAACGCCGTTTCGTAGCGGTGGTGACCATCGGCGATATACAGCTTCTTATCCGCAAAGGCTTCGCAGATACGAGCGATCGCTGCCGCATCGTTGACGATCCACAAACGATGGGTCACACCCTCCTGATCGGTCAGTTCGTTTTCCGGTGTTCCTTCGGAAAGTTGGTCAAGCTGTCCGGTAATGGCATGGGTCGGGTCCATGTAGAGCGAGTAGATTTGGCTGAAATTGCAGTCGGTAGCTTTCATCAGATTGAAGCGGTCTTCCTTCGCTTTGGAAAGAGTCTCTTCATGCGGCAATACCACGCCTTTGGAAAATTCCTCCAGCTTCACACGGACGATACAGCCCTTGAATTTGGTATGCAGACCGTTAACGGTGAACTCTTCCTCATAGATATAAATACCCTCCTGTTCGTCTTGACGAAGGATACCCTCCTCCAGCCACTGCTGCAGGGTCTTGCCGGCCTCCTGATATGGGTCATCGCCTTTGGGCAGCTCCAAACGGATAATGTTGTGTGGGTTCCGCTCCAGATAAGCAAGACGCTGTTCTTCGCTGATGATGTCATAGGGCGGACAAACAAGCTCGCTGATCGCACCCGCCTGCTCGGTATTGAAGCGAAGTGCTCGGAAAGGTCTGATCTCTGCCATTGTCATTTCTCCTTTACTGTTTTCCTTCGGTGCGAAGGGATACTACTATTGTATCGTCCGAACGGAGTGGTGTCAATGGTTTTCTGAATGGGCACAGCGGTTTTCTGCTGTAACCGTACTATACCACACCGCTCCCGCAAAAGAACAGGAAACCTGTCTTTTGGTACAAAAACACGGCTGCCGCCTGCTGCGACAGCCGCACTGCTTGCGTGTCCCCTACGAAGTCCGCAGGGCTTTTTCAAGTGCCAACGCCAGTTGATCGGGACAAGACGTTCCACGAAAACCGCAGGGAATATTCTTGCACCGGCGAATGATCTCCTCGGCGGACATCCCTTCGACCAGAGCCGCTACCCCTTTGGTATTGCCCATACAACCGCCGTTGAATTTCACGTTGGTGACAATACCATCATTCAGATCGAACTCAATGGAACGGGAACAGGTGTTCTTGGTTTGATAAACGTGTCTCATCACGTCACCTCCTGCCATAAGCGATAAGAAAACCGATGCCGCAAAGGACATCGGTTGTGAAAAATCAGTCGCTGGTATAGGGCATCAGAGCCAGGTATCTGGCACGCTTGATCGCAACGGTCAGTTCTCTCTGATGACGGGCACAGGTGCCGGTCACTCTGCGAGGGAGAATCTTTGCTCTTTCGGAAACGAAGCGACGCAGTCTGGAAATATCCTTGTAGTCGATCACTTCAACCTTATCTACGCAGAAAGCACAAACCTTCTTGCGGCTTTTACGACCGCCTCTGCGGTTGTCTCTTTCGGGTCTTTCAGCCATTGGTATTTTCCTCCTTATCAGTTGATTAGAAAGGCAAGTCCTCGTCATTCGTCATGGAAAAATCTCCCGCATCTCCGTTAGAATAGGACGGAGCCGGTGCAGCGATAGGTGTTACCGGCGGGAAATCAAGCGGAGGCTCGGAAATCGCCACAGTCTTGTGAATGGGAGAGGGATTGCTGTCAAATCCATCGATTGCCACAGTTTTACCGACTGTCGGTTCAGGGTCCATACCCGGAATCGCCACAGTCTTTCCGCACGAAGGAGCAGGAATCTGCATATTCGGCGCTACCGGAGGAGTAACTGATCTCGGCTGATTGGAAAACTGGCTGCAATAAGGGCAGCTCGCATATCGATTTTCGTCAAAGAAATGACCGCGTTCACACTGTATCATTCACACACACCTCACTATCGATTTCATTCTATTTTAGCGTATTTGTATGTAAAAGTACAATAAACTCATCAAAAAGATGCAACAACAATTACATCAGTCATTCTCGTGAATGATCTTCTGGATGGCTC
>CACZZU010000026.1 GCA_902785765.1 uncultured Ruminococcus sp.
ATCTCCGCAGCAGCAGAGAGATACACCGACGGCCCCGGTGTTCCGCCCCAGCGTGTGCGCCTTAACTTCCGTCAGGCTGTTGTCGCACATGATGTAGATCTCTCCGTGCTGGTCGATACAAATGTGATATGAGTCATAGCACTGGCCGTACCAGCCAGCGGTCCAATATCCTCGCCCGTACTCTTCTATCAGGGTTATGATCTGGCCCAGCGCCACCCCGGAGTAATTGGCTAATAACAGCGGACTGATGTGATATTTCGGGTTCTTCAGAAAACCCAACAGTAATTCGGTCGGACAGTTCCCTGCCCCACGTCCCAGACTGCTGACAGTCGAATCCAGATAGCTCACACCCATCGTCAGTGTTTCAATGGTATTGGCAAACGCCAACTGCTGGTTGTTATGGGCATGAATGCCGATGCGCTTGTGGTACTTTTCGCCGATAGCCAGATATTTCTCCGCATAGCGTCTCATCTGCTCTGGATACAGCGAACCGTAGCTGTCTACGATATAGATCGTGTCAACACAACTCCGTCCGATCAGTTCGAGAGCATCGTCCAAGTCCATGTCATTGGATTTGGAGATCGCCATGATGTTGACGGATGTTTCATAGCCCTTTTTATGGGCATACTCCACAATTTCAAGTGCCGACGGGATGGTATTGATATAGGTGGCAACACGGATCATGTCAATGGGACTGTTAGCCTTGTCGATAATATCCTGACGGAAATCGGTTCGCCCTACATCTGCCATAACGGCGATCTTCAAGCCGGTGTCTTTGTTATCCCCTACGACAGCATAGATGTCGTCATCGTTGCAGAATTTCCACTTGCCGAACTTATCAACGTCAAACTGCTCCTTCGAGGCCTTATAGCCAAACTCCATATAGTCGATACCCGACTTGATGTTGCACAGATACAAATCTTTCACAAAATCGTCTGTGAAGAAAAAGTCGTTGACCAAACCGCCGTCTCGAAGCGTACAGTCAAACACCTTAATATCCGGTCGGAACGAGACTAACTCACCTTTTTTCAGCATAGTTTTTCCTCCTCCTTTGTCCTTTTGATAGGATCACAGCACCATTATACACCCTACACCCTTGTTTGACAATATTTTTCGTGAATTTCCGCAGGAAATTCCTGCCGCCTTGGGTACCCGACAACAATCGGTCCGGCACCGCATCACTGGCGTTTGAAAAGGTGCAGACCCCTTTTTGTCCTTGTCAGATCCCTGAAAGGGGCTTGACAAGGGGATTAGGGTATGCTATTATAATAAAGCCGCTTGCTATGGGCCGCCAAGAGAGGGTTTCCTCCGCCCCGGGCAGCGAGTTTATGATTAGGCAGGTGCTAACGATGTACGCAGTAATTGAAACAGGCGGAAAGCAGTACAAGGTCGCTAACGGCGATGTTGTTTTCGTAGAGAAGCTCGAAGCCAACAATGACGCTACCGTAGAGTTCAAGGTTGTTGCTCTCAGCACAGACGATGGCTTCAAGGTAGGTGCACCCTATGTTGACGGTGCAAAAGTAACCGGCAAGGTGCTCAAGACTGGTCGAGGCAAGAAAATCACTGTCTTCACTTACAAACCCAAGAAGGGCGAAAAACGTAAGATGGGACACAGACAGTTCTATACCAAGGTTCAGATCGAAGCAATCGAAGCATAATGATTCGGGCAGAGTTTTTTGTAACACACAAACAGCAGTTGACAGGCTTTCATATCAGCGGTCATGCGGACTATGCCGATGCCGGTGAGGACGTGGTGTGTGCATTCGTCTCGTCGGCGGCGTACTTGACGGCCAATACGATCACCGAGGTGATCGGTGTCAAAGCCGCTGCGGAAGCCGAAGAAGGCGATATGCTGGTGCGTGTGAAAGAAAAGGATGCCGAACGGTGCAGAGAAGTTTTGGAAGGGCTGCGGCTCCACCTTCTGAATACAGAGGAGCAGTATCCCGACCATATCCAAGTGATTATTACGGAGGTGTAAAAGATGCTTAAAATCAATGTTCAGCTGTTTGCTCATAAAAAGGGAGGCGGTTCTACCAAGAACGGCCGTGATTCCGAGTCGAAGCGTCTGGGTACCAAGCGTGCAGACGGTCAGTATGTATTGGCCGGCAACATCCTGGTAAAGCAGCGTGGTACACACATCCATCCCGGCAACAACGTGGGCCGTGGTTCGGATGACAGCCTGTTCGCCAAAATCAACGGTGTCGTGAAGTTTGAGCGTGTAGGCCGTGACCGCAAGCAGGTTTCTGTTTACGCTGCAGAGCAGTAATACCGTTTGACAAGCGGAGCTTTGACGCAGGTCGAAGCTCCGCTTTTGTTTGCAGCGGCGGCAAGGATGTGTACTCCACGATTCCACAAGGGACTAGGGACTTTTTAGAGGCTTTCTTCGGTCGCTTCTGCGGGCATGGCGGGGACGCCTTCACGTCCCTGTGGGTTGGCAGGTGCTTTGCAGCTTCTTCACGAACACGCTGCTTTATCATACCCCGCCACGTCTTGTCACGGACGGTACCGGCTTGCCACAAAAGATGGTTTCCGACTCTGGAACAGAATAGAAGGAGAGGAAACAAACATGACAGTAGAAGGAACAAATGCGACAGCATCTGTTTTTGTCTATACACAAGACGGCAACTATGCCGAGCAGGTGTTTCGTGAAGTGATGCGGCGACTGTCGCTGACCGTTGCAGGAGCTTGTACGGTCGAACCATACTGGAAATTCTCGGATATGTATGTGGTGTCAGCCACCCTTGTATCCGGAGGGCTGCCCACAGAGGAACAACGACGCACAGTTGCGGAACGGTGGGAAAGAACACCGTCTTTCGTGTTGACATCCGACACCATCATCGACAACGTGATCCATATACCGGATGTAGCGATGGCAAATGTGTGGAAGTGAGACACGCCGTACAAACGGCGGACGAATACGGTTGTTCGTGAGACGGAATAAGGAGGTCGGAAAGAAATGTTTGTCGATATTGCGAAAATCTATATCAAGGCAGGAGACGGCGGTGACGGTGCTGTGACCTTCCATCGGGAAAAGTATGTCGCTTCGGGCGGCCCCGACGGCGGTGACGGCGGTCGTGGCGGCAATATTGTCTTTGTGGCGGATACGAATCTGTCCACGCTGGCAGATTTCCGTTATAAGCGGAAGTACACCGCTCCCAAAGGCGAAAACGGCCGCGGCGGTCGCTGCAACGGCAAGAAAGCCGAGGACTTGGTGATTCGTGTCCCAAAAGGAACGGTTGTCAAAGAAGCCGAAAGCGGGCGTATTTTGGCTGATTTATCAGATGAGGAACCCGTGATCGTTGCCAAAGGCGGCAAAGGCGGCTTCGGCAACACACATTTTGCAACACCGACCCGCCAGACACCCCGCTTTGCCAAACCCGGTCTGCCGGGTGAGGCGTATGAAGTGCAGTTGGAACTCAAACTGCTGGCGGATGTTGGTATCGTGGGCTATCCCAATGTCGGCAAGTCCACCTTGATCTCGGTCGTCAGCGAAGCAAAACCCATCATCGCCAACTACCACTTCACCACTATCACACCGGTACTGGGTGTGGTGCGGATGGGCGAAGGGTCTTCTTTCGTCATGGCGGATATTCCCGGTCTGATCGAAGGTGCCCATAATGGTCTGGGATTAGGACACCAATTTCTGCGTCATGTAGAACGCTGCCGCCTGCTGCTGCACCTCGTGGATGTGTCGGGCAGTGAAGGACGTGACCCCATACAGGATTTTGAGACGATCAACGAAGAACTGCGGCAGTTCAACCCTGAACTGGCGGAACGTCCGATGATCGTGGCAGCCAATAAATGTGACCTGACAGATGACAAAACCGTAGAGGACTTCCGCCATTATGTCGAAGCCAAGGGCTACAAATTTTTCCCGATCATGGCAGCAATCGCTTACCAGACAGAACCGCTGCTGAAAGAAATACAGGAACAGCTCTCCAAGCTGCCGCCTATCACACGGTATGAACGTGAAGAACTGCCCCGCATCAGCGAAGAAACTATGGGCAAACAGGAGGTCACCATTACCCAACAGGGTGATGTCTTCTTTGTCGAAGGAGAATGGCTGCTGCGTGTCCTGCGAACGATCAACTTTGACGACAACGAGTCACTGCAATATTTCCAGCGGGTACTGATCGCTTCGGGTGTGATTGATGCCCTGCGGACAGCAGGTATCCACGAGGGAGATACCGTCAGTATGTATGACGTCGAGTTCGACTTTGTAGAATGACGGAGGGAACACCGTGGCAAGACTGACATTGTTTGACTGTGACCCTAAACAGTTGAGTCCCCTGACACTGGCCTTTGTCGGTGACGGCGTGTTCGACCTGTTTGTACGCGAAGAGATCGTTTGCTCTGCGAACCGTCCGGTTAAAGAACTCAACCAACTAAAAGTCGATCGGGTACGCTGTGAAGCACAAGCCGCTCTCTTCGCTCAAATCGAGCCGCTGCTAACGGAAGAAGAAACGGACATCTTCCGCCGCGGCCGCAACGCCCATACGTCCCATACACCGAAGAACGCTTCGCCGGCAGATTATCATACAGCAACTGGTCTGGAAGCCCTGTTCGGCTATCTGTACCTGACCGACCGCTTTGACCGTATCCGCCAACTGCTGACGGATCATGTGGACGCCGCTGAAAGCGGCTGACGCTTCTTCAAACAGCCCATTAAAATTTCATCGTCCCTTGCCCTGGGCAAGGGACAGTGATTTCCTTTATCAAACACATCAATCACAAACGGGACGCCTCCTTCTTGTCTTGTCGAGAAGGAGACGTCCCGTTGTAGTTTGTTTTAGTTGGCGGCAGGCTGACGGCGTGAGACAAACCATCGGCACAGCCGGAGCAAGTTGTCTACAACCAAAATGCACAACAGTGACACAATGATAACACACCCCACATAGAAAGCAGCATGAAACGCATAGCCTAAACCGAAGTTGATGGGTGCGATAATCTGCCGCAGAACGATCTGTGACAGATAGATAGGGTAACTGAGTTTGCCGAGAAAAGAAACAAACCGATTGTTCAAAAATCCGATGCAAGCCTTTGGCGTAAAGGAAACCGCAACAGCCGGAGCAACCAAGAACAGTACCGTGTAGTCATTCAATCCGGAAAACAGCGGTACGGCATACAGGAACACCACCGCATAAAGCACCCCTTCCAGCAGCAGTAAAACCGCTTTTGGCAGACGTTCGAGCAGTCGGCTCTCACAGAGAACATAACACAAACAGCCTATCGCGATCTCGGCAGCTGCCCGCAGGACCCCTGCCATACAGACACCTGTCCATTGGCTAACAAAATCGAGATCGTGCTTTTGGTGGTACAAAAAGCCAAGACAACCGACCACCATGATCGGACAAATATATTGCAGGAATATCTTGCGGTACTTGATAACGACAGGTGTGAGGATAAACATGACGATCAGCATCGCAGACACATACCATTCGTGACCGAGCAAAGGCAGATTGCTGATGCCGCCCATCCGCAGCAGAAGAAAGTCCGGTATGGACGAGAGCAGTTGGGAGAAGGTACTCCGGATGCCCCAGCCATAACGGATGATACAATAGATGAAGGTCATCAGGAAGAAGAAAACGTGGTATGGAAAGAGTGACGTGAACTTCCGCTTCATAAAGCCAACACTGTCTTGTGCGAGGGTATCCTTTCCATAGCTGTACTTCGCCAAAGATTTGGCGAAGAGAAAGCCGGAGGTAACGAAGAAAAATTCCACACCAATGTAGCCCTTCGTGAATAACTCGTCCGGATAGCGGACGGCATTGTCGAAGTGGTAGAGAATGACAATGATCGAAAACAAGAACTTCAACAAGTCGATCGTCCCGTTGCGTTTGGTCGCTTTCATAGGTATCGTCTCCTTCCGTAAGAGGCGACCTGTCCCACAAAGACACTTCCCTCGGTCGCCGCCACTGTTGTACCGTATTGACATTCGGCGGAGCTTCACGCCAACCTGACATTTTTCCGCCGCGTAAACTGTTTCCTTTGGTGTCACCACCATACGCCACACTTCTTATTCATTCCCCTGTGGAAGACGGTGTACCTTTTGACGTGTGTTGGTCACGCCAGTGCCTCAACAGCTTGAGAACACTGTCCGTCACGATCATACACACCCAAGCAGCCACCAGCGTACAGCCAACAAACAACAGAGTATGAAGAACAGAGGAACCGCAGTCGATGGGTTTGACAATCTCGATGACAAGTAACTGCATAAGGTAAATGGAATAACTCCACTTGCCGAGGAAATAGACAAATCGATTGTTCAGAAACCGCAAAGAGGTACGGTCACTGAAAGAGATAGGCACCACGATCCCCATCAAAAAAAGGATCGTAAAGTCGTTCAGCCCGTCCAACTGCCGTGACATATAGAGAAAAGTGACAGCATAGATGCCGCCTTCGATCAAAAACAGCAGGGCTTTCGGCACACGATCCAGCCACTTGTTCTCGTGGACAATATAGCACAGACAACCCAGCGACAGTTCAGCGGCTGCCCGCAGGATTCCTGCCATACATACACCTGTCCATTGGCGAATGAAGTCCAGATCGTGTTTTTGGTGATACAGCCAACCGACAGCAAATACAAACACAACCGGACACAGCCAGTACAAAAAAAACTTGCGGTACTTGATGGCGATGGGCGTAAAGATAAACATAACGATCAGCATCGCAGAGAGGTACCATTCATACCGCAGGAGGGACAGATGGCTCAAGCCACTCATTTGGAGCATCAACAAGTCGGGGAGAGCATTGAACAAATGTACCGGCCACGTCCCTGCCCCCCATGACTGCCAAACGGCCGTAAACACAAAGCAAACAAGGAAGCAAAGCAGGTGATACGGAAACAGGGACAGAAACTTCCGTTTCATAAAAGCGGTGCTGTCCTTCGCCAGTGTATCCGTGTAACAGGAATAGCGTGACAATGATCGGGCAAACAGAAAGCCGGACACGACAAAGAAAAACTCCACAGCGATGTAGCCTTTATTACAGAAATCGTATCGGTAGATACCCTTTCCGAAATGGAACACGATGACGGCGAGTGAAAACAGGAACTTCAGGAGGTCGATCTTGCCGTTTCGTGCTGTTGGTTTCATCGTAACACTTCCCCTCATTTTTTT
This sequence comes from uncultured Ruminococcus sp., assembly GCA_902785765.1. Taxonomy (GTDB): domain Bacteria; phylum Bacillota; class Clostridia; order Oscillospirales; family Acutalibacteraceae; genus UBA1213. The sequence continues at coordinate 7,119 of CACZZU010000026.1, forward strand.
CCTCCGTGAGTACTCCATGATACCCTGCGGGTTCTCCACGAACTTGCCGCTTATCCTGCTGTGCCAGTATAACTTGTTCCTTCGGTACAAAACCTTCCCGCAGACTGTCACCAGATGTTCGGATCTTGTGTGAGAACGCCAATCAATCTGTTACCATAATAGCAGATTTCACCACATTTTGCAATAGGCAGGCAAACGTATATCAGGACACTTTCTTTGGTGCTACCGTTGTGGCATAGATACGCTTCCCAATCCCTGAAAACCCACCCGCTTGTCCTTCTCCACAGAAAGCTGATAACCCCCTCACTATTTCCTGTTCCCTGTCACACAGTGGCTCGCCATTTTCCTTGTTTATTGAGGACACCCAAGCTCTGGAATCCTCGACACGGAAATCAATTTTGTCGGGGCAGTTACACGGGGAAAACCCTTTTCCGGCGGAAAAAGGGTTATTCCCCGCACCCCTTTCCTAAAACCGCTGCATTTGCGTGAAGTTTGCTTTCAAAAAACAAATGGATCGGAATGCTTGTGACCATCAGATTTTGAAAATTGATGTCCCCGACTGCCGCAGGAACGGCATTTTACCGGAGACGCAACAAGGCGTACAGCGGATGGTTTTTCCGCAGAGGAAGGAGACTTGGTTTCTTTTGTCCCGCTCACTGAAATTGATGCTTGACTCTGACGCAGCGTGATGGTTTATACTGGGAGCGAAGGGAAAGGAGGTGAAGAACATGAAACGATCAGTCAAAGAGTTGGCCGCCCTGTGCGGCGTCAGCGTGCGAACGCTGCATTATTATGATGAGATCGGTCTGCTGCCGCCGTCCGGTGTGGATCCTCACAACGGCTACCGATATTATGACGAATCGTCCTTGGAACGGCTGCAGGCGATCCTATTCTATCGGTCACTGGATTTTTCGCTCAAGCAGATCGCAGTGATCTTATCGTCACCCCAATATGACAGCCGCCGGATGCTTCAGGAACAAAAGCATCTGCTGCTGCTGGAAAAACAGCGGCTCGAACACGTCATCGCCGCCATCGAAAATTTGGAAAAAGGAGGTGCCTCTGCGATGCACAAGGATTTGACAACCCCCATTCATAACGATGAGTGGGAAAGTATGCGTCAGCAGTACAAACAAGAAGCCCAACAGCGTTGGGGACAAACCACAGCCTATCAGGAGTTTAACGAAAAGACCGCCGGTCAATCGGCGGAACAACAGCAGAACGCCGTTCAGGGACTGGAAGACCTGATGGAGGAAGCCGCCGCCTTGTGTCAAAAAGGCGTGTCACCCACCGACCCGCAGGCACAGGATCTAGCGGCACGGTGGCAGCAGCACATCACCGATCACTACTACACCTGCACCGATGCGATTTTAGCCGGTCTGGGAGAAATGTATGTGACCGATGAACGCTTCCGCAGCCATATTGACCGCCACGGAGCGGGTACGGCGGATTATCTGCACGCCGCTATCCGTGCGTATCTCGATCTCCGCAAAGCGTAAGTGTGACGCTGATCGTCCGGTCATCAGCAGGCATGACGCAAGGCATTGTATAAGGAAGGAACCCCATCCCCTGCCGTTGTTGGTGTGTCGGAGAGGGCAAAGGAAGCCCCGCCGCAGTTGTTGGAAAACCACGATTTGTTCCGCTGCCTCTTTCATCGTGGAACACGAAGATTTTGTGCATAGTGCTGTACTCTGACGGCTATATTTTGGTACACAAATGGTGCTCAAACAAAGGTTAGCACTTCCCTTTAGGGGAAAATATGGTATAATGGAACTATCCGGACAGGGAATGATGTGTTCCTTGTCCTTCGCACGACCCACAGAATTTTGACAGAGGTGTTTGATGATGAAAAAAATGCTCTCCCTTGCGGTCGGTCTGCTGACATTGACCGGCACACTGACCGGTGCCCTGTCCCTGCCGGTGATGGCAGAACCACAGCAGAAGCTCCCCTTTGACTTATCCGCTCCCGAAAATGTCACCATGGCGTATCTGGACGGCAATGACTCGTACAACACCATCGAGATTCACTACACACAAAACAATTCGATGAGTGCGTGGTCGAAACGCAAGGCGGACGACTACGAAACGGTCATGCAGGAACTGCGGGACATGGGCTATGACGATCTGTGGGTCACAACACAGATCGACTGGTCGATCGACTCGCAGGAAGACTGGCACGCCAACGACTACTGGCTGACCGAAGGCTACGACAACGACTATCACCAGCATCTGGGCGATTGGGCATACATTTCGCAAAGCTACTCGCACGCAACCACGATGAGTGAGTGGGTTTTTCGCGAGATGGGCAACATCGACGACCCCGAAGACACAACATGGTACGGTGTCCACAACGCAGACGATAATATCGACGGCTGGAAGGATGTGCTCAAGGAAGACCAGTATGAGGTCATCAAAAAGGACGGCGAAAGTCACGCCAAGATCGACCTGACGCAACACACCATCTATACCCGTGTCCGCTGGCTGGTCACCATTCGTCCTATCAGCGAAGAGGCGACAGCCGATATCGCTGTCCCATCCGATTGGTCAGAGGTCGCCGCTGTCGGCAAGGATGCCGAAAAAGCGGAGCCCCTGAAGTCCGGCGATGTGGCGGCTCCGGTCATCTCTGACCTGCAGTACACCGACAAGACGTTCAACACCTACCCTGTGATCGCTTTCCAACTGACCGTAGACGAGACACTTGCAAAACAGTTGTCGCAGGTTAGCGGCACACAGGGCGGTATTACGCTGGAAGTTGAGGCCAGAGTACAGGGAACAAACGAATGGGTCGGCTTACAGGGCGATTGGATCATCACCGCCGGACAAATGGAGATAGCTCTTCAAAACCTTGCCGAGCACGAACAGAAGGTGGAGAAGGATACGCCGATCGAACTGCGTGCCCGATACTACTGCACACAGGCGGAACAGGAAGCGTTCTACTCCGATTATTCCGAAGTGCTGACCTTCGGTTCACAAGAGATGGAGGTCAAGCCTGACAGTACAGTGGAATCCTCCTCGCAGTCTTCGGAGACGTCCCCTGCGGAATCCAGCATTACTCCGACCGTACCGTCAACCACCGAAAAGCAGGACAAGTGTTCGCTGTGCGGTTTCTGTCCGCATCCACTCGGCTTGTGCATTTTCATCTGGCTGCTGATCCTTCTGGTGATCGTGGCCGTGGTCATCGTGATCGTGGTGCTCGTCCGCAAAAAGAATGCCCATCAGGATGCCGACAAAAAAGAATAACGCTCACGGGGGACTTTCGCATGAAAGTCCCCTTTTTCTATGCTGTTCGACCGGTTGAGACAATTTATCTTTGCCTTGCAGCGTTCCTTGTGAGAGCGTGATGGCGGCGGCTCATGTCAGATCGTGACAGCTCCTCGAAAAAATGGCGTTGCGATGTAGCTTTTTCCGCAAGTCTATGGTATAATGGGAGACAATCAGGGAGCAGCTTACTCCCGTAAGAAAAGGCGGCGGTGTTATGCGTAAGAAAATATTGAAGTACCTTCTCTTCGTGGTGCTGGTGGTCTTGCTGTGGGAGGGGTGGGAATACCTGTTCCAGACATTCATCACCCATCAGGGATACACCTTTTCATATCTGCACATGAGCACCCCACTAGCCTTTGGCATAGTGGTGGGCTACTTCGTCATCCTGCGGAACAATGACAGCGGCGGCACTAAAACCAAATGACAGGCACCTGCCGCGGAGCAGGTATCTACTCTCTCGATAACATTCATGGAGGTACACGATGGACATCAACCACTATCTCGAACGTGCCGCTCTGCTGCGGCGGCAAGGCTATAACTGCTGTCAGGCTGTTGCAGCCGCTCTGGCTGACCAGACCGATCTTTCGGAAGAACAACTCTATCAGCTGGCGTCAGGCTTTGGCTTGGGCATGGGCAATATGGAAGCGACCTGCGGAGCCTTGGTCGGTGCGGGGCTGGTCGCCGGACTTGTGACCAGCGGCAAAGGTACGGTTCGCCTGACCCGACAGATCTCCGAACATTTCAAGACAACGTGCGGTGCCGTCATCTGTAAAGAACTCAAAGGCATTGGCACCGGCAAGGTACTGTGTCCATGTGACCAGTGCGTGAGAAACGCTGTTCTGGCGTATGCCGAAGTGTGCGGTTTGTCCTCGTGAGGGTGACGCCGTGTATTTTGGCGTTCCTCCGGCACGTCAAAGACGTACCGACTCCTCTGAAAGAGCGTTCGGGGTAACCGTCCAACAAAAATTTCCCTCTCGGAAAGGAACGTCAGCGTGACCAACAGGGCATGTCTGTCCTGTCGCTTCTCTCCCCATCCGTACATCACACAGGGTGGACGATCCGGCACCCCTTTATCAGATGATGGAGGAATGTTTCCTGTTCGGACAGCGGCTGTGTGCCGCCGTCCTAGTAAGCGGTCACCTGACCATCTTTTTGTGTTTTTTGAGGCAAGGCAGTAAAGCAGCCGCCTTCTGTCATGGATAGACAGAAGGCGGCTGCTTCTTATGGGAAAGGTATTCCTGATGGTTGTCAATGACAAACGCATAGAGAGCGATTCATCCCCACTTCTATATAAGGCGGCGGGGGTTCCATAGTCATTAAGCTGAAACCGTAACGGTAAAGTACTTCTTCACGATCGTGTTGCTGCTGTCCTTAATCTTGACACAAACATCGTAGGTCGTAGCGGCTGCCGGCTTAAAGGAAACGGCTGCATTATCTTTGTACTCCTGTGCAACTGTCCACTTGGAGCCGGTCGTCTTCTTATACAGTACATTGTACTGATAGGGTGCGGTGCCGCCCGTGGCTTTGCCTGTTACGGTTACTTTGTCACCGAGCTTGATGGTGGCGGCGGAGAGTGTCGAATTGTTTGCCAGAGGAGCTGTGACATTCACGGTGAAATATTTCTTCTCTATCGAACCGTTTGTATCCTTTACTTTGACACAAACATCGTAGGTCGTAGCGGCTGCCGGCTGGAAGGAAACGACTGCATTATCTTTGTACCCCTGTGCAACTGTCCACTTGGAGCCGGTCGTCTTCTTATACAGTACATTGTACTGATAGGGTGCGGTGCCGCCTGTTGCCGTGCCTGTTACGGTTACTTTGTCACCGAGCTTGATAGTGGTGGCAGAGAGTGTCGAATTGTTTACCAGAGGAGTAGTAACCTTCACGGTGAAGTTTTTCTCTTCTACTGTGCCGTCTGCATCCTTTACCTTGACACAAACGTCGTAGGCTGCAGCGGCGGCAGGCTTGAAGGAAACGACTGCATTGTCTTTGAAGTCCTGTGCAACCGTCCACTTGGAGCCGGTCGTCTTCTTATACAGTACACTGTACTGATAGGGTGCGGTGCCGTCTTCTGCCGCACATTTGACCTTTACAGCGTTGCCGAGCGTGACCGAATTTGCAGAAATGGTGGATGTATTCTTGAGATTATCGGTGTAAACATAGTCAATGCTTACAGCCATGTTATTGGCATTTAAGTTCAGAGAGGTATCGTGTCTGAGGTAGATCGTGGCCTTAATGTTGTTGAATGCTCCGTTGCCGATCACAACTTCACCGGGATAATCGAGCTGAAAATCAACCGCAAAGCCATCAATAGAGTTTGTCCATGAAAAAGCATACTGCCCTATCGTTCTCAGTCCGGATGTATTTCCGGTCACCCTCTTGACCCATGTCGTATAGAAAGCATATCCCTTGATTTCGGTAATGTTTTCATTCAGAACAAGTGTAAATTGCTTTTTGCTGCCGATCGCCTGGATAAACCCACCGTCATCACTTCCGAGTACCGTGATCTTTTTTCCGTTGAATGTCTTGGGGATCACCAGATCGGTAAGAGAACTGTATAAACCTTTGT
>CACZZU010000027.1 GCA_902785765.1 uncultured Ruminococcus sp.
AGTCTGTTGTATACCACGATCAACAGAAGTTTTGTCAGTCCGGCGGGATACTGTCCGAGCAATACCGCCGTTTTGGTTGTTGCTGACTGCAAAAAGCCCAAGTACAGAGCGGCGGGACGCCGCCCCAAGCACACAGCGGCAGGATGCCGCCGGCGGGACGCCGCCCGCCCGCTTGAAAACCGACGCGGCCTGTGGTATAATGGGGGGCGGTATATGCCAATCAAGGGAAAAGGAGTGATCGCTACGAAGCTGATCTCATGGAACGTCAACGGATTGAGAGCCTGCCTGCAAAAGGGCTTTCTGGAAGTTGTCAAAGAACAGCAGGCGGACTTCATGTGCCTGCAGGAAACAAAAATGCAGGAGCATCAGGCCGCAGTACCGCTGGAAGGTCACCAGTATTGGTGCAGTGCCGAAAAGAAAGGCTACTCCGGCACAGCCATTTTCACACCGCATACGCCCTTGTCCGTGACCTATAACGGTATGAACAAGGAGGAACACGCACACGAGGGACGTATGATAACTTACGAAGCCGAGGACTTCTACCTGGTGAATGTCTACACGCCCAATGCACAGGACGGGCTGAAGCGGCTGCCCTATCGGATGCAGTGGGAAGACGACCTGCGGGACTATCTGATGGCACTGGACAAACATAAGCCAGTGATTTACTGCGGTGATCTGAATGTTGCCCATCAGGAGATCGACCTCAAAAATCCGAAGAGCAATCGCGGCAACCCGGGCTTTTCTGACGAAGAACGGGGGAAGATCGACCGCTTGCTTCACAGTGGATTCACGGATACGTTCCGCTTCCTGCATCCGGACGAAACCGGACGGTACAGCTGGTGGTCATATCGTTTCCACGCCCGACAGAACAATGCGGGATGGCGTATCGACTACTTCATTGTGTCTGACCGCCTGCGTGACCGTATCCGGCGGGCAGATATTCTTTCGGAAATCTACGGCAGTGACCATTGTCCGGTACTGCTGGAGATCGACTTGTAACGGAGGTGAACGCGATGATCGAAGTACAGCACCTGACCAAACGCTATGGCGGTCGTGCAGCACTCGATGACATCAGCTTTCGGGTAGAAAAAGGCGACATCCTTGGCTTTTTGGGTCCCAACGGAGCTGGTAAGTCCACTACGATGAATATTCTCACCGGCTGCCTGTCTTGTGACAGCGGAGAAGTGTTTGTGAACGGAAAAAATATTCTGGAAGACCCTGCAGCAGCGAAAAAGCAATTGGGCTATCTGCCGGAACAGCCGCCGCTCTATCATGATATGACCGTGTGGGGGTATCTGACGTTCCTGTTCCATCTCAAGCGGGTGCGGCTGCCCATGAAGGAGCATCTGGAAAGTATCTGCCGTACCGTTCATATTGAAGACGTGACCGGACGTATTATCAAGCACCTGTCCAAAGGCTACCGGCAGCGTGTCGGCTTGGCACAGGCACTGCTGGGTGATCCACCGATATTGATTCTCGATGAGCCTTCCGTGGGACTCGACCCCACACAAATCATTGAGATGCGGCACCTCATCCGTGAACTGGGAGAGAAGCACACAGTGATCTTGTCTTCCCATGTGCTGACCGAAATACAGGCGGTTTGCGACAAAATCATCATCATCAACAATGGCAAGATCGCCGCTGCGGGCAAGACCGATGAACTGACTGGAACAGGACGGGGTACCACGCTGCTGCGTCTGGTGACAGAGGGACGGGAACAGACGACCCTTTCCGTTCTGAAAAATGTGGAGGGTGTAGTGAATGTCCTGCCGCAGGGCGAAGCCGAAAAAGGCAGCTTTGCCTTTTTGGTGGAAAGTCAAAAAGACATCCGCCGTTCGGTCTATCGGGCGATTGCCAAGACGGACTGTAATATCCTGCTGATGCAGCCGGCGGGCCATACATTGGAAGAACTGTTTTTGGAGATCATCTCCGGTCAGACAAAGGAGGAACAGGGATAAATGTTTGCGATATTCAAGCGGGAGCTGGCGTCCTATTTTACATCACCGGTCGGTTATGTGGTAGTGGCCGCCTTCATGCTCTTCAACGGCATTTTCTTCTATGTACAATGCCTGTACACCGGCACCTCGAATCTGTATGGGGTGTTCCAGAGTATGTTCTTCATCGTTTTGTTTCTTCTGCCGCTGCTGACCATGCGTCTGCTGGCAGAAGACAGACGGAACAAGACCGATCAGGTTTTGTTGACTTCTCCGGTCGGGATTCCTGCCATTGTGACCGGCAAATTTCTGTCCGCATGGGTGATGCTGCTGATCTGCCTGTCGGCGTATGTGGTGGATGGTATCATCCTGTCGTTTGTCGCATCCCCCGATTGGAGTGTGATCTTCTGCAATCTTTTCGGCATGATGTTGATGGGAGCGGCTTTTATTGCCATCGGTCTGTTTGTTTCCTCTCTCACGGAGAGTGTTATCATTGCCGCTGTCTTTTCCTTCGGAGCCAACGTACTAATCAGTCTGATCGACACCATTCGATCGACCGTTCCGTGGAACTGGCTGAAAAACTGTCTGGGAGCGTTGTCCTTCCAGAACAAGTACGGACATTTTGCGATGGGACTCCTTTCCCTGTCTGATGTGATTTTCTTCTTGAGTATTGCGGTGCTGTTTCTGTTCTTGACGGACAGGGTGATCGACCGCAGAAGATGGGCATAAGGGGGTGGCAGTATGCGTGAAGATAACAAACATTCTGTACCGTCTTCCGAACCGGCTGCTTCGCAGACACCAACGGCTGTCCCCAAAAAGATGAGCCGCAGACTGCGGCACGGCTTGATTTCAGGCGGCGTGTGTCTGTTGGTAGTCGTCATCGTTGTCCTTGTCAACCTGATTGCCGTCACCCTCACTGACAAGTTTTCCGGCTTGACGGCTGATCTTACCAGTCGCCGCTCCTTTGCTCTTTCCGAACAGACGGAGCATACCGTGCGGGGTATCACCAAGCAAGTGACGATCACTTTCTTGTCAGATAAGGACGCCTATATCGCCATTGACCCTTACTGTCAACAGACCTCCTATATGGCAGAAGAGATGCAGAAGGTCTCAAACGGGATGGTGAATGTCAACTATGTGGACATCGTCCGCAACCCCACTTTCACGGATGCCTATGCGGTGGATGACCTCAGCACGACGGACATCATCGTAGCGTGTGGTGATAACCAGCGTATTCTCAAAGTGAGCGACTTGTTCCAGTTTGAGAACTACTCCGACAGCTACCAATACATCGCCTCGTCACAGGCAGAACAGGCGTTGGATAACGCCATCGCTGCCGTGACCAGCGAAACGGTAACGAAAACCGTATTGGTGGCGGACTATTGCGGTCAGGATACCGCTTACTTCACAAAAACACTCCGATCTAATGGTTATCAGGTGCAGGAAGTGTCTCTGCTGACCGACAGTATTCCGGCTGATACGGAAATGGTGGTGGTGTACGCCCCTACAAAGGATTATAGCGAAGAAGCCGTCAACAAACTGCGGCAATTCCTGACGAACAATGGACAATATGGCAAAAGCCTGCTGTTCTTGTCGGAATCGCAGGATGCCGAGATCCCACACCTCGATGCTCTGCTTAAAGAATACGGCATGGCTTTGGAACATGGCTTTGCATTTGAAGCGGACAGCAACTTTATCAACAGCAGCAGTTCCAACTACTTTGACGGTGTACTGTGTCAATACTTTTCGCAGCTTTATCTGACGGATGAGGTGACCGCTGTCCGTCCGGTCATCATGGGATATGCACGGCCGATCAGTATTTTGGATGCCGTGATTGCTGCTCCGCTGCTGTCCTACTCGGATTATTCCGGCTCATGCCCCTTTGATGCAGGGGAAGACTGGGATATGCAGAAGTCCATCACAGGCGATACCTTTGTGCTGGCACAGGGGCAGCAGGGAGAAACAAGCAACCCCTCCACGATAGTTGTGGCGGGTTCCTACCGTATTTTCACGAAGGCTTACTACGGTTCGGCATACCACAACCAAGCCTATCTGTCTTCGCTGCTGGCGGCGGTCAACCATCGGGAACAGCCGCATATCACCGTAGCAGAGAAGGTTATCACCGCCTATGACATCAATATCAGCCAACAGGATGCTATGAATCTGGGCTTTGTTGTTTTTGCCCTGATCCCGCTCATCATTCTTGGCATTGGCTTCACGATGTTCCTGATGCGGCGGAACCGTTAACGGAGGCGACACAACATGAAAAAGAACACCCGTCTGTTGGCTGCTGCAGCTGCACTGGTGGTTTTGCTGTCTGTTGCCCTTGTGGTGGTATTGCTGCTGCCTTCCGATACGAACAAGATCACAGTGACAGACAACAACGAGATTCTGCTCTTCGATAAGAGCGGTCTGCTGCCTGAATCCATCACTATCACAAATGAGAGCGGCACTTATGAACTATTGGCATACGAATATACTACACAGGTGGAAAATAGTCTCAACAGCATGGAAAACATCATCGCAGTGCCTCACAGTGACGTTTCGACTACCCAAACGGTGGTGGAACGTGTCTACACCATGCAGGAGTATCCCGAACGTACTCTCGACAAAAACATGACCGATGATTTGGCAGTACAGTGTCAGCAGCTGACCGCTCGGGAACTCATCGACAAGAGCGGTCAGAAATACGCCGACTATGGTCTGGGACAGCCTCGTTCCACCGTTAATATCCGTTATAGTGATTCCGTCATGCTCACGCTGTATATCGGCAACGAAGCCCCCGATCATCAGGGTGTTTATGTCCGTATTGAAGGTGACCGCAACGTGTATTTGGTGCAGGTCTCTCAAGTGGAAGCCTTCCTGTGGGATAAGCTGCAGCTTTTTGATAAGCACCTGACAGGCACGATGGAGGACGTACAAAGTCTGTGTATCAGCGGCAGTCACTATCCTGAGGCCATTGTGCTTACCGCCAATACAGTGTCGGCTTATCCCGTAGCTTATGGTATGACCTCGCCCGTCCGTCTTGCTTGTGACAACGCCAAGACGGATCGTGTCACCAACAGTGCTTGTTTACTACAAGCTATCTGGGTGACGGCTGTGAATGTCAATGAAGACGGCTTGTCGTCTTATGGACTGGCACAGCCTTATGAACGGTTGGACATGGAAGGCAAAGACGGCAATAGTATCCATCTGGTAGCCTCTGAAAAAGACAGTGACGGTAAAATCTACCTGATGAAGGTGGGGGATGATACCGTTTACCAAACCTACGCAGCGGAAAACGCCTGGTACGGTGTGGCGGTGGAGGACTTCTTTCCTGATGCACTGCTGAAAGTGCAGGCGGACGAGATACGCTCCCTCCAACTGACCGCCGAAGAACATCAGACCGACTACCGTTTGACGAAGGAGAAGTCCGTCAATGATAACTACTATGAGACAGCGAACCTGACGCTGACCGCCAACGGTCAGACCGTCCCCTATGCGAACTATTCGATCTTTGTGGATAACCTTTGCCGCATGAAGCGTCAATCGACCAGTACGGATGACCTGACGGAAGCACAGGAAGTCTTGAAAGCTGTTTTCACTTACTTCGGGGAGGATAGTCCCACAGACACCTTGTGTCTGTATCGGCTGCCGTCCGGCAAGACCGTGGCGGTTCTTAACGACCAGGTTAGCAGTTATGTGAACAGTGACTACGCCGATCAAGTGATACAGCAGTTACCAAATATCACCAAGGATGTCCGCCTGCCGGTTTTGAACGAAGATGGCTCGGTCTCCGCAGCAGACGATTAACATCGGGAGCGAATCTCTCACACAAGAGGTTCGCTCCCGACCGTTTTTTGCCAAACACCATTGGTGCTGCCCTTACAGAACACGCCGTTGATCCGCGTGTCGTGGAAAGAATGCCACTTTCTCTCTCCTGTTTTTGACAGAGTTCGCAAGAAGAATGTGCTACACTGTGGGTGAATACACTAATAACGCCTGACAAAGGGGGAGACAATGATGTTACTACCGGCATTACTTCAGCAGCAGCCCGACCAACGCACCAGAGAAATACTGATCGGGCAGCTTTTGTTGGATTACGGGTTTCTGTCTCGGGACACGATCGGCGAAAGCCGCTGCGGACGTCCCATCGACCTGCTGCATATTGGTCATCGCCGTCAGCAGGTACTGCTGACCGGTTGTTTTCACGGAATGGAATGGCTGACGACTCTGCTCCTGCTGCGGTTCGTGGATGAACTGTGCTTTGCGGTGATGACCGGACGCAGCCTGTGCGGGGTACGTATCGGCACCTTTCTGAATCGGCGTGGATTGGCGATCGTTCCCTGTGTGAATCCTGATGGGGCAGAAATACAGCTCCATGGAGCCGATAGTGCCGGTGCCTATCGGGAAACTGTTCTGCGGGCGTGTCAGGGAGATACATCTCATTGGCAGGCCAATGCTGCCGGTGTTGACATCAACCACAATTTTGCGGCTGGATGGGAATCACTGCATGAGCGGGAACAGGAAGAAGGCATTGTACAGCCGTGTGCGACACGTTACGGCGGTGAATATCCAGAAAGTGAACCGGAGAGCCGTACCATTGCCTCTTATTGTCGTACCGGTCATATCGCTCACGCTCTGGCGTTTCATAGTCAGGGGGAGGAAATCTACTGGCACTATGGTTCGTACCGTGACCATGAAGCACACCGCATGGCAAAAATGCTGTCGTATGTCAGCGGCTATCCGATCAGTGAACCGACCGGTCTGGCAGTAGGCGGCGGGTTTAAGGACTGGTTTGTTGACAAATTCCACCGTCCTGCCTTCACTATTGAGATCGGCAGGGGAACCAATCCACTGCCGGTCGAAGACTTGGATGCCATTTACCGTCAGCTTCGTGAGATGTTGGTGCTTGCCGTTGTTCTTTGACCATGTGGTGTGCGTGAAGCGTCTCCCTTTTTGAAGGGGGGAGTGTGTTACCCGCTGCCTCCGTTTTTGATTTGTTCTTGATAAATATCGGAAGGTGTGGTATACTCTTTGGTGTTATGATTGATTGAGACGACAGGAGGGGGTACAGTCTATGAAACAAACCATCCTTCGCCGCTGGTTCGGTTTCGCAGCGGTGGCTGTTTTGTCGCTGACACCGGTTGGCTGTAATATGGAAGCCCATCAAAAAAACGACACGTATGTCAGCAGTGTCAAACAGTTGGTAGATGACTCGGTCACCTATACCCGCAAGCTGCGTCAGCAGGACGAAGACTTTGACTGTCGGGATAACGAAAAGGTCAGAGGGTACCTTTTGGTGACGGACGACCTGATTAACACACTTGAGCAGATACAAAAACTGCGTTCCACAGACGAGTTTGACCGCATGGACAAGCCGCTGAAGGACTCTGCCAAGGTCGCCCTGACAGTGATCTCTCAACTCAAAGCACTGGTGGTTTATGCACAGGAAAGCGGCAACGATGCCCTGTACCAGAGGGAAAAAGACGGCTACTTGAGTGATTACTACATCAACTACGACACCATGAAAGAACTTTCATCCGAGATACAAACCTATTGGCGTAATGCCTGACACGGCCAGAGCCTCGCTGTTTAGCAACCTGCCGGTACTGGGTATCGTTGGACGGCTTTTTGAATTTGAAAAAACAGTGGTTTTGTCTTGACAAGGGCAAAAAATGGTGCTATAATGGGGAACACAAACCGTTGAAGCGGAGATAACGGCGATGATGCCTTTACAGAGAGCCTGTGGTGATGAGAGTCAGGTAAGAAACAAGTCGTCAAATGGACCGCGGAGGGCGTAGTCAAACGTTGCATCCTTGTTGGCCGTTGTGTTTGGCGGTCAGTGGTCGGGGACTGTGCGGGATAAGCACAGGCTTACCGGCAGGGGTGGATCGGAGTATACTGCGACGCAGGAGACAGGCGTTATCTGTCAGGGATATGTTAGTATCCCATAAGGGCACGGTCTGCCGACCGTGAATTAAGGTGGTACCGCGGACAAGCATCAGCAGCTTATTCGTCCTTAACAGAAGATTTCTTCTGTTAAGGACGTTTTTTTTGTGCTGAAGCGGCCATTACTAACAGAGGATTAAAGAAAAGAGAATGAGGTGAGGAAGATGCAATTTTTTCCGACACAAGAAGAGGTCAAACGTATGGCCGAAGAAGGACAGTATCAGGTACTGCCGGTTAGCTGTGAGCTGCTGTCGGACTTTACGACACCAATTGAAGTGATGCGTATCCTTAAAAACGTATCCGTCCACTGCTTCCTGCTGGAATCTGCTCAAGCCAATGAACAGTGGGGACGTTACACATTCCTTGGTTTTGATCCCAAAATGGAGATCACTTGTGCAGACGGTGTTTTGCGGGCCGGCTCTTTGACAGTAGAAACCAACGAGCCATTCAAGTATCTGCGGCAGATTTTAGCGGACTATCGCAGCCCTCGATTTGCGTATCTGCCGCCCTTCACCGGCGGTTTGGTAGGATACTTTGCCTACGAAACAGTCGGCTATGCTGAACCGACTGTCCGGCGGGATACCAAGAATGACGAAGCCTTCAAGGATCTGGATCTGATGCTTTTTGATAAGGTGATCGCCTTTGACAGTGTCCGACAGAAGCTTATCCTGATCGCCAACATCCGTCTGGCACATTACGAAACCGAGTATCACCGTGTGGTGCAGGAACTGACCAAACTAGCCGAACTGCTGCGGTATGGCGAAAAGTGTGACGAAAAACCCAGTCGTGTACTGGGGGAGATAACACCCTATTTCAGTCGGGAACAATACTGTGCGATGGTCGAAAAAGCGAAGGAATACATCCGTGAAGGGGATATTTTCCAGATCGTGTTGTCGAATCGGTTGAGTGTGCCATTTGAGGGCAGCTTATTTGATACCTATCGTGTGCTGCGGGCATTGAATCCCTCCCCGTATATGTTCTACTTCTCCGGCACCGATGTAGAGGTGGCGGGAGCTTCTCCGGAGACATTGGTGAATCTCAAGGACGGTGTGCTGCACACTTTCCCGCTGGCCGGTACACGCCCCAGAGGGAAGACGGAGGCAGAAGACAAAGCACTGGAAGAGGAACTCCTGCAGGATGAGAAGGAACTGGCCGAGCACAATATGCTGGTCGATCTGGGACGAAACGATTTGGGACGGATCAGCCGTTTCGGCAGTGTGGCTGTGGAAAAGCTGCACAGCATCGAACGCTATTCTCACGTCATGCACATCGGCTCAACCGTGCGGGGTGTGATACGGGACGATAAAGATGCGTTGGATGCGATCGAAGCGGTATTGCCTGCCGGTACGCTGTCGGGAGCACCAAAACTGCGGGCGTGTCAGCTCATCGCAGAGTTGGAGAACAACAAACGAGGCATTTACGGCGGTGCCATCGGATATATCGACTTTACGGGGAACATGGACACCTGTATTGCGATCCGTATCGCCTATCAGAAGAACGGCAAAGTCTTTGTTCGCAGCGGGGCAGGTATCGTGGCGGATTCTGTGCCTGAAAAAGAATTTGAGGAGTGCATGAATAAGGCACGTTCGTGTCTGAATGCGTTGATGCTCGCACAGGAGGGGACGTTATGATACTGTTGGTCGATAACTACGACAGTTTTTCTTACAATCTGTATCAGATGCTTGGAGCCATCGAGCCGGACATTGTGGTCGTCCGCAACGATGTGATGACCGCTGAAGAGGTCTTGGCACACCATCCGGATAAGATCGTGCTGTCACCGGGACCCGGACGACCGGAAAACGCCGGTATCCTGCTGGAACTGATACGGCTCAACGAGGGACGCATCCCGATGTTGGGTGTGTGTTTGGGGCATCAGGCTCTGTGTGCTGCTTATGGGGCAACCGTTACATATGCTAAACGCCTGATGCACGGTAAACAATCTCGTGTGACGTTTGATACAGCCTGTCCGCTGTTCTATGACATGGAACCGGTCGGACTCGTGGCACGGTATCATTCGTTGGCGGCTGACCCATCCACTTTGCCGGACTGTCTGACCATTACTGCCCAAACGGACGAAGGGGAAATTATGGCGGTGCAGCACCGGCAGTATCCGCTGTTTGGCGTACAGTTTCATCCGGAATCCATCATGACGCCGAACGGCGACAAAATGTTACACAACTTTATCAAGGAGGCATTCGTATGATTAAGGAAGCCATCGTCAAGATCGTCAGCAAGGAAGACCTCACCTATGAGGAAGCCTACACCGTCATGAATGAGATTATGAGCGGCGAAACGACCGCCACGCAGAATGCGGCGTTTTTGGCAGCACTTTCTACCAAGAGTGCCAAAGCGGAGACCACTGCCGAGATCGCTGGCTGTGCCGCTGCGATGCGTGACCACGCCACGAAGGTCAATACCGGTATGGACGTACTGGAGATCGTCGGAACCGGCGGCGATAATGCCGGAAGCTTCAATATTTCGACCACTTCTGCTTTGGTGTCTGCAGCCGGAGGTGTGAAAGTCGCCAAACACGGCAATCGGGCCGCCTCGTCCAACAGCGGCACTGCCGATTGTTTGGAAGCACTGGGTGTCAATATTGACCAAAGCCCCCAGCGGTGTGTGGAACTGCTGAACGAAGTAGGGATGTGTTTCTTCTTCGCACAGAAATACCATACCTCTATGAAGTATGTCGGTGCGATCCGGCGGGAGCTGGGCTTCCGTACCGTGTTTAATATTCTCGGTCCCCTCACCAATCCGTCTTCACCGACGATGCAGCTTCTGGGGGTGTATGACGAATATCTGGTGGAACCATTGGCACAGGTACTCATCGACTTGGGGGTGAAAAGGGGCATGGTCGTATATGGCACTGACAAGCTGGACGAAATATCGCTCAGTGCTCCGACAAAGGTGTGTGAGATCAAGGACGGCTGGTTCAAGTCCTACACTATCACGCCTGAACAGTTCGGTTTTGAACGCTGCACCAAAAACGATCTCAAGGGAGGAACCCCATCGGAAAATGCTGCCATTACCCGACAGATCCTCAAAGGCGAACAGGGACATCGCCGTCATGCCGTGCTGATGAATGCCGGTGCCGCTTTGTACATCGCTCAAAAAGCCGACAGTCTGACGGCTGGTGTGGCATTGGCGGCGGAACTCATCGACTCTGGTGCCGCATGGAAGGTACTGGAACACTTTATCGAAGTCAGCAACCGTCCGGAGGTGTCCGCATGACAATTCTGGAAGAATTGGCGGAAGCCGCCAAGATGCGTGTGGAGGAAGACAAAAAAGCCATTCCTCTCGCAGTGATTCGCCGTGAGGCTTTGTCGATGCCTTCGCAGGCGTTCCGGTTTGAAAAAGCTCTGCGGCAGAATGATATTGCCTTTATCACGGAGTGCAAAAAGGCATCGCCTTCCAGAGGACTGATCGCTCCCGATTTTCCGTATATCTCTATCGCACAGGACTATGAAGCGGCAGGAGCCGCCGCTGTTTCGGTGCTGACGGAGCCGACCCGCTTTTTGGGCAGTGACCGTTATCTGGAAACTATCGCACAGACGGTGACGATCCCTTGCTTACGCAAGGACTTTACGGTCGATGAATATATGCTCTATCAGGCAAGAGCGTTGGGAGCCTCTGCGGTACTGCTGATCGTTTCGCTCTTGACAACTGCCCAGCTGCGGGAGTATATTGAGATATGTGACACCATGGGTCTGTCGGCTCTGGTAGAAATTCACGATGCCAACGAAGCCGAAATTGCTTTAGCGGCGGGGGCACGGGTGGTTGGTGTGAATAACCGTAATCTCAAGGACTTTTCCGTCAACACCAACAACAGTGCCAAGCTGCGGAGCCTGATTCCGCCATCGGTGATATTCGTAGCAGAAAGCGGTGTCAAGACCGCTGAAGATATTACCCGCTTGCGGGAAATTTCGGTCAATGCTGTACTGATCGGTGAAACGCTTATGCGGGCTGCCGATAAGCGTACTGCTTTAGCAGCTTTGAGGGGGACAGCGGTATGACAGCCATTAAGCTATGCGGCCTGACGGCACCGGAGGACATAACGGCGGCGAATCGGCTGCAGCCCGACTATATCGGTTTTGTCTTTTGGGAGAAAAGCAAACGGTGTGTATCGGTGCCGACCGCACAAGCCATGAAATCTGTCTTGTCACCGATGATACAAGCCGTAGGTGTATTTGTAGATGCACCGGTCGGGCAGGTTGCTGACCTTTTGAACCGTGGCATTATTGACGTTGCCCAACTGCATGGTCACGAAGATGCGGTTTATCTCGAACAACTTCGCACCCTTACCGACAAGCCTCTGTGGCAGGCGTTTCGTATCCATGACCCACAAGATATTATCCGTGCCGAAGCCAGCACAGCGGATCTTTTGCTTCTGGATGCCGGAGCAGGAGAAGGAACTGTATTCGATTGGACGCTGCTCCGAACAGTCACACGACCGTATTTTCTGGCCGGAGGACTCAATGTGCACAATGTGGCCGCTGCGATCCGCCAGCTGCATCCTTACGGGGTCGATGTCAGTTCCGGCATCGAGACGGACGGTCATAAGGACGGTATTAAAATGGCGGCGTTCGTTGCCGCTGCAAGAGCAAGAAAGGAAGAGGAAGCATGACAAATCCAAAGGGACGTTTTGGCGTACACGGCGGACAGTATATCCCCGAAACGCTGATGAATGCGGTGATCGAATTGGACGAAGCCTACCGGTTCTACAAGGACGACCCCGCCTTCAACGAAGAATTGACAACATTGCTGAACGAGTATGCGGGCAGACCTTCTCGGCTGTATTACGCTGCAAAAATGACTCGTCAGCTTGGTGGTGCCAAGATCTACCTCAAGCGGGAAGACTTGAACCATACCGGTGCCCATAAGATCAATAATGTGCTTGGGCAGGCTCTGTTAGCTCAAAAGATGGGGAAGACACGTCTCATTGCCGAAACGGG
>CACZZU010000028.1 GCA_902785765.1 uncultured Ruminococcus sp.
CGCTTGATGCCCTTGATGTTGAGAGCCAACGATTCCAGTTCCTCATGATGCAGGAGGTACATATCCTTTTCGCCGATCTCCGGGAAGTTATACACCCGCTTGATCTCCATGGGTTCTGTCTCGACCCACTTTCCATCTTCAATATAGCTGCCCTTGGCAGACACCTCACGGATATTGATTTCCGGATTGAAGTTGGTGGCGAAGGGATAGCCGTGATCCCCTGCGTTGCAGTCGAGGATGTCGATGTAATTGATTTCGTCAAAGTGGTGTTTCATGGCGTAGGCACTGAACACGCCCGTCACACCGGGGTCAAAGCCGCTGCCCAACAAAGCAGTGATACCGGCTTTCTCAAACCGCTCCCGATATGCCCACTGCCAGCTATACTCAAACTTGGCTGTGTCGAGGGGTTCGTAGTTGGCGGTATCCACATAGTTGACCTTGGTCGCCAGACAAGCATCCATGATGGTCAAGTCCTGATAGGGAAGAGCCAGATTGATGACCACATCGGGCTGAAAGTCCTTGATGAGGGCAATCAGCTCGTCTACGTTATCCGCATTGACCTGTGCGGTCGAGATTTTCGTTTTGCCGCCGTCCAGCTTGGCTTTCAAAGCGTCACACTTCGATTTGGTGCGGCTGGCGATGCAGATTTCCTCGAACACGTCCGGATTCTGACAGCACTTGTGGATACATACACTGGCGACACCGCCGGCACCGATGATTAAAGCCTTTCCCATAGTTGATTACCTCCGTTGATTTGATAGGTTCCTTGTATCGCACCGACCGTTTTTGGCAGTCGGTTTTCTACCGTCTGTCCGGTATCATTCGCCTTCCATGAGTTGTTTGGTGACATAAGTCGGCAGAGCGAACGCTCCTTTATGCAGGCGGGTATTGTAGTAGTTGGTGTCGATAGACAGCCGGTTCCAGCGTCCTTCGTCCAGATCGTTGGTGGGGTGGAACTTCTTTGAAGCGAAGCCAAACAGCCAATGCCCCGAAGGATAGGTCGGGATATGGGCTTGATAGACCTTGCAGAAGGGAAAGAACTGCAAAATCTTCTTGTGTGCCAGCTTCATTGCCCGAACATACGTCCCGTAGAACGGGCTTTCGTGCTGATTGACTAAAATGCCGTCGGCGGTGAGTGCCTTGAAACAGTTGCCGTAGAACTCGGCAGTGAACAACCCTTCGCCGGGTCCCACAGGGTCGGTCGAATCCACGATGATGAGGTCGTAGGTATCACTCACCCCACGCACGAATCGCAGACCATCGTCAATAAAGATATGCACCCGCGGGTCATCCAGCTTACACGCTACCGTGGGCAAAAATTCCTTGCAGGCATCGACTACCATACGGTCGATCTCGACCATGTCGATATGCTCAATGGTCTTGTACTTGACCAATTCCCGCACGGTGCCGCCGTCACCGGCTCCGATAACGAGCACCTTTTTGACAGCGGGATTGACCGCCATCGGCACATGGGTGATCATTTCGTGATAGATGAACTCATCCTTCTGTGTGAGCATGACTCGATCATCCAACACCAGCACATCACCAAACTCCGGTGTGCTGAAGATTTCGATACGCTGATACTCCGACTGGGCGGAGTATTTCTGTTTATCACACCGGATCGAGAACCGCACGTTGCTGGTTTGTTCCTCGGTGTACCACATTTCCATGCCATCACTCTCCTTTGTGTTGGTTGTTTGATTTGGTGTCGGTTATTGATACCTGATACGCAAAACATGGAGCAGATAGGATTTCCCTGATATTTGAGATGGGATTGTCAGGATGTTATCCGCTCCAACACTTCTGCAAACCTGCTCCATGTTGTCACGTTCGAGTATCGTGAAGTATGAGGAGGAGGGACTTTGCTCTCCAAGACGCCGACAGGTGCAGGGAATTTGTTCCCTGCCGAGGGGGGCTGATGGATACCTCTGCCGAAGGCAAATGGACAGCGGAGACGACCAAAGGAAGTATCCTTGCGGTGCACTCCGACCGAGCCGACAGGCGAGACAGAGAAGCCCCGATAGGGTCGGGGAGGAAGTCCCCACTATAACATGACGTTGATTTTTTCGGTGTTGATGTCTTCGGCACCGGTGAGGCTGCAGCCGAAGGCAAATGGACAGCGGAGACGACCAAAGGAAGTATCCTTGCGGTGCACTCCGACCGAGCCGACAGGCGAGACAGAGAAGCACCCGATAGGGTCGGGGAGGAAGTCCCCACTATAACATGACGTTGATTTTTTCGGTGTTGATGTCTTCGGCACCGGTGAGGCTGCAGCCTTTGGCTTTGGCGTAGGTGATGTACTCGACAGCATCCTTTGTGATAAGCTCACCGGGAGCCAGAATCGGGATGCCCGGAGGATAACACATCACGAATTCAGCACAGATTTTGCCGAGTGTTTCGGTTAGCGGCAGCTGCTTTTTGTCGGCATAGAAAGCATCCTGTGGGGAACACATCACCACCGGTTCGATGTACTCGTGGTCGAGCATACCCGCCGAATCTTTGGAGTAGAGACGCTTCACCTCGTAAAGTGCCGAGATGAGACGTTCGATCTTCAAAATCTTATCGCCAACGGACACGATCGCCAGAATATTGCCGATGTCACCGAACTCGATCTGGATGTCATAGCGGTCACGCAGAATATCATACACTTCGATGCCCGCCAGACCAATATCACGGGTGTGCACCGATATTTTTGTAGGGTCGAAGTCAAAAATCGTGTCGCCGTTGATGAGTTCCCGTGAAAAGGCGTAGAGTCCGCCCAGCTTGTTGATCTCTTTGATGCCGTAAGACGCCAGTTCTGTGACATGGCGGAAGATTTTTTGACCGTTGAGTGCCAGATTTTTACGGGAAATATCCAGCGAAGACAGCAGCAGATAAGACGCACTGGTGGTCTGCGTCAGATTGATGATCTGTCGGACGTAGCCTTCCGATATATCGGGACCCAACAGCAGGGCAGAACTTTGTGTCAGTGAACCGCCGGTTTTGTGCATACTGACAGCGGCCATATCCGCACCAACACTCATAGCGGAAGGCGGCATATAGTCTCCGAAGTAGAAGTGGGTGCCGTGGGCTTCATCCACCAGCACCTTCATACCGGCTTCATGTGCCAGACGCACGATCTCCCGCAGATTCGAGCATACACCATAATAGGTAGGGTTATTCACGATGATCGCTTTGGCGTCGGGGTGCTGTTGAATGGCACGTTTGACGGATGCCGCTGACATACCCAGTGGAATACCTAACGACCGGTTCACGCCCGGATTGACATATACCGGCACCGCACCGCACACGATCAGGGCGTTGATACTGCTGCGGTGCACGTTGCGGGGCATGATGATCTTATCGCCGCGTTTACAGACGCTCATCACCATGGCCTGCACAGAACTGGAGGTGCCGTTCACCATGAAAAAAGCATGGGCAGCTCCAAAAGCATCCGCCATGAGTTCTTCTGCTTCTTTGATGACGCTGACGGGATGACAGAGGTTATCCAGCGGTTTCATGGAATTGACGTCTACGCTCATGCACTGTTTGCCCAAAAACTCGGTCAGTTCCGGATTGCCCTTGCCTTGCTTGTGACCGGGTACGTCAAACGAAACGATACGGTTCTCCCGATACTGCTGTAACGCCTCGAAGATCGGGGCTTTGTTTTGGTTCAGCTTCATGGTTCTTTCTCCGTTACTCATAAACATTCGTGCCGCTGAAGATCTCGATCATCTCCCGCCGCAGGCTATTTGAGATGGCGAGCCGTTCTTTGGGCGGTATCTCGTAGACATCGGTCTTGAACAGGTAGTTTTGCAGCTCCAGTTCCTTGATAAGCATCTGGGTGTGGAAGATGTTCGCCTGATAGACATTGATGTCCATTGTGTCATAGCGGCGGAGTGTTTCGTCTTTGATATAGTCCTGAATAGAGGTGATCTTGTGGTCGATGAACAGCTTTTTGCCGCCGGTATCACGGGTGAAACCCCGTACACGGTAGTCGATCGTGATAATATCGGAGTCGAAGCTGTCGATCAGAAAATCAAGGGTATTCAGCGGGGAGATCGTTCCGCAGGTGGACACATCAATATCCACCCGAAATGTAGCAATCGCATTATCGGGATGGTATTCGGGATAGGTATGTACCGTGACATGACTTTTGTCAAGATGGGCGGCAATCGCTTCTCCTGCGAAGGCAGGCGTGTATTTGCCGCAGTTGCAGGAACGGTCGATCTTTTCCGGCAGACCGGATTCCGAGATCAGCAGGGTGACGCTGGCTCCCTGCGGGTCATAATCCTGCTTGGAAATGTTCAGCACGGTGGCTCCTATCATTTCTGTGACCTGACACAGAATACTCGTCAGACGATCGGAGTTATACTGTTCGTCAATATAGGCGATGTAGTCCTTTTGTTCCCGTTCGGTCTTGGCATAGCACACATCGTAGATGTTAAAGCTCAGGGTCTTTGTCAGGTTGTTAAATCCGTACAGCTTCAGTCTTTTTTCCAATGTTATTCTCACGACCTTTTTGTTGATATTGTCCGATGGGGAAGGGGTTACTTGCCGTTCAGCCGCTGGAGGATCATATCGGCACACATATAGATGTTGCCGCCGCCAATGGTGATGATAAGGTCATCCGGCTTGGCCTTTTTGGTGACGTAATCGGCGATCTCCTCAAAAGTCTCGAACCAAACGCAGCCTTCAATCTTTTCGGCAAGGTCTTTGGCATATATATTGTAGGTATTGGTCTCTCGTACCGGCAGGATCTCGGAGAGAATGGTGTGGTCGGGGATAGACAGCACCTCGGCAAACTCGTTGAGGAAGGTATAGGTACGGGAATAGGTGTGCGGCTGGAATACCGCCCAAACCCGCCGGAATCCCATGCTCATGGCGGTATTCAAAGTGGCTCGCAGCTCCGTAGGATGATGAGCAAAATCATCCGCAACGGTGATGCCGCAGGGTTTGCCGAGTATCTCGAAGCGGCGGTGTGCTCCGCTGAAAGCGGCCAGAGCCGTGGATACGTCCTCCGGCGTGACACCCAATGTGATGGCAGCAGCGGCAGCGGCCAAGGCATTCATCACATTGAATTTGCCCGGCACCTTCAGTGTGACGGAGGTGATCTTCTCGCCGTGATGGTATAGGTCAAAGCTGTCACAGACAGCGGATTCTCCGGTGATTTCGGCACGGAAGTCGTTTTTCTTGCCGAAGCCGAAGGTCACGACTTGTTTTTCCTTGCGGCGGAGAATCTCCTGTACACAGTCCATGGCGTTACGGTCGTCACCGTTGATGACGATAGCGGCAGAGGTTTGCTCCATAAAGCGGCGGAAGGATTCTTTGATGCGGTCGAGGGTGCCGAAGTAGTCGAGGTGGTCTTCGTCAACGTTCAAAATGACGGACATAGCCGGATAGATACGCAGGAAGGTATCGACATATTCGCAGGCCTCACAGACGATATAGTCCGAAGCACCGATACGGCTGTTGCCGCCGATGAAGGGCAGCTTGGCACCGATGATAGCGGTCGGGTCGAAAGAAGCCATGGTGAGGATTTGTGTCAGCATGGAGGTGGTGGTCGTCTTGCCGTGGGTACCGCTGACGGCAATAGATTTTTGGTACTTATCGACGACGGCTCCCAACATAATACTGCGTTCCACGGTAGGAATATTTTGTGCCCGAGCCGAGACCAGTTCGGGGTTATCGAGTTTGACAGCGGCAGTATAGACGACCATATCGGCACCGTTGACGTTTTCGGGCAGATGTCCCATGGTCACGGGGATACCGTAGGAGCGGATGCGAGCCAACGTGTCGGACTCGGCCATATCCGAGCCGGTGATCTCGTAGCCCTCATGGTGCAGGATCTCTGCCAGAGGACACATCCCCGACCCGCCGATGCCAACGAAGTGGATCCGCTTGATATTGTCCAGTAAATGTGCATAGCTTTCTACCATACAACAACACTTCCAGTCTTCATAAATAATGATAGGGAAAGACCGACGCCGGTCTTCCGCAGGAATGGTGGGAAAAACACATACCAGTATATTATATTACAGAACTGCGGAAAAATAAAGAGGGGTAGACAAATTTCTTGCTTTTGCCGAAGGAAGTGCCGCCCCTCGTCAACATTATGATAATGTTGACGAGGGGCGTTTTTGTCATGCGATGCGATAGATGTGCCGCTCACGATTGACAAAGGCTTTTTAGCTTATGTTCGGAAGGGGAACCGGCAGAACAAAGGGAGAGGGGAACCGTTTTGGGTTATCTTCGCTGCTGTGTGGGGGACAAACGGCATACGCAAAAAGAATCCCGCCACCTTGTGACGGGATTCCTGTCTTGGAGCGGATGACGAGGCTCGAACTCGCTACCTCAACCTTGGCAAGGTTGCGCTCTACCAGATGAGCTACATCCGCGTGATTACCGACAGCTCCTGTATTATAGCTCATCCGTGGGCGTTTGTCAACCCTTTTGCCGGAAAAATTTCCGGCGGTGCCGCTTTTTTGAGAAGATGACCAATAATTTTCCGCAATAGGAAAATATTCCATTCAAAAGTCCCTCTGACTTTTGAGTAGAGACGATGATTTGGTGAATCTTTCAAGAAACAGATCGGCAAATGGCCCTTTGTTTAGTCGGTTTCCGAAAAAAATTGTAAATTTTTTTCGGAAACCAAAAGAATTACACGAAAAAATCTTGTTTTTTTTCGACAAATAGAATATAATAGACATATATTCTGGGGTGCGTCCGCAGTCGTCCCGACAGCGGCGGTACGCCCGGAGAAATATACTAAAGATATGGAGGAATATAAATGGCTGATAAATCCCTTCCGTCATTCAAGGGCACTCAGGAACAGGAACAAAAGCTGCTTGAAGTGATCGCCAAAAACAAGGAACTGCCGGGTGCTTTGCTGCCCGTATTGCACGAGGCACAGGAGATCTACGGTTATCTGCCCATCGAAGTACAGCAGATGGTGGCAGATGGACTGAACCTGTCGCTCAGCGAAGTGTATGGCGTTGCGACCTTCTACTCCCGCTTTAGCCTGACCCCCAAGGGCAAGCATCAGATCAGTGTCTGTCTTGGCACCGCCTGCTACGTTAAGGGTTCGGACAAGGTACTGGACGAAGTAGAGAAAATGCTTGGCATTAAGAGCGGTGAGTGCACACCCGATGGTTTGTTCTCGATCGACTCCTGCCGTTGTGTTGGTGCTTGTGGTCTGGCTCCGGTCATGATGATCGACGAGGAAGTGTATGGCAAGCTGACCCCCGCAGAGGTTCATAAGATTCTGGCTAACTATATGGAAAGAGAAGGGGGCACTGTGTCATGACAATCGAAGAACTGAATAAGATCAAGAAAGAACATGAAGAACTGGTCATGGTTCGTAAGGTTATCAAAGAAGAGGGCGAAAAAATGGCCGCTCATACCGGCTATCGCAAGCAGGTATTGGTATGCGGCGGTACCGGCTGTACTTCTTCCGGCAGCAAAAAGGTGCTGAAGGCTCTGAATGAGTCCCTGAAGAAATATGGTCTGGAAGACGAGATCCTGGTTGTTCGTACCGGCTGTTTCGGTCTTTGCTCTCTCGGCCCGATCATGATCGTATATCCCGAAGGTTACTTCTATGCACAGATCGACTCCGAAGGCGTTAAGCGTGTGGTTAAAGAGCACCTCAAAGAAGGCAACGTCTGTCGTGATCTGCTGTATCAGGAGACAGTTATCGATGATAACACGATCATCTCTCTGTCGGAGACCAACTTCTATAAGAAGCAGCTCCGTATCGCGTTGAGAAACTGCGGTGTCATCGACCCCGAAAATATTGACGAGTATATCGCTCTGGACGGTTATCAGGCATTGTATAAGGCACTGACCACCATGACGCCGGACGAGGTCATCCAAGAGGTATTGGATTCCGGTCTGCGTGGACGCGGCGGCGGCGGCTTCCCGACCGGCAGAAAGTGGATGTTTGCAAGAGCCTCTAAAGGTGACGTGAAGTACGTTGCTTGTAATGCGGACGAAGGCGACCCTGGTGCCTTCATGGATCGTTCCATTCTGGAAGGTGACCCGCAGTGTATCATCGAGGCGATGGCGATTGCTGCTTATGCCATCGGTGCCTGCAAGGGCTTTGTGTATGTCAGAGCAGAGTATCCGATTGCTGTCGGCAGACTGCAGATCGCTTTGGAGCAAGCCAGAGAGTATGGCTTCCTCGGCAAAAACATTCTCGGCACAGGCTTTGACTTCGATATCGAGATCCGTCTCGGAGCCGGTGCGTTCGTCTGCGGTGAAGAGACCGCTCTGATGACTTCCATCGAAGGTAACCGCGGTGAGCCGCGTCCCCGTCCGCCGTTCCCGGCTGTCAAGGGTCTGTTCGGCAAGCCCACCGTTCTGAATAACGTAGAAACCTACGCCAATATCGCTCAGATCATCCTCAAGGGCAGCAAGTGGTATTCCTCCATGGGTACCGCTACCAGCAAGGGCACCAAGGTGTTCGCTTTGGGCGGCAAGATCACCAACGTAGGTCTGGTAGAGATCCCGATGGGTACGACCCTGCGTGAGATCATTGAAGAGATCGGCGGCGGTATCCCCAACGGCAAGAAGTTCAAGGCAGCCCAGACAGGCGGTCCTTCCGGCGGTTGTATTCCGGCTGAACATATCGACACCCCGATCGACTACGACAGCCTGTTGTCCATCGGTTCCATGATGGGGTCCGGCGGTATGATTATTCTGGACGAGGATTCCTGTATGGTCGACATCGCCAAGTTCTATCTGGAATTTACGGTGGACGAGAGCTGCGGTAAGTGTACGCCGTGTCGTGTAGGTACCAGACGTTTGCTGCAGTACCTTGACAAGATCGTTGAGGGCAAGGGTGAGCCGGAAGATATTGACCGTATCGAAGAACTGTCACAGCACATGCAGAAGTCTTCGCTGTGTGCTCTCGGTCAGACCGCTCCGAACCCGATCCTTTCCACACTGAAATTCTTCCGTCAGGAGTATGTGGATCATATCTATAACCATAAGTGTACGGCCGGCGTATGTAAGGCACTGCTCAAGTATGAGATCATTCCCGAAAAGTGTAAGGGCTGTACGCTGTGTGCCAGAAATTGTCCTGCGAATGCGATTACAGGTACCGTCAGAAATCCGCACGTTATTGATACCAGCAAGTGTATCAAGTGCGGCGTCTGCATGAGCAACTGTAAGTTTGGTGCTATTCGTACCGTATAAGGAGGGAAACACGGAATGGAAACAGTACATCTGAAGATAAACAATATTCCCGTGGAGGTACCGCAGGGATATACAATTTTGCAGGCGGCGAAAGTGGCCAATGTTGAGATCCCCACACTGTGCTACCTCAAGGACATCAACTGCATCGGTGCCTGCCGTGTCTGTATGGTAGAAGCACAGAAGGACGGCAGACCGCTCCGCGGTTTGCTGGCAGCGTGTGTGTATCCGGTTGAGGAGGGGCTGGAAGTATTCACCAACACGCCCGCCGTTATCAAGTCCAGAAAGACCACACTGGAACTGCTCCTGTCGAACCACAACAAAAAGTGTCTGTCCTGCGTCCGTAACCAGACCTGCGAACTGCAGAAGCTGGCAGCCGAGTATGGCGTGGATGAAGACAGATTCCCGAGCGAGGAACCGATCTACGAGATCGACGACCTGTCACCCTATAT
Organism: uncultured Ruminococcus sp.; assembly: GCA_902785765.1. Classification (GTDB taxonomy): domain Bacteria; phylum Bacillota; class Clostridia; order Oscillospirales; family Acutalibacteraceae; genus UBA1213. Next base: position 9,624 of record CACZZU010000028.1, read on the forward strand.
CGTTCGTGACAACAACAAGTGTATCAACTGTATGCGTTGTGTGGCCGCCTGTAAGAATGTGCAGTCGATCTCCGTTATCGGTGCCATTCAGAGAGGCTTCAACGCACACGTTGGCAGTGCTTTTGATAAGAGTCTGAATAATGCTCCCTGCGTTGGCTGCGGTCAGTGCGTTGTGAGCTGTCCGGTAGGTGCCCTGACCGAGAAGTCACAGGAAGACAAGGTTTGGGAGGCGATTGCCGACCCGAACAAGAAGGTACTCTTCTTCACAGCTCCTTCTATCAAAGCTACCTTGGGCGAAGCCTTCGGTATGCCGATCGGTACCAATGTAGAAGGCAAGATGGCCGCCGCTATCAAGCGTCTCGGCGCTAACGTCAAAGCCTTCAACATGGACTTTACGGCTGACCTCACCATCATCGAGGAAGCTAACGAGCTGGTACAGAGAATCAAGACCGGCGGTACGCTGCCGATGTTCACCTCCTGCTGCCCCGGCTGGGTCAAGTTCGTTGAGCACTACTATCCGGAGTTCATGCCGAACCTGTCCACCTGTAAGTCGCCGCAGGCTATGTTCGGTGCCGTTCTGAAGGGCTACTACTGCCAGAAGAACAACATCGACCCGAAGGATGTCTTCGTTGTCAGCGTCATTCCCTGTACGGCGAAGAAGTTTGAGGCTACCAGACCGCAGCTTCGTTCCGATGAGAACTATGACGATGTGGATGTGGCACTGACCACCAGAGAACTGGCTAGAATGATCAAGCGTGCCGCTATCAACTTTGCCGACCTGCCGGAAGAAGATTTTGACGCTCCGTTCAACAAGGCAACGGGCGGCGGTGTGATCTTCGGTGCTACCGGCGGTGTTCTGGAAGCAGCTCTGCGTACAGCCGCCAGATTGCTGGACGGCGACTTCAAGAAGATCGACTTTGAAGAGGTTCGTGGTCCCGAAGCCGTTCGTGAGGTGACTTACGAAGTAGCCGGTGTGAAGATCAATGTAGCGGTTACCTCCGGTCTGGGCAACGCCAGAAAGCTGCTGGAGAAGATCAAGAAGGGCGAAGCCAACTACCAGATGGTCGAGATCATGGCTTGTCCGGGTGGTTGTATCAACGGCGGCGGTCAGCCCACCAGAAGCGACAGCGTCAGCAACTTTGTGGACTACAAGGCACTGCGTTCCAAGGCTCTGTATGACCAGGATAAGAACAGTGAGTTGAGAGTCTGCGATGACAGCCCCATCATCAAGATGGTATACGATGAGTTCTTTGAGGCTCCCGGTGCGGAGAAGGCTCACCACTATCTCCACACCTCTTATGTGGCAAGAGGCAAGTATTACAACTAATGCGGTAATGCGGTTTCCGCTGGCGAGCGGTTCCTAGCGTGTTATCTCCGAGTCGGAAAGCATCCTCCGGTGCTTTCCGGCTCCTTTTTTATTCGCCGCAAATGATACGAGGGGAGAGGGAGCGACCGTCCATCCAACATCGGCTACAAGCGGCTGTTTTCGTATCGCCTGCGGAGCTTTTGCAAGGCTTTTTTCTCGATGCGTGAAACGTAGGAACGGGAAATTTTCAGGCGGTCGGCGACCTCCCGCTGTGTCAGGGCTTTCGGATATTGCCAGCCGTAACGCAGGCGGATGATAAGGGCTTCGCGGGCGTTGAGTGTCTCCTGAATGTACTGCGACAGCTTTTCGGCCTTCATGCGGAGGTCGAGGTCTTCCACAATGGTGTCTTCGACGGCCATCACGTCCATCAGCGTCAGGGTATTGCCATCAGCGTCGGCGTCGATCTCTTCGTTGATGGACACATCGAGGGCGTTCTTTTTGGTGCTGCGGAAGTACATGAGAATCTCGTTCTCGATGCACCGTGACGCATAGCTGGACAGCTTGATGTTTTTTTCGGGATCGAAGGTATTGATGGCCTTGATGAGTCCGATCGTGCCGATGGAAACAAGGTCATCAGGGTCGGCTCCCGTGCCGTAGTATTTTTTGACGATATGGGCGACCAGCCGCAGATTATGTTCAACCAATTTGTTGCGGGCGGCGATGTCGCCTTGTACGGTTCGCAGCAGCAGTTCGTGTTCCTCTTTGGCAGAGAGCGGTTTGGGGAAGAGTCCTGCCCCCGTCACATGGAGAATAAAGATCATCGAAAGACCGGACAATATCTCTGACAGCAGCGAAAGAAGCATCGTGGCATCACCTCTCTACGATATATGCGGATTTTCTCCGCAATATCCCTGTTTTCTACCGTTATTTCCGGTGCGTTTGGCTCATTCTGCAAAGGAAGGCTCTCCCCAAAAGGCACTGTCTGCGGTGATTCTTACGACTGTGTGGAAACACCGTTTTCTTCGTACCGCACCGATCATGTTTGTTTGCGATATATAAGAAAAGGACGAAGTACCGGTGGCGTAGTGACTGGATAGACAAGGGTAAAAAGCTTCATGACGGTCGGCGGAAGAGGGCGTTTTTTCGGAATCCCGACCTGCGGCAAACGATAAAAGGACGGTGAGGTTACGAGAGTATCTCTCGGACTTCACCGTCCTTATGTTTTCGTTTGGCATCTGTTACCATCACGCAAATCAATTTTCAAAATCTGAAAGCTGACAGAACAGCCATTCCATTTTTGGACGCTGTTTTCGTAAATGTTTCTTACAAAAGTTCAGCGGCTTTAGGAATGGGGGTGCGGGTATTTGGTGGATACCTTCGCCGCAGGCGAAAGCACCGACCGAGCCGACAGGCGAGACATGGGGAACCCCCTTTTTCCGCTGGAAAAGGGGGTTCCCCATGTAACTGATCGACCAAAATTGATTTCCGTGTGTTGCCGTGAAGTACTCACCGCCTATCGAGGCGGGAGCTTCCTTTCATCCGCCCAACCTTGCAAAGGATTGCATTTTACGGGCATCAGTTTCCGAGGCTATGGTTTTTTTATGAGGCAAACCCTTCCTGACGGCAATTCATCCCCGACCCATAGAGGTCGGAGTCTTCTTGCCGGGGGAGGATAAAATACTGTTGCCCTTTGCCGGTGACCTTTGTCGTCCGTGTTATTCTTGAAGAACCGTCAGGGTTAGTAAAAACAGACTCTTTCACTTCAAATTTTTCCCTCCTTTCATTTAACAAGTTCTTCGCAGGTAACACCGAGTGCTTTAGCAAGCCGGACAAACGTTGTCGGTTTAGGTGTGATTTTTTCCGATTCATAATTGTTGATGACAACTTGGCTAACGTCAATCATTTCCCCCAGTTCGGCTTGCGTAAGTCCTTTTCTTTTGCGTAACCTACGAACATTTTTGGCGAAATTTGACATTTAATCCCCCCTTTTTTGTATAGTTAAGCTATTGACGATAATGTGAGAATAATGTAAAATAGTTTTGGAGAAACAATCACATATTCCACACACTTTTAGCTTGTAAGCGTCCCAAAAGAGTATCTCTTTCAGGCTTGGGTTTTTGCGGCTCGTTTAATAGCTTGACTATATTATACCCTATATCCATGCCCAAAGCGGACACATTGGCTATCATAGCGGATTATCTTGGAACATCAGCAGATTACCTTTTGGGAAGGACGGACGAACCGGAAATGAACATCACAGTAACGCAAACAGCTCACACAATCGAAAGTAGCCCTATACAGGCAGTTAACGGGGATGGTATTTCAATTTCGGCAGACGAACGTGAAATTTTGGATATACTCCATTCCCTAACAGCCGTTCAAAAGGCAAAAGCTATTATATTCCTAGATGGGTTGCGAAATACAAACGCTTCAAAAGCACCCAAAATATAAACAATAGGGAGTGATTAAATGGCAAAGAGACGGAAGAAATCTATTATTCCCGGGTTCAGTTGGAAAAGAGCACTGGGAATAACATCCGCCAAAAGAAAATTTGCAAAATGGACAGGAATCCCAACAACAAGGCAAGGGCGAAAAAACAAAGCAAGAAGAATTTTATTGGGTGGCGGGTGCGTCATGCCGTTTGTATTCCTTTTTGTTGTAATTTTTTGCATAATTGTTTTGGTATTTTGAGAATTGAATGCAAAAAGAAATCAGCTCCATACTGTCTCGGTTGGCTCCGAGAGATCGTATAGAGCTGATGATGATTTATCGGTTTGCGGATGAGTATAAACGATGAAAGGAGGTGTTAACATGGCGAAAGAAAAAAAGGGACATCCGATATTGCTTGCTCTGGTTATCGTTATTGTGGTATTCGCCGGAATCGGTGGTTGCGTTTATTATGGAATGTATAGTGCATCAAAAAAAATAACGGACGAGATTAGCAACACCATGGCAGAGCATTCATACGACAATACGGCAGAAGTATCAACTGTAATCTATAATAAAGATGGTGTAAAAATCACATACAACGGCATTGTGGGCGGTGCTATGCAGGCAGAAATCAAGCTTTTGATTGAAAACAGCAGTAGTGATAAAATCAACATTATGGTATCAAATATAACGATTGATGGATATACAATCAATACATATATGTACACAAGCCTTCCTGCCGGAAAGAAAACAAACGAAAGTTTGTCGATACTTAATTCGTACTTGGACGATAACGGATTAAACATCAAGACAATAAAAAATGCAGAAATCGAGATGAAAATATACTCCGATATGCTCGACCAGCATGAAGAAATGATAAAATTTAGCCTGAAATAAAAACAAGCCCCACCGATGTAGTCAAACACCGGAGGGGCTTTGTTTGCTGCGTTGTATGATGAAAAATCATTGTAGAATGCCCATAAAGTGGCGTAGCAAGACCACAGAGCCACGTTTAAGTGCGAAAAGGTAAAATTACCCTCTGGGCGGTTGAAACGCAATACAAGGCATTTTTTGCAAGTGCAAGACCTATGTGCAAAATTTTACACATATATTTTCTATTATTCCCAGTGTAGAAAATAAATGACTGTTGACGAAGGCGTGTTTTACAGTTTCACGATCTTATTGAGCCGATGGGAAAGCAGTACCGCCGCCAGAATCTTCACAGCATCAAACAGCAGGAAGGGAATGACACAAATGGTCATCGCCGTCCAGAGATCCATACTGCCCTTGGTTTGCTGATAGACCACCACAAACCATACGGTGCCGAAGAGATAGCAGGCGATGAGTCCCAGTACCATTGAGAGGATCATGCTCCACAAACGGTTACCGAACTTGTCCTGAAAGAAACCGACAATGGCCGCCGTAGCGATAAAACCAATAATGTAGCCGCCGGTAGGACCCATGAGTGTGCTGATGCCGCTTTTGAACTGGGAAAAAACCGGTATGCCAATCAGCCCCAGCAAGATATAGACCAACACACTGATGATACTGCGTTTCATGCCCAGCATACTGCCTGCTAAAAAGACAGCCAGTGTTTGCAGGGTAAACGGTACGAACGGCGGCGGCATAGGAATCGTTACCAGTGTACAGACAGCGATCAACGCTGTGAACATAGCGGTCATTACCATTGACCGGATGTTGGCACGCATACGGCCGTTGGTGCCTGTGGGAGGGGTGCCCATTTGGTGGGGCGTTTCGTTTTTCAGATTCATGTGGAGGTTCCTTTCTCGTGAGTGTATTTTCGCTGGTGTGTGTTACCGCTTGATTATAACACATTGTTACCTAATTGTCAACCGTATCTTATAATGCTTGGTTGACAATCAAACGGCGTGCGGTTGACAATTGCAGTTGTCCGACAGAGTTTTGTGGGATAGGGTGTCGAGGAAGGAGCGGTTGTTTGTTTCGGGGACAGTCTTTTGTATGAATACAGTTTTTCGCGGGCTGTGAAACATTCCTTGTGCGGAGGTGTTTTGTCTTTGTCACGCATGACAGTGACATTGATATGTCCGTCACGTTCTGCCTCTGTGTTTGTGGAAGAAAATTCGCCAAACCCGTTGGCGAACGTGACGAAAGATGCTATAATGATGGAGAATGGAAAGGAGTGTGGACATGGCATGAGGCGTTTGTTTACCATCGACACCCAAGACTATCATCTCGGTGGAACCATCGTGAGCCGTCCCTCTGTCAGAGGCATCATTATCCGAGAAGAACGTCTGGCGATGATCCATAGTCGGCAGTACAACTACTATAAGTTTCCGGGCGGCGGTATGGAGCCGGGAGAAAATCCGCTTGATACCCTGATACGGGAAGTGCGGGAAGAAAGCGGTTTGTGCGTGCTGCGGGATACGGTGCGGCCTTTCGGCTATGTACACCGTATCCAAAAAGGATGTCCGGAGGATGTGTTCGTGCAGGACAATTACTACTACCTCTGTCAGGCAGCACCGACAATGGTCAGCCAACAATTGGATGCGTATGAACAAGAGGAAGGTTTTACGCTGGCGTGGGTGCGGCCGTCTACCGTCCTGCAAACGAACCGCAACACGCTTCATACTATGACGCGAGAAGAGGGCTTTCAATGGAATATTGTCCTGCAAAGAGAATGCCGTGTCATCGAGCAATTGCTGGCAGAAGGCTATATTGCTAACCAATAACGGAGGGAATCACCGTGGAATGGAAGAAAAACGAAGTGTACGAAACAGAGATCATCGACTATACCACTGAGGGAGCCGGTGTTGGCAAAATTAACGGAATGGCAGTGTTTGTGCCGTCTACTGCCATAGGAGATAAGGCAGATGTCAAACTGCTCAAGGTTGCCAAAAACTATGCCTATGGCAAGATCGAAACGCTGCATACGCCCTCACCACATCGCCAGACGGTGGATTGTCCCATTTTCGATCAATGCGGCGGTTGTACCTTCCGCCATATCGACTATGCGTCAGAATTGGCTTTCAAGCAAAAGCGGGTACGGGATACCCTGACACGCATTGGTGGTTTAGCGGCAGATTTGGTACAGCCGATCGTAGGTGCCGCACAGTGTGACGGTTACCGCAATAAGGCACAACTGCCTATCACCATGGATAAAAATGGTCAGGCGGTGGTCGGTTTTTTTGCTCCGAGAAGTCACCGTGTGATACCACTGACGCATTGCCATTTGCAGATGCCGGTCTTCAACGAGGCCTTGCGGGTATTTTTGTCATGGGCGAATCGTTATCATGTCATGCCGTATGACGAAACCACCCATAGCGGTATCCTGCGTCACCTATATCTGCGTTACGCCGAAAAGACCGATCAATTGATGGTGTGTGTCGTGGCCAATGCCCATCAACTGCGAAAGGACAAACAGTTGGTCGAAATGCTGCAGCAGGCGTTGCCGTGTCTGACAACCGTCGTGCTGAATGTCAACACCGAGAAGACCAACGTCATCACCGGAAAGACCTGTCATACGCTCTATGGACAGGGATATATCACCGATGAACTGTGTGGACTGCATTTCCGCTTGTCACCCCTGTCCTTTTATCAAATTAACCGTACCCAAGCGGAAGTGTTGTATACTCTTGCTGCCGAATGTGCTGACCTGCAGCCCCATGAAACACTGTTGGACTTGTACTGTGGCACGGGTACGATCGGTTTGACGATGGCGGAAAAGGTTGCTCGTCTCATCGGGGTCGAAATCATTCCCCAAGCGGTAGAAGATGCCCGCCGCAATGCTGCCGAAAACCACATCACGAAGGCGGAATTTATCTGTGCCGATGCCTCCGCTGCGGCAGCACAATTACAGACACGGGGGATTCGACCTGATTGTGTCGTGCTCGATCCGCCCCGCAAGGGATGTGACAGTGCCTTGATCACTGCTGTTGCAAAGATGGCTCCGCAGCGTGTGGTGTACGTCTCCTGCGATCCTGCTACACTCGCAAGAGATATTCGTGTCTTTGCTGACCACGGCTATACTGTCAAAAAAGCTGTGCCGGTTGATATGTTTCCGCGGACAACTCATGTGGAGTGTGTGGTATTGATGACTAAATGTGAGTGAATAACGGGTAAAAAGTGCTGATTTTAAGCCGCTTTTCAGATTTTTACAATTTCCTTGTGAATGGATATTTTTCTACTTTCTCACTTCCGAACCGCTAAATCAGACACAGCCGTGTATTTGTGAAA